>JAJZTT010000129.1 GCA_021848705.1 Pseudomonadota bacterium
TCAGGCGGTGATCCAGATGGACGAAGTGACGCAGCAGAATGCGGCGCTCGTCGAGGAAGCGGCTGCAGCGGCCGAATCGCTGGAAGAACAGGCGCAGAACCTCTCCCGCTCGGTTTCCACATTCAACCTGGGTGATGCAGCCCCCATCTTCCGCAAGCCGATATCCAGATCAGCCGGGAAGCCGGCAATGAAACCTGCTGCGACCGATGGAGACTGGCAGGAATTTTAAGGAGCCAACGATGAATGCCGAAGAAACAAACAGAGAGTTTCTGACCTTCACCCTGGGCCAGGAGGAATATGGCATCGAAATCCTCAAGGTGCAGGAAATCCGTGGATACGACGCGGTCACGCATATCGCCAACACCCCCGATTTCATCAAGGGAGTGATCAATCTGCGAGGAAGCATCGTTCCGATCGTCGACATGAGGATCAAGTTCAATCTGGGCCATGTCGAATACGATGAATTCACCGTGGTCATCATCCTCAACGTCGCAAGGCGGGTGGTGGGGATGGTCGTGGACGGGGTATCCGACGTGGTGACGCTGACCACGGAAGAGATCAAACCAGCGCCGGAATTCGGTTCCGGTATCGACACGAAATACGTGACGGGAATCGGAACGGTGGACGACAGGATGCTGATCCTCGTGGACATCGAAAGGCTGATGACGAGTCGCGACATGGAACTCGTCGATACCGTTGCCCAGGAATGATCACCCGGGCCTATTTCAGGAGAATGGCATGAGTACAAAACAAAAAGGATTTTTCGCAAGGATGTTTTCTTCGGACGATGGATCGTCCGCCGAACTCGCCAGATTGCAGGGACAGGTGGAGGCCATCAGCAAGTCCATGGGCGTGATCCAGTTCAACATGGACGGGACGGTGATCACTGCAAACCAGAATTTTCTTTCCATCCTCGGCTATTCGCTGGAGGAGATCCGTGGCAGGCACCACCGCATGTTCGTCGATCCTGCCCATGCGGAAAGCCATGAATACCGGGCATTCTGGGACAAGCTGAACCGGGGTGAATTCGATTCGGGGGAATACAAGCGCATCGGCAGGGGAGGGCGCGAAGTGTGGCTTCAGGCATCCTACAATCCGATCCTCGACCAGAACGGGAAACCATACATGGTGATCAAGTTTGCCACCGAGATCACGCAACAGAAACTGAGAAATGCCGATTATCAGGGGCAGATCGATGCGATCGGCAAATCCCAGGGCGTGATCGAGTTCAACATGGATGGCACCGTCATCACCGCGAACCAGAAATTCCTCGATGTCATCAACTATTCCCTCGACGAGGTGAAGGGGAAGCACCACAGCCTGTTCGTCGATTCCACCTATGCGAACAGCCCCGAATACAGGGCATTCTGGGAAAGACTGAATCGGGGCGTGTACGATGCCGCCCTGTACAAGCGCATCGCGAAGGGAGGGCGGGAGGTCTGGATCCAGGCATCGTACAATCCCATTCTCGACCTCAACGGCAAACCCTACAAGGTGGTGAAGTATGCATCCGACGTCACCGAGCAGAAGAATTACCAGATCCAGGTGGAGGCGGTGCTGAAGGAAACCAAACGGGTGATGGAAGCACTCTCGGCGGGAGATCTCACCCAGTCGATGGAAGGGGTTTTCACCGGAGAGTTCGCCGTGCTGCGGGACGCCGTTGTGACAACCATCGAGAATCTCCGCGACATTGTCGGAAAAATCATGGAAGCGGTCGACCTCATCGCCACAGCCTCTTCCGAAATCGCCTCAGGCAACACGAATCTTTCGCAACGCACCGAGGAACAGGCATCGAGTCTGGAGGAGACGGCCTCCTCGATGGAAGAGCTTTCCTCGACCGTGAAGCAGAATGCAGAGAATGCGAGGCAGGCCAACCAGATGGCTGCAGCCGCCTCCCAGGTTGCGGTCAAGGGTGGGGAAGTCGTCGGCGAGGTCGTGAACACCATGTCTGCCATCAACGAATCTTCGAAAAAGATCGTCGACATCATTTCGGTGATCGACGGGATCGCCTTCCAGACCAACATCCTGGCGTTGAATGCTGCGGTGGAGGCTGCACGTGCAGGCGAGCAGGGAAGGGGATTTGCAGTGGTGGCAGCCGAAGTCAGGAACCTCGCGCAGAGAAGTGCGGCAGCGGCCAAGGAAATCAAGCAGCTGATTTCGGATTCGGTCTCCAAGGTGGAAGGGGGATCGCGCCTCGTCCAGGAAGCCGGGAAAACCATGGGAGAGATCGTCACCTCGGTCAAGCATGTCACAGACATCATGGCGGAAATCTCGGCCGCTTCCGACGAACAGAGTTCCGGAATCGAGCAGGTCAACCAGGCGGTGACGCAGATGGACGAAGTCACCCAGCAAAATGCTGCGCTGGTCGAAGAGGCTGCTGCTGCTGCCGAATCCCTGCAGGAGCAGGCGGAAAATCTGAGCGGTTCGGTTTCGATCTTCAAGCTCGGGGAAGAAACGAGGAGCGTCGCGAAGCAGCGCGCCACTCCGGTCAGGGCGGAGAAAAAGCCGGTCGTCCAGCAAGCGAGAAAGACGGTTCGCAAGACGGTCGCCGTACATGGCGACGACGGGGAATGGCAGGAATTCTGATGAATGGGTAACGGTCGCGAATTCGCCTTCACCGATCAGGATTTCTCCAGAGTGCGCAAGCTCCTCTACGAGCGGGCAGGGATTTCCCTTTCCCCGATCAAGAAGGATCTTGTATACAGCAGGCTCTCCAGAAGGCTGAGGGCGACCGGATTCGCCACATTCGAAGCCTATCTTTCCAGCGCCGAGAAGGATGCGGAGGAAATGGAAGCGTTCACCAACGCGCTCACCACCAACCTCACTTCCTTCTTCCGCGAGGAACATCATTTTCCCATCCTGGCCGACCATGTCGCAAAATTCGCCGGAGAGCGCCCGGTCAACCTTTGGTGCTCCGCCTGCTCGACCGGCGAGGAAGCCTATTCGATGGCCATGACCATGGCGGACCTGTACAGGGGATTCACCAGTCAGGTGAAGATCCTCGCCACGGACATCGACACCAATGTGCTTGAACAGGCGGAAAAGGGGGTCTATCCGATCGAGAGGATCGAAAAGCTCGATTCCGCGCTGGTGAAGCGGTACTTTCTCAGGGGCAGCGGAAAAATGCAGGGGCAGGTCATGGTGAAACGCGAGCTTCGCGACATGATCACCTTTGACAGGCTCAATCTGCTGGATGACAATTGGCCGATGAAGGGCCATTTCGATGCCATATTCTGCAGGAACGTGATGATCTATTTCGACAAGGCGACCCAGTACCGGATTCTGAAAAAATTCGTTCCCCTGCTCCAGCCGGACGGCCTCCTCTTTGCCGGGCATTCCGAAAATTTCTATCAGGCTGCCGATCTCTTCAAATCGCTCGGCAAGACCGTTTACCGGATCTCGCCTGCCGCCATGCGGCAGCAGGAACGGGCCGTCTGAACCATGCCGGAAAGCTTCGAGGAAATCCTTTCCCCCAACATCTATTACGACCGGCATTTCAGGATCGAGGCGGCAAAGATCCTTCCTGGAGAGTATTATGTGAGTTCGAGGGACATGATGATCGTCACCGTCCTCGGGTCCTGCGTTTCGGCGTGCATCCGGGACCGCGAAAGCGGGATCGGCGGAATGAACCATTTCATGCTCCCGCACAGCGACAAGAATGCCGCCAGCCCGCTTTCCACTTCGGCTCGCTATGGAAGCTATGCGATGGAAGTGCTGATCAATCACCTGTTGAAACTCGGAGCCAGCAAGAAAAATTTCGAAGCAAAGGTATTTGGCGGAGGAAATGTGCTGCGCGGATTTACCGTCACCAATGTCGGGGAAAGGAACGCTTCCTTCGTGCTCGATTACCTGAAGAAGGAAAACATCCCTGTCACAGCGAAGGATCTGCTGGACATCTACCCGAGAAAGGTCTATTTCTTTCCCGGCACCGGCAAGGTGCTGGTGAAAAAACTGAAAGGCGTGCACAACGACACCATCGTCGAACGCGAACGCCAGTACGAAACCCGCCTCGACTACGGCAAGGTCGAGGGAGAAGTGGAACTCTTCACATGACCATCAAAGTGCTCGTAGTGGATGATTCAGCACTGATCCGCAGCATCCTCAAGGAGATCATCAACAGCCACGGCGACATGACCGTGGTGGGGGCCGCTCCCGACCCGCTCGTTGCCAGGGAGATGATCAAGGCGCTCAATCCTGACGTCCTCACGCTGGATGTGGAAATGCCGAAGATGGATGGAATCGATTTTCTGGAGAAGCTGATGCGTTTGCGTCCCATGCCCGTCGTCATGATTTCATCGCTCACCGAAAGGGGATCCGAAATCACCTTCAAGGCGCTGGAACTCGGCGCAGTCGATTACATCTCCAAGCCCAAGCTCGACATCCAGAAGGGAATGCAGGAATATGGAGACGAGATCGCTGAAAAGATCCGTGCGGCTGCCCGTTCCCGTCCGAGAGCGAAGCCGGTGGCCGAAAAATTTACGGCGGATGCGGTCCTTCCCTCCCTGTCCAATACTTCCGCTTCCACCGAGAAGCTGATCATCATCGGCGCATCCACCGGAGGCACGGAGGCGATCAAGGACTTCCTGGTGAAGCTTCCGCCCGATTGCCCGGGAATCGCCATCACCCAGCACATGCCGGAGGCTTTCACCAAGTCTTTTGCAGCGAGGCTCGATTCCCTGTGCAGGATTTCGGTCAAGGAAGCGGAACAGGGCGACCGGATCCTGCCCGGACATGCCTACATCGCCCCAGGAAATGCGCATCTTCTCGTGAAGCGCAGCGGGGCGAATTATCACTGCGAGCTCTCGGACGGCCCTCCGGTCAACCGTCATCGTCCTTCCGTGGACGTGCTGTTCCGCTCCGCCGCCAATTGCGCCGGAAAGAATGCGATCGGCGTCATCCTCACCGGCATGGGGAAGGACGGCGCACAGGGAATGCTGGAGATGAAACAGGCGGGCGCCTACAATTTCGCACAGGACGAGGCGAGTTGCGTCGTTTTCGGCATGCCGAGGGAAGCGATTCTTGCCGGAGGAGTCGACAAGGTGGTTCCTCTGTCCGAGATGTCTTCCCAGGTCATGAATTATCTCTCCAGCCTCGGGGTTCGCGCTTTCAGGGTATAATCGTCAGAACATTCAGATGGATGAGGTTTCTATGGCATTCGTGGACTGGTACCCCGGCTATACCGTCAACAACGATCAGATGGACAGGGATCATCAGGCACTGTTCCGTGCCATCAACGATCTGAGGGAAGGAACGCTGGAAGGAAGGCCGGAAGAATCCCTGCAGAAATCCTTCCATTTCCTGAGAAACTACGTCATCACCCATCTCGAGGCGGAGGAAAAAATGCTGCTCGAAATCGGCTATCCGGAATTTCCGGAACACAAGGCCGCGCACGAACAGCTTCTCCACCAGATGAGGATCCACGAAAAACTCTTCAACGAAGGGAAAAAACGCGAAGCCGCCGATCTGCTCAGTTTCCTGCTGAAAACCTGGCTCGTCTCCCATATCCTCGGAATGGACCGAGCCTACGGGAAATATCTCGCATTGCACAGGATCGGTTTCAGCGAAACGGAGGCTTCGCTGTAGGGGCTACCTCGTACTTCGCCTCGGATCTCCCCGGGTCGTCCTGTGCCTGTCCACCCAGTATCCCCAGGCGACCAGCAGCCACTGCATCTCCCCCAACCAGGCGATCGCGCCGGGACTCGGGGGAGGGGGGCCGAAGGTGTTGCCGAAGTAGACGAAGAGCAACAGGGTCACCAGGGAGCGGAATCCCCACCTCCCCTTCCCGTCGAGCGCAGAAGTGGTTTTTGCATAGATCAGGATCCCCGGCAGAAAGATCGAAAGTTCGAGGAACAGGCTCAGAGAATAGGAAGACCAGGCGTCGAATCCAACGAAGGTGTTCCCCCGTATCAGGATGGGAAGATCCGGCCTGTGCACCATAAGATCCAGGAACCAGTGGCTGAGCACCAGAAACCCCACCACGAAAGCGCCGGTCCGGTTCCTTCTCAGTCTGAAGTGAAGGAAGCCGAGCAGCAGGCCCCAGCAGAGCACGGCGAGCAGGCTGTGCGAATATGGGTAATGTTCGAATAGGAGCGGGGTGACCCGGGTGATTCCTGGCACGATCCGCACCGTTTCGATTCCGAGCAGCACGAAGGTCGGCCAAAGCAGGTCGAGAAACTGGGTCGCCAGGAAAAGCGTCCCGAGCGAGACGCAGGGAGCGTACTTCTTTGCTCCGAAAGCGAGGCCATAATGGCCTATGAACATGCCGCTGTCACCAGCACCGCAGCGCCACGGATCCTGCCGGACCGCAGTCTGTCGAGGGCGAGATTGGCGAATTCCAGGGGAAAGGTCGTCACTTCCGTTTTGACACCGGCAAGAGGTGCGATCTCCATGAATTCCTCTCCATCCTTGCGGGTGAGGTTGGCGATCGAACGGATGGAGCGCTCCCCCCAAAGGATGGAATAGGGAAACCGGGGAATGTCGCTCATGTGGATTCCTCCGCAGACGACCGTCCCGCCTTTCGAAATTCTGGAAAGCGCTTCCGGAACGAGTTCTCCGGCAGGGGCGAAAATGATCGCAGCATCCAGTTCTTCTGGCGGGGCCTCGCCTGAACTTCCCGCCCATCCGGCGCCAAGGGAGCGCGCGAAATCCTGTGCTTCAGAATCCCCGGCTCTGGTGAATGCGTAAATCTCCCTACCTTCATGGGTCGCGACTTGAGTGGCAATGTGGGCGGCCGCTCCGAATCCGTAGATGCCGATTTTATGCGCATCCCCTGCAGCCTTCAGCGCGCGATGCCCGATCAGCCCTGCGCAAAGGAGGGGCGCGGCTTCCGCATCGCCGTAGGATTCTGGGATCGGGAGGCAGTAATCCTCGTAGGCGACGACATATTCGGCATAGCCGCCGTGGATGCCGTGGCCTGTGAAAAGAGGGGAGTCGCAAAGGTTTTCCCGCCCGCCGAGGCAGAAGCGGCAGGTCCCGCAGGTTTTTCCGAGCCACGGAACGCCTACCCGCCCGCCCGTCGAAAAACGGGATCCTCCCTTCACGACCCGTCCGACGATTTCATGCCCGGGAATGATGGGGTAATGCGGCGCAGCAAGCTCTCCGTCCGCGATATGCAGATCGGTCCTGCATACGCCGCAGGCATGCACCTCGATCAGGATTTCTCCAGGCCCTGGTTCCGGGATCCGGAATTCTGCGAGCCTAAGGGGGAAACCCGGGCGATCGAGAAGCTGCGCCTTCACCGGATCCAGTCGCGTCCGATGATGAAGTCGCTGTAGAGTTTCTCTTCCGGGCTTCCCGCGTCGGGATGCCAGTCGTAGCGCCATTTCACGATGGGCGGCATCGACATCAGGATCGATTCGGTCCTGCCGCCGGACTGTAGCCCGAAAAGGGTGCCGCGATCGTAGACCAGATTGAATTCCACATAGCGACCGCGCCGGTATGCCTGGAAATCCCGCTCGCGCTCGCCATAAGGGAGGTCCATCCTTCGCTCCAGGATCGGAACATAGGCCGAAAGGAAGTGATCACCCACGCTTTCGGTGAGATTGAAGCAGGTCTCGAAATCCGGCTTGTTGAAGTCGTCGAAGAAAATGCCGCCGATCCCCCTCGCTTCCTTCCTGTGCTTGAGATAGAAATATTCGTCGCACCACTTCTTGAAAGCCGGATAATAATCGGCCCCGAAAGGCTGCAGCGCATTCCGGCAGGTCTGGTGGAAATGCACGGCGTCTTCCTCGAAGCCGTAATAAGGGGTGAGATCCATCCCGCCGCCGAACCACCACACCGGCTCGCAGCCTTCCTTTTCGGCGACGAAGAAGCGCACGTTCATGTGCACGGTGGGGGCATAGGGGTTCCTCGGATGAAACACCAGAGAAACCCCCATTGCCTGGAAGGATCTTCCGGCAAGCTCCGGACGCGATGCGGTCGCGGAGGGGGGAAGTCCCTTGCCGAAGACATGGGAGAAATTGACCCCGCCCCGCTCCAGCACGCTTCCCTCTTCGATCACGCAGGATAGTCCCCCTCCCCCTTCCGGGCGTTCCCAGCCGTCTCTGCGGAAGGATTTTCCGTCAACCTGTTCCAGTCTTTCGACGATGAGTTCCTGCAGCTCCGTCAGGAAATCCTTTACGCCCTGT
>JAJZTT010000130.1 GCA_021848705.1 Pseudomonadota bacterium
GTTTCTTTTGTTCTTCTTAATTGCCGATGAAGGAAGACGGCCTCCTCTTTTCCGCAGAGGAGCTGGAAGATGCGCTGGAAAACCTGGATCGGGACGAATACATCCGCCTGTTCAGCGCCTTCGGCACCGGACACTTCCACTTTCACATCACCCTGAAGGGTTTCGAAGCTTACGCGCAGGAATGCATTCCGGACTTCCGGGAAAAAGTTCAGAGGATAGGTTGTGCGGCGTACGCCACCAGAAACAGCCGGGATCTCGCCAATGAACTCGGAGAGCCGCAACTGCTCGTCGACCACGTGCTCGAGACACTGGAGCATCTCGGATACCTGAGGCTGGCGAGGCTCAAGGACGGTCCCGCCGTCATTTACGACATTTCTCCCGAACTGCTCACCAGGAGCACAGGCTTCGCGCGCACCCATCCTTCTCCCTTCATCGGGATCGTGTCCTGATATTCTATTCAGGAATAACGATGTAGCGAATCGGTATTTCATCGGAATAAAGATATTCCCTACAATTTCCTCCATCGGTAACCCCACAGGAGGAATCATGACCAGGCTGATCGGAAGGAATGTCGTATCCCCGCAGGAATGGAAAATCGTCCGGAATTCAGCCGGCATTCCGGCTGGCCCCGTGCTCGTTCCGGTATCGCTCTGGAAGGCGAGACGTTTCGAACTCGTGCAACGGGAATACGAGCACGGATGGACGTTCGGCGTCTGGCTTTGCGAAGAGGATTCCATCCGGGAAATCGAGCAGGATGTGCACGATTTCGCCGTCATTGCGGTCGAATTCGACCGTTACGGAGACGGGAAAGGGTTCGAAATCGCCCGGAAGCTGCGCAGGGTACTGGGATTCACCGGGGAACTGCGTGCCATCGGAGACATCGGCCAGGCGGACATCATTTCACTGAAAATGGCCGGTTTCGATTCCTTCGGCTTCCTGCGCGAGGAAAGGCTGGCGATCGCAGTCTGAACCCGCAGGGAGGATCCGGAAGTCTTCCAGTACGCGGGTGCCGAGTGCATCGCAGCGCCGAGCCATCTCCTTTGCGATCCATTCCCGCGATTTTCCGGTCGCGGGGGAGGCTCTGCAGCATTCGATGAACACCGGATGGAAATGGAGCCGTTCCACCCCTTTCCTTTCCACCGAGAGATCGAAGATGAGTTGATGGTCGTTGCGGAAGAACGGATCGACCAGGTAATCGTCGACGAGATCGCCGCAGGAATAGAAAATCGGGCTTCCGCGGTATATTTCCACGCCATGGAAAACATGCGCGCTGTGCCCGTGGATCAGCCGGTACCCCATGTCGATGGAGGATCTGGCGATCCTCCTGAATCCTTCCGAAGGATGGTCGACCAGATTCGGCCCCCAGTGCAGGGAAAGGATCGGCCAGTCGCAGCCGGAAACCGTGCTGAAATCTTCGCGCAGTTTCTCCAGCGCAGTCCTTTCATCGGAAAGGTCCAGGAAACGGATTCCGGGAGAATCTTCTTCCGCAGAAAAGTCATGCTGGTGGTCGCAACACGAAACCAGGCCGAAGGAGATCCCCTTTCTTTCGAAGAAGGCTGGCCGGGCCGCTTCGGCTGCGTTTTTTCCGGCGCCTGCATGCAAGATGCCCGCATCGTCGAGAAGCTTCAGCGTGTCCAGCATTCCGCGATACCCGAAATCGAGCAAATGATTGTTGGCAAGGCTCGCTGCAGTGAATTTGCATGCAGAGAGCGCCTGCACGGCCGATTGCGGGGCACCGAAATAAAATGCCTTGGGTGGGCCTTGCCAGATTTTCTTCGAGGAGGTGATCGCGCATTCGAGATTGAAAAGGACCGCGTCCGCGCCACGGAAAACAGGCTCGAGCGGTCCGAGCGGCCAGGAGATTCCCCTGCTCCTGATGGCTTTGCCCACCAGGCGGCCCAGCATTACATCTCCGGCAAGCAGGATTCTCGCAGCCATTTCCCCCTCCTCCTGTCTATACTGGACCGAAAAGGGAAATTTGCAATGGATCCTGAAAAACTCGTCTCCATTTACGGGGGGACCTTCTCGCGGGAGCTCGGCATCGATCTTTCCGGAAGATGCGGAGAGGAGATTTTTCGCTGGCTGGTCGCATCGATTCTTTTCGGCGCGAGGATTTCGTGGAAGGTCGCCGAGAAATCCTGGCGCAGTCTCGATCGACATTCCCTTCTATCTGCGCATGCGCTGGCTTTTTCGAAAGAGGATGCATTGATCCGCGCGCTCGACGAAGGGGGATATGCGAGATACGACAACAGGACCGCAGCGAAGCTCCGGGAAGCTTCGAAAACCCTGATCGAGCGCTACGAATCGGATCCGGAAATTCTTCACGAGCGCGCATCGGACCACATCGACCTGGAAAGGAGGATCATGGCGCTTGCCGGCGGCATCGGGCCGCTCACGGCGGAAATCTTTCTTCGCGAAATGAGGGGGATATGGGAGAAGGCACAACCACCTCTGTCCGAATTTGCCTTCCGGGAGGCGAAATCCCTTGGCCTCCTTCCGGAGGGAATCGCGGACAGGCGGCTCGCACTGGAACTTCTTCCAGCCGCATCCGATCTTAATGAAGTGGAGGCAGCCCTGATACGAAAAAGGCTCGCCGAAAGGCACAGTTGAATCCCCCAGAGGCAATCGTTGCAAGGTTGCGGTACAATTGGTGACGAACAAAATCAGGTGAACCATCATTTGAGGAACATTCCGGCAGGATCATGAAGAATTTCATCTTGTGTTGCATGCTGATCCTGTCTCTTGCCTGCCGGGCGGAAGGATTGCCGGACATAGCCGATTCCTCCGATGCGTCCCTTTCCCCGCAGCAGGAAAAAAAACTCGGCGAAGAGGTGATGCGCCAGATCCGCGCCGACCCATCCTACCTGGACGATCCGGAACTCACGCAGTATCTCGACGATCTCGGGCAAAGGCTCATCGTCAACAGCAGCATGCCCGGGCTCAACCTCAATCTTTTCGTAATCCAGGACAATACCGTCAATGCGTTTGCGCTTCCCGGCGGATTCATCGGCGTGAACAGTGGCCTCATCCTGACAGCGGAAAGCGAGTCCGAACTCGCCAGCGTGCTTTCCCATGAAATCGGCCACGTGACGCAGCGCCATTATGCCCGGATGGCCGGGGAGACCAAGGGAAGCACGATGGAGTCCCTGGCTGCGCTGGCGGTGGCGATCCTGGCTGCAAGGTCCAACGGTCAGGTGTCGGAGGCGGCGCTTGCCGCAGCGCAGGCCAATTCCATCCAGTCCCAGATCGACGTCACGCGGGCCCATGAAGAGGAAGCGGATCGAGTCGGCCTCCAGGTTCTGGAAAAATCCGGATTCGATCCCCGTGCCATGCAGAGTTTTTTCGTACGCCTGCAGAAATCCACCCGACTTTACGAAAACAATGCGCCAGTCTATCTCCATGACCACCCGCTCACCAGCCAGCGGATTGCAGCGATCGAGAACCGCCTGCAGAATGTACCCTACAGGCAGGTAGCGGACAGCCCGGATTTCTGGCTGCTTAGGGAAAAACTGCTCGCGGACCAGGGCGATGCAAACGACGCGCTGGATTTTTTCAGGACCTCTTTGCGGCAGAAAAAATACGAGAACGAAACCGCTTATCGATTCGGGCTCGTCGAAGTGCTGATGAGGTTGAGAAGATACGACCAGGCGGCTTCCGAGCTTGCGAAAGTCGCCGCAGTCGTCGGCCAGAATCCGATCATCCTGACCATGCAGGGAAGGGTGCTGCTCGCCCAGGGCAAGGTCGGGGATGCAATGGCCCTGTACCGGCATGCGCTCGATGTCTATCCGGATTACAATGCATTGATCTACGATTATTGCCGGGCCCTCATCGATCACGGAAAGGCGGACGATGCGCTCAAGCTCATCGAAACCAGGCTGCAGAAGACGCCCCGGGATTACCATCTGTTCCAGCTCAGGGCGATGAGCTATGCCGTACTCGGGAAGGATCTGCTCCAGCATCAGGCGCAGGCGGAAGCTTACTATCTGGCCGGCAACATCCCTGCAGCGATCGAGCAATTGAAGATAGCCGAAAATGCCAAGGACGGGGATTTTTATTCCCATTCCATGGTGGAAGCGAGGCTCAGCCAGTTCAAGGCGATGATGCCTCCTGCGGCGAAGCATCGCCGCCGGCAGTGATTCAGCGGATTTCGATTTCCTGGAGCATCTGGCGCAGGACATCGCCCTTGCTGTCCGACATCATCACCTGAACCGGCCAGTAGTAGTGATCCATGTCCAGCCAGATTTCAGTGCCTTCGACCCCGGCATCGTGGAGCTTTGCAAGGTGCAGCGTCCGGTACTTCTTTGTACTCGTGCGGAGGGTTTCCTCCCCGAGA
Source organism: Pseudomonadota bacterium (assembly GCA_021848705.1). Classification (GTDB taxonomy): domain Bacteria; phylum Pseudomonadota; class Gammaproteobacteria; order Burkholderiales; family JABEVD01; genus JABEVD01. The sequence continues at coordinate 4,334 of JAJZTT010000130.1, forward strand.
ATGCGGTATTCGTAGGTGTCGATCTTCCTTCCGTCCGTTGCGATGAAAGTGAACACGCCTTCTTTCGGCGGAGTGTAGGCGAACTGGTAGAGAAAACTCAACTGGTCCTGGGTGCCCGGTTCGAGTTTCACCACCTTTTGCGAAGCGCCGGATTCGAGGATGAGGTTTCCATCCTTCCAGTCGAAGCGGGCGCTCTGCCGGTTTTCCGGTCCTCCCCTCGTCACTGTGTATCGGTCCGGACGCAGTCCTTCGCCGGTCACCAGCCCTTCGCTCACCTGTTCGATCGATTTCTTTACGAAAAGGGAAAATATCCCGGTTGCTTGTACCCTGTTCGTGATTTCATAATGCCCGTCTTCCAGGATGTCCCAGGTGTGGACCGCGATGCCCACCATGATGTCCCTGCCTCTGAATACCCGGAAGGTGAGCTTTGCATGCAGGGGAACCTTGGATGATTCCGCAGCCTCCGGACGACTTGCTGCGACCGGTACGGAAGTGGGAACTGGAGCGGATGATCCGGGAACGGGGGCGATAGCGACAGGCTTTGCGGCCATGCGGGAGACGGGTTTCGAGGCGGTTTTCGGCCTCGGCGGCGCGATTGGCTTGAATTTCACCGGCTCGGGCGGCTTGACGAGTTCCATCTTCAGCGATTTCTCCCTCAAATGAAATTCAGGAAACTCGGGCGCTTCGAGGAAAAGGAACAGCAGCAGGTGGACGAGAAGCGAAATCGCAAGCGCGAATAGCAGCGTTTTCGCCAGCCGGTTCATTCAGGGAGAGATCGGTGGATGAATCAGCGCGCCGGGTGGATCTCCAGGGTTTTCCAGGAATACCCGCCCGTCTGCGAGTCTCAATTTTCCTTCGGCAAGCCAGCGGATTGCCTGGGGATAGATCCTGTGTTCCTCGCGAAGCACGCGAGCTGCGAGGGTTTCTGCGCTGTCGTCCTGAAGCACGGGTACTGCGGCCTGGATGATGATCGCGCCATGATCGAGCTTCTCGGTGACGAAATGCACGGTGCAGCCGTGGATTTTCACCCCTTCCGCGAGCGCTCTCCGGTGCGTGTCCACCCCGGGAAAGGAGGGGAGCAGCGAGGGGTGGATGTTGACGAGGCGGCCTGAATATCTCGCCACGAAATCGTTTCCAAGGATGCGCATGAATCCGGCAAGAACCACCATGTCCGGCGAAAATGCATCGATCTTCCGGGAAAGTTCGGCATCGAATTCGTTCCGGCTGGAATATTGCCGGTGATCGACGGCAAAAGCCTCGATGCCCCTGTTTCTTGCGATTCCGATACCGGGGGCGTCCGGCCGGTTGCTGATGACTGCGCAGACATCGACGGGAAGATTCGATTCGAGCAGGGAGAGCATGTTGCTTCCCCGCCCGGAGATCAGGATGACGATCCGCTTCATCGGGTGACCACGGTTTGCGCTTCTCCTGCAGCGCGTGATTTGATCCTGCCGATTCTCAGCACGGTCTCTCCCGCTTCTTCCAGGATTTTCATGGAAGCTTGTGCATTGTTTTCGGAAGTCACCAGCACCATGCCAATGCCGCAATTGAAAACACGGTGCATCTCCGCATCTGCGACATTGCCCTTTTCCTGCAGCCAGGAGAAAAGGGCGGGCAGGGTCCAGCTGGTCGCATCGAGTTCTGCGGCGAGGTGTTCCGGGAGAATCCTCGGAATGTTCTCGACGAGTCCTCCCCCGGTGATGTGGGCGAGCCCTTTGGGCGGGAGTTTCGAGAGGAGCGAGAGGACCGGTTTCACATAGATCCGGGTCGGCGCCATGATGGCGTCTGCAAGGGTTCTTTCCTCGCCGGGCAGCCTGGAGGAAAGGTCTGCTTCCCCACGCTCCAGGATCTTGCGGATCAGCGAATAGCCGTTCGAATGGGCGCCGCTGGAAGCAAGTCCCAGTACCACGTCCCCTTCCGAGATGCTGCTTCCGTCGATGATCTGCGATTTTTCGACCGCGCCCACCGCGAATCCGGCAAGATCGTATTCGCCTTCCGGGTACATGCCGGGCATCTCGGCGGTCTCTCCCCCGATCAGCGCGCATCCTGCCATTTCGCATCCCTGCGCGATTCCCCGGATCACGTCGGTTGCGATGCCCACGTCCAGCTTTCCGCAGGAAAAGTAATCGAGGAAGAACAGCGGTTCCGCACCCTGTACCAGGATGTCGTTCACGCTCATTGCGACGAGATCGATCCCGACCGTGTCGTGGCGGTCCAGCATGAAGGCGAGTTTCAGCTTGGTGCCGACGCCGTCCGTCCCGGAAACGAGGACCGGTTCTCGGTATTTCCCGGCGATCTCGAACAGCGCGCCGAAGCCGCCGATTCCGCCCAGCACTCCCTCGCGGAGGGTCTTTTTGGCGAAGGGCTTGATATTTTCGACCAGCCTGTCGCCCGCGTCGATGTCTACGCCGGCATCTTTGTAGGAAAGGGATTCGTTCACGATAGGTTCTCTTCGAAACATGGATGGAATAAAATACGGGGTTTGGCTGAAATACAATTTTACAGCAAATGAACCACAAACGCTTCGACATGGCATGCGGCAGCTGATTCTCGATTTTTCCCCGGGCAAGCCTTCCATGACGAGCTTCGTCGCGGGGGGGAACTCGGAGCTCGTCCACGCCCTGCGGGAAATGCTGCTCGGAGGGGAGAGGATGCTTTACCTGTGGGGGGAGGAGGGATGCGGCAAGAGCCACCTTCTCGCTTCGATGGTCGACGAGGCGAGGGAGGCGGGGTTCGATGCCGTCCATCTTTCCTGCGCAGCGGATTCGCGCTTCGAAACCGAAAGCCGCTTCGTCGCGGTGGACGATGTGGAAAAGCTCGACGACGCAGGCCAGGTCTCCCTTTTTCACCTCTACAACCGGTTGAAGGAAGGAGGGGGGATGCTGCTCGCGAGCGGAAGGCGGCCTCCGGCCGGAATGGACATTCGCCCTGAACTTTCCACCCGTCTCGGCTGGGGCCTCGTCTATCAGGTACATGCGCTCACTGATGAGGAAAAGCGCTGTGCGCTGCGCGCGCATTCCAGAACCCGCGGCTTCGAAATTCCGCAGGAAGTGGTCGAATACCTGATGCACCATGTGCGCCGCGATCTTCCCACATTGATGAGGATGCTCGATGCGCTCGATGAATATTCGATGGAGACGAGGCGATCGGTCACCATCCCGCTTCTGAAAGAAATCATCCACCTGCAGGAAAAAAACAAATGAATCTGGCACTCTTCGACCTCGACAACACCCTGCTTTGCGGAGACAGCGATTTCGAATGGGCCCAGTTCCTGATCGAAAAGGGCGTGCTCGACCGGGAACTTTACGAGGCGAAAAACGAGCAATTCTATGCCGACTACAAGGCGGGTACGCTCGACATCCACGAATTTCTCGAATTCCAGTTGAAGCCTCTTTCCAGGCATGCCAGGAAGGAACTCGACTGCTGGCATCGCGAATTCATGGAAACCAGGATCAGGCCGATGATGCTTCCCGCCGCTTTCGAACTCGTCAGAAAGCATGGGGGGGATCTTTGCGCCATCGTCACCGCCACCAACCGCTTCGTCACCCAGCCGATTGCGGACGCTTTCGGCGTACCGAACCTGATTGCGACCGAGCCGGAAGTCGAGGATGGAGAATTCACCGGAAGGCCTTCGGGCACACCGAGCTTCCGCGAAGGGAAAATCACCCGCCTGAAGTGCTGGCTCGAATCCAGGGGTGAGCGCCTGGAGGATTTTACGCAGAGCTGGTTCTACAGCGACTCGCTCAACGACCTGCCG
>JAJZTT010000131.1:0-4509 GCA_021848705.1 Pseudomonadota bacterium
AAAACAGCAAAGAAAAACGGTTGAAATCGGGTTTCCAAGAAAGACAAGGCATTTGAAGCGAAACGATTGCCTGTTTTATAGGCAATCAGCCGAAGGCATCGGTGCGTATTTCAACAGCCTGTTAAAGTCATATAACTTACCATTTTGTCATCTCTGGACAATGTAGAGAGCCACTGAGTTGCTGAATCGCCACTGCTTCAGTAGCCACGTTACAACCAAATTGTATGGAACATGAGCTAATGCGGCCGTTCAACGCCACTATATAATTTGACGGCTTTGACCGAGGTGTTTTCCGTGCAACTTCGCACCGAACGGCTGCTTTACTCGTATATCCGACACCCAGCCCGTGGCGAGTCGACCGGCCGCTCCGGGCACATTCCAGACCCAGCCGCGCACCCAACACCATCTCTCCTGTCCCACATTTCCGGCGAAGCCCACGACCTTTTCTCTTCCGTCAAATCCGGAAAATCATTCCTTCCAATGTACTGATTTTCCCCTTCCCTGACAATTCATTGGAATTATTCCAATTTTTAGCAGGTTCGAAGCCCTATCAGCCGGAGTTTGAAGGAGGGGGGCTGCCAGTGGGAAAATTGATAATCTGCTGTGAAAAGGCGAACGTGCGAACGAAATCCGGGTAAATTGATCAGAATCTCTGACGGAGCAACGTCAACTCTGAATTCAGATTTTTTGTGAGTCAACACGGACATGTTATCTTTTCATTTTTTCAGGAAAACCGCATGAGAATAGCATCGGAAGGAATCGATCCGGTTCGCGACGAACACGAGGTCATGGCCTCGCTCCTGCCTCTTTCCGGCGCGAAAGTGCTCGAACTCGGTTGCGGAAAGGCGGAAAAAACCCGCTTCGTTGCATCCAAGGCAAAATCCGTCCTCGCGCTCGAAGTCGACGAAATCCAGCTCGAAACAAACAGGCTGATTTCCGATCTTCCCAACGTGAACTTCGAATATGGGGGTGCCCAGAATATTCCGGAAGGAGACGGACGATTCGACATCGTGCTGATGTTCAAGTCGCTGCACCATGTACCGATCGGGCACATGGACGATGCCTTTTCCGAAATTCACCGGGTCCTCAAACCCGGCGGGCTCGCCTATATTTCCGAACCCGTCTATGCGGGGGAATTCAACGAAGTGCTCCGCCTTTTCCACAACGAAAGGGAAGTACGGGAGGCCGCCTTCCAAGCGGTGATGCGCGCGGCCTCCTCGAACCGCTTCTCCCACCTCGGGCAGCATTTTTTCATGACGAAGTCGCATTTCGATGACTTCGGCGATTTCGAAAGAAAAATCATCGGGGTGACCCACACCCGCCACGAGCTCTCCCCTTGCCTGCTCGGGGAAGTGCGTGAAAAATTCGAAACGTACATGGGAGAATCGGGGGCGGATTTCTTGGTTCCGATCCGTGTGGATCTGCTGCAAAGGGAGGGATGATGAAATACCGCAAGCTTGGCACGATGGAAGTTTCCGAACTGTGTCTCGGAACCATGACTTTCGGCGAACAGAACAGCATCGGGGAAGCTCATGCGCAACTCGATTTCGCAGCCCAGTCCGGGATCAATTTCATCGACACCGCAGAAATGTACCCGGTCCCGGGGCGTGCCGAAACACAGGGAAGGACGGAGGAATATATCGGGAAATGGCTGGAATGCCAGAGGCGGGAAGATTTCTACCTTGCCAGCAAGGTTGCAGGGCCTTCCAGAGGATTCGGCTGGATCCGTGGCGGACCGCTTGCCGTCGACCGTAAAAACATATCCGATGCCCTCGATGCGAGCCTCAAAAGACTCCGAACCGATCATATCGACCTCTACCAGATCCACTGGCCCGACAGGAACGTTCCGATTTTCGGACAGAGCTTCTACGATTCTTCCAGGGAGAAGGAATCCGTCCCGGTCGAGGAACAGCTTCTCGTCCTCGGGGAATTCGTGAAAGCCGGCAAGATCCGCCATATCGGGCTCAGCAACGAAACCCCCTGGGGGGTGATGAAGTTCCTGGAAGCTGCGAAATCCCTCGATCTCCCCGTCGTGGTCTCGATCCAGAATGCATACAACCCGCTCAACCGCGTATTCGAATACGGCTTATCCGAAATCTGTCATCGGGAAAATATCGGGCTGCTCGCCTATAGCCCGCTGGGCTTCGGAATTCTTTCCGGAAAATATCTTCGTGGAGAGGAAGGGAGGCTGAGCCTCTTTCCGCAGTTCGGTCAGCGCTACCACAAGGTGAACGTGAAGGAAGCGGCGGAAGCCTATTGCGAAGTTGCGAAAAAACAGGGGATCACGCCTGCACAACTTTCGCTCGCATTCGTAAGGAGCCGACCCTTCGTGGCCGCCACCATCATCGGTGCAACCACGCTATCCCAACTGGAGGAAAACATCGGAAGCGCCGGGGTGGTTCTCGACGAATCGACCCTGAAGGAGATCGATCTGATCCACTCCAGGTACCCAAATCCGGCGCCCTGAAATCAGGCCGGCATTCTCTGTTCCGCGGCTTCTTCGGCGTGAAAAATCACGTTGTACTTGATGTTGGGAAGCACCTTCTGGATTCCGATCCTGCTGCGCGTGTTGACGATGAGCGGACCGTTGATGTTTGCGCTGATGTTGTTGTAGACGGGCTTGTCGCTTCGATAGGCATCTTCCGGGTACTTGCTGACGATCAGCATCACCGCGACATAATCGCCGCCCGTCACCTGCAGGGTCCTGGAATCTTCATCGGTCAGGGTCAGATCGTAATCGAAGCCGAAAATGGAAGGATCGACCAGGGGGAAAGTCAGGTCCGGATCGTCGATCGACTGCAGGTAATGCACGATGTGCTCGAATTCCCTTGGCTCCCTGGGCTGGTTGATGTCGCTCACGACATGATTTTCCTCGTGCAGCAAGGTGTAGCGGGTCAATCCCTCAAGTCCGAGCAGCCCCTGCGGAAAAGTCAGGATTCTCCTGTCGTCTATTTCCAGATGCCCGAATCTCGTCGAATGGATCTTCATTTTTCTCCTCCTCTTGATCGAACGATTTAAACGTAGTACGTGAACCCGATTAAGTAAAGCTCACTGGCGGGAATCCTGCAATGCCCGATTGAAATTTTCTTCAAAAAAAAGCCCGGAACATGCCGGGCTTTCGATCAGAGATAACTTTCCATTGGAGGACAGGAACATACGAGATGCTTGTCCCCATACACATTGTCCACCCTGCCTACTGCGGGCCAGAATTTGTTTTCCTTCACCCAGGGAAGCGGATAGACCGCTTTTTCCCTTGAATAGGAACGGCTCCATTCGCCGCAAATGACTGCCTTCGCGGTATGGGGTGCATTCCTGATGACATTGTCCTTGCTGTCCGCGCTCCCCGATGCGATTTCGTTGATCTCCGCCCGGATGGCGATCATCGCTTCGCAAAAGCGGTCCAGCTCCGCCTTCGATTCGCTTTCAGTGGGTTCCACCATCAGCGTATCGACCACCGGGAAGGAGGTGGTCGGCGCATGAAAGCCGAAATCCATCAGCCTTTTCGCGATGTCCGCCACCTCCACCCCCGCTTCACGCTTGAATTCCATGCAGTTCAGGATCAGTTCGTGCGCGCAGCGTCCGTTTTTTCCGACATAGAGGGTCGAATAATGATCCTTCAGGGAATCCTTGATGTAATTGGCGTTGAGGATCGCCATCCTGGTCGCCCGGGCCAGTCCTTCTCCCCCCATCATCCTGATGTATCCATAGGAAATCAGCAGGATCAGCGCGCTGCCGAAGGGAGCTGCGGAAACCGCATGGATTCCCTGGCTTCCGCCGGTTCTCACCATGGGATGGGATGGAAGGAAAGGAGCCAGATGGGCTGCCACTCCGATCGGGCCCATTCCCGGACCTCCGCCTCCGTGCGGAATGGCAAAAGTCTTGTGAAGGTTCAGGTGACAGACATCCGCGCCGATGTTGCCAGGGCTGGTGAGGCCGACCTGCGCATTCATGTTCGCGCCGTCCATGTAAACCTGCCCGCCGTTCTCGTGAACGATGCGAGTGATTTCCATGATCGATTCCTCGTACACGCCATGCGTACTGGGATAGGTCACCATCAGGCAGGAAAGGGTATCCCGGTGCAGTTCGGCTTTTTCGCGCAGGTCTTCCACGTCGATATTGCCCTGCCTGTCGCATTTGACCACCACAATTTCCAGGCCGCACATCGCAGCGCTTGCCGGATTGGTGCCATGCGCGGAAGAGGGAATCAGCGCGACATTGCGCCTGCCTTCTCCGCGTGAACGGTGATAGGCCTGAATCACGAGCAGCCCGGCGTACTCTCCCTGAGCCCCGCTGTTAGGCTGGAAACTCATCTGGGAAAAGCCGGTGATTTCCGATAGCGCGGCGTCGAGTCCGGAAATGATTTCCTGATAGCCTACAGCCTGTTCCAGCGGCACGAATGGATGGAGATTCGCGAATTCGGGCCAGGTGAGCGGAAGAAGCTCCGAGGCCGCATTCAGCTTCATCGTGCAGGAACCCAGCGGAATCATCGAGTGGGTGAGGGAAAGATCC
>JAJZTT010000131.1:4519-7945 GCA_021848705.1 Pseudomonadota bacterium
TCTTGAGGCGCTTGATGTAGCGCATCATCAGCGTCTCGGAATGCTGGGAATTGAATACAGGATGAGCGAGGATCGACGAAGTTCTCAAAGGAATCCGTTCCTTCAATCCTTCCAAAACCTCCCCGGAGAGAACGGGTGCCGTCTTTCCCGCGCTTTCCGCGAAGATGGAGAGAATTGCATTCAGATCGCCGACTGATGTGGTCTCATCGACGGAGATGCCGATTCCCTCGCTCTCGTAACGGAAATTGACCCCGGATGCCTCCGCAATGGTCCTGACCTTCACCCAGTCGGCATGCAGAAGCTCGATCGTGTCGAAGAAGGTTTCTGAAACAAGACGGAACCCGAGTTTCTTCAACTCATCCGCAATCGCAACGGCAGACCTGTGCACCCTCTGCGCGATCTTCCTCAGCCCTTCCGGGCCGTGGTATACGGCATACATTCCCGCCATGATGGCAAGCAGCGCCTGCGCCGTGCAGATGTTGGAAGTGGCTTTCTCGCGCCGGATGTGCTGTTCGCGGGTCTGGAGCGCCATTCTCAGGGCGGGATTTCCGTCCGCATCCTTCGATACCCCGATGATCCTGCCCGGCATGGATCGCTTGTACGCATCCCTGCAGGCGAAAAAGGCGGCATGCGGACCTCCGTATCCCATCGGCACGCCGAATCGCTGCGCGGATCCGAGCACGATGTCGGCACCCCACTCGCCTGGAGGAGGCAACAACACGAGGCTCAACAGGTCGGCTGCCACCGCCACGGTCATTCCATTTTCCTTCGCCTTCGTGACGAAGCCGGAATAGTCCTCCACGGCGCCGTTCGACGCCGGGTACTGAAGCAGCGCGCCATACAGGGCGGCGTTCAGGGTGAGCGTCCTGAAATCCCCGATCACCAGTTCGATTCCGAGCGGTTTCGCCCGGGTTTTCAGGAGTTCGATGGTCTGGGGAAAGCATTCGTGGGATACGAAGAAGCTGTTCTTCCCCGCCTTGACGTCCTCCCTGGAACGCAGGCCGTGCATCATGGTCATCGCTTCCGCGGCGGCAGTCGCCTCGTCGAGCAGGGAGGCATTGGCGATTTCCATTCCCGTGAGATCCGCCACCATGGTCTGGAAATTGAGCAGCGCCTCCAGCCGGCCCTGGGCGATCTCAGCCTGATAGGGCGTATAGGCGGTGTACCATCCGGGATTTTCGAGGATGTTGCGCTGAATGACCGCAGGAAGGATGGTGCCGTAATATCCCTGTCCGATATAGGTTTTGTACAGCCTGTTTTTCGCCGCAATTCCACGAAGATGGGAGATGTATTCGAACTCCGTCATGGCTTTGGGCAGATCGAGCGCTTTTTTCAGGCGGATCGCGGCAGGGATCGTATCCTCGATCAGCGCATCCAGGGAAGATGCGCCGATCCTGTCCAGCATTTCCCGAACTTCCCGTTCGGAAGGGCCATTATGGCGATTTACGAATGAACCGGTCATTTAAATCTCAATGTGCCTCGTTTTCCACTGCATTTTCGTAGGAAGATGCATCGAGCAGCGATTCCAGTTCCGAAGAATCGGAAGGCTGGATCCTGAACATCCAGGCGGAATATGCATCCTCGTTGATTTTCTCCGGAGATCCATCGAGATCTTCATTGATCGCGACAATTTCACCGGAAATGGGCGCATATACGTCGGAAGCCGCCTTCACCGACTCGACCACCGCGCATTCCTCGCCGCGGCTCACCGTGCGGCCGATTTCAGGATTTTCCACATAGACCATGTCGCCCAGCAGCCCCTGCGCGTGATCGGTGATGCCCACCGTCACCGTGCCGTCTGCTTCCAGCCTTGCCCACTCATGGGAAGCGGTGTATTTCAGGTTTCCGGGAACGTTCATTCTTCTCTCCATTTCAGATCAGGGGTTTGCCATTTCTGGCAAAAGGATATTTGACGACCTTTGCAACGAGCTTCTTGTCCCGAACCACGACCTGCACTTGCTCCCCATCGACCACTTCCTTCGGGATTCTCGCCAATGCGATCGACTTTCCAAGAGTCGGGGAAAAACTTCCACTGGTGATTTCGCCTTCTCCGTGCGGAGTCAGCACCTGCTGATGGGCTCTCAGCACGCCGCGATCGATGAGCACGAGCCCTGCAAGACGCCGGGTCACCGGTTTCCCGAGCAGCGCGCTCTTTCCGATGAAATCCCGCTCGCTTTTCAAATCCACTGTCCAGGCAAGGCCGGCTTCGAGCGGACTGACTTTCTCGTCCATGTCCTGTCCATACAGGTTCATGCCCGCTTCGAGCCTCAGCGTATCCCGGGCGCCGAGACCGATCGGCGAAACGCCTGCCGAAGCCAGTTCGTTCCAGAATTCCTCTGCATTTCCCGCAGGAAGCACGATCTCGAACCCGTCCTCGCCGGTATAGCCCGTTCTTGCGATGAAATAGGGGCCGTATTCCACTGCCTGGAAAGGCTTCAGATGTGCAGTTGCCGATTCGGAACCCGCAATGACCTGCCAAACCTTGCTTCTCGCCTCGGGCCCCTGCACTGCGACCATGGCAAGATCGTTTCGAACGGAAAGTTCCACCCCGGATCCTTCGAGCTGCTTGCGCATCCAGGCCACATCCTTGTCGGCCGTTCCTGCATTCACCACGATCCTGAACCAGGATTCGCTCATGAAATAGATGATTAGATCGTCGATCACCCCGCCATCCGGATTCAGCATGGCCGAATAGAGCGCCTTGCCCGGTTCCTTCAGTCTGTCCACGTTGTTGGCAACGAGATGGCGCAGGAAACCCCTTGCCCCGTTTCCACGGAAATCCAGAACCTGCATGTGGGATACGTCGAACATTCCGCAATGTCTTCTGACCTTGTGGTGTTCATCGAGCTGGGATCCGTAATGGAGGGGCATTTCCCATCCACCGAAATCGACCAGTTTGGCACCCATGGCAACATGAGCACGATAGAGCGGCGTTCTTTTGAGCATGATCTTTCCTAGAATGAAAAAGGTGAAGCTCCAATGCGAGCTTCACCCTTCTGTCCCTTGTACCTGAGAGATTGCAGACAGGCTGCGTGCCCCTTCGGTGGCTGGTTTCCAGCGCTCTCCAGAATAGCCAGCATGCAGCGGTTCGTCGGCCTGAGCGGTTCCGGGTTGTTGCGCCTTCGGCGGTGCCTGATGGCACACTCTCCCGCTGCTGCAGTTGCGGCTAAGCGCACTATACCCGAGCGAACCCGTGCGTGCAAGCCGGCGAACTTTTGCTCCATTTGCCCTGTCCATTCCATGCGTCCTCCTCACCCGGAAAAATCATGGAAAAGACCCGCATCCTGCTTCGAATCGAACAAGGCGTGACCTCCGTGCTGGCAGTCCTCATCACGATCATGGTCCTCACTGCGCTTTGGGGACTGCTCTTAGACGTCTACCATCTCGTCCTCCACGGCGCGCTCAACGATCTCAGCGGAGAGTTGG
>JAJZTT010000132.1 GCA_021848705.1 Pseudomonadota bacterium
ATCGCATCTTCCAGTCTCGATGCGACGAGCTGCCTGATTTCCCCGAGATGGAAATCCACCCTTGCGCGGATTGCCGGATTCCTGTCCGAAAGCTCGACTGCGGTATTGACCAGCAGGCAGCCGTGGCGGCCTTCTCCGGAAGCTTCCCGGGCGATCCTGCCGATCCACGCTCGCAGGCCTTCCATGGGGGAGCTCCGGCTGAAAAGGTCCTCCCTGACTTTTTCGACGCTTTTTTGCCCGTAATGATCGAGCGCGGCAAGAAACAGTTCTTCCTTGGAATGGAACGCCCCGTAAAGGCTTCCCGGCTTGAGGCGGGTTGCATCGAGCAACTGCGACATGTTGGTCCCGAAATATCCGGTTCCCCAAAAGACATTCATCGCTTCAGACAGGACCTTCTCCCTGTCGTATTCCCTGGGCCTGGCCATTTTCTCGTCACGATTGAAACTTGATGGAATGATTATTGACCAATCGATCAGAAATGTCTACGATTGTTGAATATTAATTCAAGATGAGGGAGGGGGCATGGAACTGCTGGGAAAAATCATCGAAGCCTACCAGGCAGAGACCCTTCCGAAAATTCCCGCAGAAGTCCGCGAAATCATGCTGCGCGCAGCTTGTCGGAATGTCTCCCGAACTTCCTTCGATGGCGGAATTGACTGCGAAAAGGAACGGTATCGACATCGACATCCTGAGCGATGCGGGCAATGTCGTATCCGAAAGGCTGGGGCTGGTTTTCGAGCTTGCGGAAGCGCTCCGCCCGATCTACCGAAAATTCGGCATCGACATTCCGGACCGGCTCTGAGCCGGAACTTCGCAACCTGTCTTTCACACTAGAGGAAAAAATGATCAAAGCTTATGCAGCGCAAAGCCCGACCAGCCCCCTCTCCCCTTTCGAGATCGAAAGGAGGAAGCCGGGACCGGAGGATGTGAGCATCGAAATCCTGTACTGCGGCGTTTGCCATTCCGACCTGCACACGGCGAGAAACGAATGGAAGAACACGATCTATCCTTCCGTTCCCGGACACGAGATCGTCGGAAGGGTGGTCGCAGTGGGGGATAACGTCAAAAACTTCAGGCTTGGAGATCTCGCCGGGGTGGGTTGCATGGTCGACAGTTGCGGCCACTGCCATCCCTGCCATGAAGGCGAGGAGCAGTATTGCGAGAACGGCTTCACCGGCACCTACAACGGCCCGCTTTTCGGCGGCGAAAACACCCATGGCGGCTATTCCCAGGCCATCGTGGTGAAAGAACAGTTCGTGCTGAAGATCGGTCATGAAGAGAGGGATCTCGCCTCCGTCGCCCCGCTTCTTTGCGCGGGCATCACCACCTATTCCCCCCTGCGCCACTGGAAGGCGGGGCCCGGCAAAAAGGTGGGGATCGTGGGGCTGGGCGGGCTCGGCCACATGGCCGTCAAGATCGCGCATGCGATGGGGGCGCATGTCACCCTTTTCACCACCTCGCCTTCCAAGATCGAAGACGGAAGGAGGCTGGGCGCAGACGAGGTCTGCATTTCGACCGATCCGGCAGAAATGGCCAAACGCGCCAATCGGCTCGATTTCATCCTCAATACCGTGGCTGCCCCGCACGACCTCGACGCCTATCTCCAGCTTCTGAAGCACGACGGGACCATGACGCTGGTCGGCGCGCCGGCCGAACCCCATCCTTCCCCCGGCGTCTTCAATCTCATCCTGAAGCGCAGGCAGATCGCGGGTTCGCTGATCGGCGGAATCAGGGAAACCCAGGAAATGCTGGATTTTTGCGCGGAACACGGCATCGTCTCGGACATCGAGCTGATCCCTGTTTCATACATCAACGAGGCCTACGAACGCATGCTGAAGAGCGATGTGAAATACCGCTTCGTCATCGACATGGCAACACTGAAGTGATTTGAAGAAGTCCAAAAATTCGAAAAGGAGATTGAATTGAGCAGCTTGTTCGACCCCGTACAGATGGGAGATGTCAGATTGTCCAACCGCATCGTCATGGCTCCGCTCACCCGCTGCCGCGCAAGCGAGGGAAGGGTGCCGAATCCGCTCATGGCGGAATATTACGCCCAGCGCGCAGGCGCAGGGCTGATCCTGAGCGAAGCGACCTCCGTCACCCCGATGGGAGTGGGATATCCGGACACCCCGGGGATCTGGTCCGATGAACAGGTGGAAGGGTGGAAACTGATCACCAAGGCAGTGCACGAGAGGGGCGGGATCATTTTCATGCAACTCTGGCATGTGGGCAGGGTTTCCCATCCCTCCTATCTGGACGGAGAACTTCCCGTCGCCCCCAGCGCCATCGCGCCGGAAGGCCATGTCAGCCTGCTGCGCCCACAGGTTCCCTACGTGACGCCCAGGGCGCTCGACATTTCTGAAATCCCCGGAATCGTCGAAGCCTACCGGAAGGGGGCGGAAAATGCGAAGCGCGCCGGATTCGATGGTGCGGAAGTGCATGGCGCGAACGGCTACCTGCTCGATCAGTTCCTGCAGGATGGCACCAATCATCGAAAGGATGCCTATGGCGGATCGATCGAAAACCGCGCGAGGCTGCTGCTCGAAGTGACCGACGCGGTCATCTCGGTGTGGGGCGCCGGGCGTGTCGGGGTTCATCTCGCCCCGAGGGGGGATGCACAGTCCATGGGCGATTCCGATCCGCTTGCGACTTTCGGTCATGTGGCGCAGGAGCTCGGAAAACGCAGGATCGCCTTCCTTTTCACCCGCGAAAAACTGGGAAGCGACCGGGTCAGCCCGGAGCTGAAAAGGAAATTCGGCGGGGTTCTCATCGCCAACGAGGGATTCGACCTGCAATCGGCCATGAAGGAGATCGAAGCGGGAAATGCGGATGCGGTTTCCTTCGGCAAGGATTACATCGCAAATCCGGATCTTCCGGAAAGATTCAGGAAGGGGATTCCGCTCAATTCATGGAATCCGGAAACCTTCTACGGCCACGGCATGTCCGACCTGAAACTGGGTTATACCGATTATCCGGCACTGGAATCGGCCTGATTCCGTATCGACAAGGAGACGAGCATGAATTCACGTGTTGCGATCGTCACCGGGGCGAGTTCCGGCATCGGCGAGGCGACGGCAAGGAAATTCGTTGCCGAAGGTTTTGCCGTGGTCGGCAATGCCCGCAATGGAGACAGATTGCGCGAAATCGAATCAGAACTGGGCGACTCTTTCTGCGGCGTGCAAGGAGATGCATCGGACTCCGGAACGATAGCGCGCATGTTCAATACCGCGGTGGAGAAGTTCGGCAGGGAGCCCGACATCGTCGTCGCCAATGCGGGGCGCGGCCTGGGCGGATCGGTGAGCGAAGCGGATCTTTCCCGTTTCGAGGAAATTTTGCGGCTCAACGTGAAGGGAGTGCTCGCCCTGATGCAGGAGGCGTCGAGGCGCATGGTGGAAATGCAAAAGAGCGGATTCCCGGAAAAGCCCGCCGACATCGTGGCGATCGGCTCGGTGGTGGGCAGGAACATTTCCCCTTTCAGCGCAGTGTACGGATCTACAAAGTTCGCAGTCCATGGTCTTGCCGAAGGATTGCGGCGCGAAATCGGCCCGAAAGGAGTGCGCGTGACGCTTGTGGAACCGGGAATCGTGCTCAGCGGATTCCAGGACGGAGCGGGTTACGACGAAGCCCAGGTGAAGCGCTTCGAGGAGAACTTCGGCCCGCTGGCCCTGCCGGAGGACATCGCCAATGCCATTTTCTTCGTCGTAAGCCAGCCCCCACATGTGCACGTGAGCGACATCGTGGTGCGGCCGACGCGCCAGGATTATCCCTGAAAGAAAAGGAGCAGACATGGAAAGACGCAAGCTGGGAACCCGGGGTCTGGAAGTTTCGGCAATCGGGCTGGGCTGCATGGGCATGTCGGAGTTCTACGGCGGACGATCCGAATCGGCAGCGCTCTCGACCATCGACAGGGCGCTCCAACTGGGAATCAATTTTCTCGACACCGCCGACATGTACGGCGTGGGCGGAAACGAGGAGCTGGTAGGCAAGGCGATTCGGGGCAGGCGCGACCGTTTCCTGATCGCCACCAAGTTTGGCAACATGCGAGGTCCGGAAGGGCAGTTCCTCGGAGTGAACGGCAGGCCGGAATACGTGAAGCAATGCTGCGAGGCGAGCCTTGATCGGCTGGGAATCGAAGTCATCGATCTCTATTACCAGCACCGCGTGGACCCTGAAGTGCCGATCGAGGAAACCGTGGGGGCGATGTCCGATCTGGTCCGGGAAGGAAAGGTTCGATATATCGGGCTTTCGGAGGCGGGTGAGCAAACCATCCGGCGCGCGCATGCAGTCCACCCCGTATCGGCCTTGCAGTCCGAATATTCCCTTTGGAGCCGGGATCCAGAGGAGACCATCCTTCCGACGATCCGCGAACTCGGCATCGGGTTTGTGCCTTACAGTCCGCTAGGGCGCGGATTCCTGAGCGGTCGAATCCGGAGCATCGACGACCTCTCTCCAGATGATTACCGACGCAATTCCCCCAGATTCCAGGGAGAAAACTTCGCGAAGAACCTGGAACTGGTGGAACAGATCGGGGAGATCGCGGTCGAAAAACGCTGCACCCCGGCACAGCTTGCGCTTGCCTGGGTTTTGGCACAAGGTGACGACATCGTACCCATTCCCGGCACCAAGCAGGTTTCCCTGCTCGAGGAGAATGTCCGGGCACTCGAAGTCGAGTTGAGCGAGGAAGATCTGGGCAGGATAGGCGCCATCATGCCGCCCGGGGCAGCCGCCGGGACGCGCTATCCCGCACTGCAGATGCAGGCGCTCAACCGCTGACCAAATCGGGGCGGGACCCTTCCCGCCTTTCAACATGCTGCTCCAGCATTTCTTCGGCGGCAGTCCGAATTTGGTTCATCGCCGATTTTACGACTGCGAAGAGAAAAGCGTTTATGTAAAGCCAATATATGGACGTTTGCCCCGGCGGGCGCGCATTTGTGGTTCCTGACCCCGACATCCCGAGGCTCGGCAAACGCACGTCTTTGAGAACCGGCCATCCGAGACTCTGAACATGAGCGAGAGCGTTTCGGAGATTTCAGTGAGCGTGGTGAACGTGCCCTCCCGGATTTCTGGCACTGCTAATTGAGAAAGCACGCTCTTTCCTCCGAATGTTTGATGCGTAGCTTTGCTCTCCCCATTTTTGAGTAAGCGGCCATATAAATGCATACCAAGGCGTTGGAATGCCCCACATTCTTCCATATCGCTCTGGTTTGTTTGTACGTTCAGTATTATGGCCAATATGAACATCGGATACGATAATGCCTTCCTCGTCGGCAAGCTCCGCTACTACCGTGCCATCAAAATCAACGATCGACGACAAACCGGGGAAGCTACTTTTCAGATAGGGAAGGTTCCCGGGAAGTTCCGTTTCCAAAGGGCCAACTCTATTCGCCACGACGACGGGTACCCCGAGAGTTTTTGCGAATACTGCACGACCATTGACCAGCATTTTTTCAAACCTCTTAATGTCTCCCGGAATGAATGGCTTTGGTCTTCCTGCGGCGGCGGGGGACAACACTAGATCGACACTTTCGCCATAAAGAACACACATTTGATCATATAAGAGATTCTCGTAACAGATGCCCACGCCGATTCGACCAAGCTCCGTTTCAATGACGTGACGATCAGAACCCGCCGTATAGAAATATGCCTCTATTGAGGCAGGCGGATTTTTACGTACACGGCCTGCGAGTTTTCCTTCTGGATTTGCGAGCACGAATGAGTTGTAAAAATCCTCGCCTTCCGCCTCCAGGAAACTAAAACCAAGGTAAATTCCAAAATGTTTAGCCGTGTTTAACAGCCAATCAACTGAGCGGCCATCAACGGTTTCCGCCGAATCCCATATTTCCTCCGTTGCCATATAACCGCCAGGCATCAATTCTGGCAGCAGAACAAGTTCAGCGCCCTGTTTTACTGCGCTTGAAACCATAATTTCGGCATGCGCCAGATTATTGGCCACTTCTCCGGGGCGACAGTTCATTTGTACTGCGGCGACTCGAATTTTTTTCGGCATGGCAGAATCCTTGGCTACCTTTCGCTCTAATGACGATGCAAAAATACCCGTCCCCGGGAATCCTGTCCCAGTCGCGGTCCAATTTTTTTGAATACCCACAATCTCAGGTCACTTTACTCTTTCGTTGGGAAAATTTTCCTCAAGCGACTTCAAAGAAATTTTACGGCCTCCCGGTCTGCAAACACGGAGCATTACTGCAGTGAAATTTGCATGAGAGGTTCATCTGGGCTCGTCCAACAAACGGTCCAGATCGCGGCTCGCTTCGCGATCACGACCTGACCTTAATCGTTGGACTTGTCCACCTTCGTGGCTGACCGCTTTCGCGATCTGGGACGCATGGTTTCTGCCGATGTACTGGCAGGAAAGGACCGACGGCAAGCACGGATGAACTTCGAACTCAGTCGAATCCGGAAAGCTGATGCCGAAAATACAGATCCCTGATTCTTTCGTCCGCGTCATCCACCAGCCTCACCAGTTCGCAAAACCTGCCGGAATCGATCTCACCGCCACTGGCCATGGAAACCAGCTTGCTCGAGACCTCGGCAAGTTCCATTCCGAACACCATCAACTCCTGAGCCAGTGCTTCTTCATTCATTCCAGGCATCATTGACATCCAATAACATGGACATGTAAATTATAGACCAGCCCTATCCTGAAACCGCCTTCCAGGGCCTGTTTTCATGACCCACGAAATTTTCATCGCAAATACCGACCAGGAAATCCAGTCGTGCTTTCCGGTCTTCAGTCATCTTCGCCCCCACCTCGATGAGAGCGATTTTCTCCCGCAAATCCGCCGCCAGCAACAGCAATCCTACCGGATCCTTGCGCTTCGGCATGAAAATGAAATCAAGAGCGTAGCCGGATTTCGCCTTACCGAATTCCTCGCCTGGGGAAAGGTTCTCTACATCGACGATCTTGCAACGCTTCCTGCCGAAACTTCGCAAGGCTTCGGCGGCGCCCTGCTCGACTGGCTGATCACCCATGCCGAATCGTCCGGTTGCCGCAGCCTGCACCTCGACACCGGCTACATGCGCCACGTGGCGCATCGTCTTTATTTGAAAAAGGGATTCCAGTTCAACTGCCACCACCTCGCCTTCGAATTGACGTAGTTTCGTAACAATCTGCATATTGGGAAAAGAGCATTCGTTGCGAATGGTATACCGTTAAGCTACAATACACAGA
Source organism: Pseudomonadota bacterium (assembly GCA_021848705.1). Classification (GTDB taxonomy): domain Bacteria; phylum Pseudomonadota; class Gammaproteobacteria; order Burkholderiales; family JABEVD01; genus JABEVD01. The sequence goes on from JAJZTT010000132.1 coordinate 7,190, forward strand.
TGATTCGAAGCTTCAAACATCCCGGACTGGAAAACTTTTTCGAAACAGGCTCGAAGGCAGGCATCCAGCCTCATCACGAATCAAGGCTCAAGCGACAATTGAAGCAACTCGATCGGGCAAAGGCTCCGCAGGACATGAACCTTCCCGGCTGGAGATTGCATCCTCTCACGACCGGACATTGGTCGGTCTGGGTGAATGGCAATTGGAGGCTGACTTTTGCTTTCGAGGGCGGGGATGCCATTCTCGTCGATTATCAGGATTACCATTAGGAGAACACCATGGGACGCATGTTCAATCCGCCGCATCCCGGTGAAACGCTGAGGGAAGACGTGTTACCCGCCCTGGAACTCACCGTGACCGAGGCAGCAAAACAGCTCGGCATCACTCGTACCGCGCTTTCACGCATCTTGAACGGCCATGCCGGAATTTCTCCCGAGATGGCCAGGAGAATCGAAGCCTGGCTCGGACGAGAACATGGCGGCAGCGCCGAGATCTGGCTCGGCATGCAGATGGATTACGATTTGTGGCAAGCCGAGCAAAAGCCCGCCCCCAAGGTTGAACGTGCACCGGTCGAGAAACTCGCGGCCTGATCCGGCAGGGGTTCCGGGGCCCAGAGTCGTTGAGATGGCGTAGCCCATCTTTAACACCTCCCTGCGATTTTTCGGGGTTTTTGAGTCCGATATTCTTGTAACACATTGATTGTTTAGATGCGGTTTCTGGAGTTGATTTTGTTGTGCCATAATAGTTGATGCGCA
>JAJZTT010000133.1 GCA_021848705.1 Pseudomonadota bacterium
TCTGGATTTGCCAAAATATACCATTTCTTTTCCCGGGCTAAAAAGTAGTTTATGGAAATATTCGGATTTGCCGGATATTCAGGGAGCGGCAAGACCACGCTCATCGAAAAAATCATCCCGATCTTCGTTTCGGAAGGTTTCAGCGTTTCGGTCGTGAAGCACGCTCATCACGGGTTCGACTTCGACCGCGAAGGAAAGGATTCCTGGAGGCACAGGAAGGCGGGGGCGGGGGAAGTACTCCTCGCCTCGAATGAAAGATGGGTGCTCCTGCATGAATCGGAACAGGAGACCGGTCTCGCGGAACTCATTGCAAGGCTCTCCCCTTGCGACATCGTGTTCGTGGAAGGATACAAGCAGGATCCCATTCCCAAAATCGAGGTGAGGCGCAAGGCGCACGGTCTGATCCATCCGGAGGACCCGAACGTGGTCGCGATTGCAAGCGACGTGCCAATCGAGGCGGATCTTCCGGTTTTCGACCTCGATCGCGCAGACCGGATCGCCCACTTCATCAAAAATCATCTCGGATTGAAAAAATGACGGTAATTTCCAGGCAGGAAGCGCTCGATCTCCTGCTCTCCAGAGCAAAACCGATGGAAGAAAAGGAAAGAGTGAAAACGGAGCAGGCTTCGGGAAGAATCCTTTCCGAAGCCCTCGTTTCCTCCATCGACGTGCCGCCCTGCGACAACAGCGCGATGGACGGTTTCGCGGTCCCTTCGGGAGCGCTCGAATTTTGCGTCTCGCAGAGAGTTCCCGCAGGAAGTTCGCCAGCCCCCCTCGATGCCGGCAATGCTGCCAGGATCTTCACCGGCGCCCCGGTGCCGACTGGCACGGAAGCGGTGGTGATGCAGGAAGATTGCGAATTCGCAGACGGTCGGGTGAAAATTCTGAAGGCGCCGAAACCTGGGGCCAACATCAGGAGGCGCGGCGAGGACATCGCCAGGGGAAGCGTATTCCTCGAAGCGGGAACCAGGCTCAGGCCGCAGGAACTGGGGATGATTTCGTCGGTCGGCATTTCAGAAGTTTCCGTTTTCAGCAGGCTGAAGGTCGCGATATTCTTCACCGGAGACGAGCTCGTGATGCCGGGAAACCCGCTCCCTCCGGGGAAGATCTATAATTCCAACCGATACAGCCTGATCGGGCTTCTCGAGTCACTGGGATGCGAGGTCGTCGATCTCGGCATCGTGCCGGACAGCCTGGAAAGTACCGTGCGCACACTGCAGCAAGGGGCCGAAAGGGCCGATCTCGTGATGACCTGCGGCGGGGTGTCCGTCGGCGAGGAAGATCATGTCAAGGCCGCTGTGGAAAGGATCGGAAGCCTCTGGATGTGGAAGGTGAACATCAAGCCGGGCAAGCCTTTTGCATTCGGGGCTCTCTCCGGCATTCCTTTTCTCGGCCTTCCCGGGAATCCGGTTTCCGCCTTCACCATCTTCTGCCTGTTTGCCAGGCCTTTCATTCTGAAAATGCAGGGCGCATCGAAATGGCAGCCGCTATCCTTTGCAGTCGAATCCGCCTTCGAATGGAAACCTGCCGGAAGGGAGGAATGGCTGCGCGCGAAGCTCGACGCCGAGGGCAAGGCAATCCTCCATCCCGCCCAGGGCTCGGCCGTCATGACCTCCCTTTCCTGGGCGGAAGGTTTCGTGGCGATTCCGGCCGGAGCCGGAGCGAAAAGGGGGGAAACCCTGCGCTTTTATCCTTTTTCGGAATTTCTTTCATGAAAATTCTGTATTTTGCCCGACTCAGGGAAGTTTTCGGGGATTCGGAAGAACTCTCGGGGATACCCGATGCAGCTTCCCTGGTGGCCCATCTCAGGGCAAGGGGAGGGAAGTGGGAGGAAGCGCTTTCCGGGCCGTTCCGGATCGCAGTCAACCAGGAGCTCGCCGGAATGGATGCGAAGCTTGCGGAGGAAGATGAAGTCGCCCTCTTTCCTCCCGTCACGGGAGGATGAAATGGAGGTCAGGATCCAGGAACAAGACTTCGATGCCGGAGCGGAAATTGCCGCGATGCGGCAGCGCGTGAATGGGGCGGGGGCGATCGTCAGCTTCATCGGCCTGGTCCGGGACCAGGCAGGGGAGATCGGCGGGATGTGGCTGGAGCATTATCCGGGAATGACCGAAAGGGCGCTTTCTTCGATACTCGAAGAAGCGAAAGATCGCCTGGAATTGCTCGATGCGCTCGTCCTGCACCGGGTCGGGCGCCTCGAGGCGCAAGACCAGATCGTGCTGGTGCTCGCAGCATCCTCCCACAGGAAGGATGCCTTCGAATCGGCGTCATTCATCATGGACAATCTGAAAACCAGGGCGCCCTTCTGGAAGAAGGAAATCACCCGGCATGGAGAACGCTGGGTGGAGGCGAAGGAGTCCGACGAACTGGCGGCGAATCGCTGGAGAATGGAAAAGGAAAATGGCTGATCTCACCCACTTCGATGCATCGGGCAATGCCCGCATGGTGGACGTATCCGGCAAAGGGGAAAGCAACCGTGTAGCGCTGGCGGAGGGGCGGATCGGCATGCAGCCTGAAACCCTGGAGATCGTGAAAAGCGGAAACGGGAAAAAGGGAGATGTGCTCGCGGTTGCGCGCATTGCCGGGATCATGGCGGCAAAACGAACCGCCGATCTCATCCCCCTTTGCCACCCGGTTCCCCTCACCCGGGTCGCAGTCGAATTCGAACTCGATGCAAGGGGCGTGATCTGCAGGGCGGGCGCGGAGACGGTCGGCAGGACCGGGGTCGAAATGGAGGCGCTGACTTCGGTGAGCGTCACGCTGCTCACCATCTACGACATGCTGAAGGCGGTCGATCGCGGGATGACGATCTCCGGCATCCGTCTCATCGAAAAACGCGGTGGGGCATCCGGCGACTGGCATGCGGTTTGAAAAGGTCGGCGCGGTATTGCTCGCCGGCGGGATGGGCTCCAGAATGGGAGGGGTCGACAAGGGGCTCGTGGAACTGTGCGGAAAATCCCTGGCGTTGCGGTCAATCGAAAGGATTCGTCCGCATGTGGAGGAAGTCGTCGTTACGGCGAACCGCAACCTGGAGGTCTATTCCCGTTTCGGCTGCAAGGTGGTGACCGACGGTGGAGGAGGGCCGCTTTGCGGCCTTCGGGCAGGGCTGCTGGCGGTCTCCGGAACCTTTTTCCTGACCCTTCCGTGCGACACCCCGTTCTTCCCTGAAAACCTGACCGAAAGGCTGCTGGAGCGGATCGGAGATTCGGAAATCGCCGTTCCCGCTTCTGGGGGCAGGACCCACCATGCCTTCATGCTGGCGAGAAAGAGCCTGCTCGAGGATCTTTCCGGTTATCTCGATGCGGGCGGGAGAAAAGTGATCGAATGGCTGGAGAGGCGCGAAATCGTCCGGGTGGAATTCGAGGAAGAAAATGCCTTTTTCAACATCAATACCTTCGAGGATCTGGAAAAGGCGCAATTCATTTTTTCTTCGGTCGGAACGAGCTGATCACTTCAGGTCTGGTTTCGATCCGGGCGCCGCCCACGAGATCGATGCAGTAGGGAATCGCCGGAAAGATGCCGTCCAGGGTTTCGCCGATCGCCTTCGGCTGTCCGGGAAGGTTGAGAATCAGTGCATGCTTTCTCACGACGCCGACCTGTCTTGACAGGATTGCGGTCGGCACGTATTTCAGGCTGATGGAACGCATCTGCTCGCCGAACCCGTCCATCACCTTGTCCGCGACATCGATGGTGGCTTCGGGCGTCACGTCTCGCGGCGCAGGGCCGGTTCCTCCCGTGGTCAGCACCAGGGAGCAGCCTTCGATGTCGACGAGTTCGACGAGGGTCCCGGAGATGAGTTCACGCTCGTCCGGAATCAGTCTCTCGATCGATTTCCAGGGCGTGGCGAGCGCATTTCCCAGCCATGCCTTCAGTGCGGGAATGCCCTTGTCCTCGTAAATTCCGCCCGATGCGCGGTCGCTGATGCTGACGAGCCCTATCCTGAGATCCATGAGGATTCCAAAACTCTGATTCTAGCAAATTCCGGGAAACCGGCGGAGCTTGATTTTTCCATGGCATGGGGCTAAAATTCGCGCGTGTTCATATTCAAAGGAGGCATTCGCCTTGGACAGTTGCTGTAGACCCAACGCCTAGACGAAAGCCCCTCCATATTTCTCGAGGTGCTTCCCGCTAGGCAAATCTAGAGGGAAGGCCGGAGAGATTCAATACATCCGCCTTCCAGAATCGTCGAATCAGGCCGACCGGACTTCCTGTCCTGTCGCCGACGTTGAAGGAGAGCGAAATGATCTTCAAACTGTATGCGCTCGCAGCATTCCTTCGTCGCGCACTGCGCAACGATCGGGAATCGCTCGTCATTGCCGCAAAACTGGAACGCGAGGTGTTGTTCGACTGGCTCGGCACCACCGGGGATGGATTGCTGGACCGGGAGGCGGAGGACCGCCTCGCCGCGATCGGGAGTCCGAGAAAAAAGGGGCAACTGGTCAGGGTGCTGCGCCGCGACCGGCGCTCGATCGTTCCCCGCGAAATTTCCGCCCTGTTTTATGTGCATACCGAAATGGCAGGGCCGCAATGGAGGGAAATCGATGCCGGGATGCTGGTTCCGGGCGACCTCGTGGAGCTTCGCGCAGGCGATGCGATTCCCTGCACGGTCAGGCTGCTTTCCTGCGACGAATTCCATGTGGACCAGTCACGGCTCACCGGTTCGGCCGTTCCCGTGCGCAAGCATGCCGGCCTCGGGCAGGGCAAGGCGGTGCTGGATTTTCCAAACCTTGCCGTTCCCGGAATGATCGTGGCTTCCGGAAAGGCGCTTGCCGTGGTGGTCGCGGGCGGGCCGGTCGCTTCCCTGCGCGAGCCGGCAAGGATCGAGAAGGCAGCCCCTTCCTCCTACGGATTCCTGGTCGCGCAACGCTGATCCCGGGGGCTTTCGGTCCCCCTTTCCATCCATGCCCGTGTCGTCTATTCTTCGGGAAAAGGACCGGGCATGGAATTCAGGAATTACTACGAGATCCTGGGCGTCCGGAAGGACGCTTCGCAGGATGAAATCAAGAAGGCTTTTCGCAAGCTGGCGAGGCGCTATCATCCCGATGTTTCCAAGGAACCCGACGCCGAAAGGCGGATGAAGGAGATCAACGAGGCCTACACGGTTCTTTCCGACCCCGAAAAGCGTGCCGCTTACGACAGGATCGGCCAGGGTTACCGGCAGGGGCAGGACTTCCGTCCCCCGCCGGATTGGGATGCCGGATTCGAATTTTCAGGGAAAGGATTCGACCCGCGCGAAGCGGCCGGCTTCAGCGATTTCTTTTCGCAGATTTTCGGGCGGATGGGCGGGCAGCCTCGGCGCGCCGATCATCACGCCAAGGTGCTGCTCGATCTCGAGGATGCCTATCGTGGCGCGATTCGCCAGATCGCCCTGCGCGTCCCGAAAATGGATGCTTCCGGACATGTCGTGCTGGAAAACAGGACCCTCAACGTGAAGATTCCGAAAGGCGTGCACGAGGGACAGATCATCCGCCTCACGGGCCAGGCGGGGCAGGGCGGGGATCTGCTTCTGGAAGTGCATTTCAGACAGCATGAGCGATTCAGCGTGGAAGGGCTCGATGTGCACCTTGCATTGCCGGTCGCGCCATGGGAGGCCGCGCTTGGCGCCATCGTTCAGGTTGGCATGCCCGATGGCGATCTCAGGGTGAGGATCCCGTCCGGTACGCGGGGAGGCCGGCCGTTGCGGGTGCATGGCAAGGGAATCCCCGGCAATCCGCCGGGAGACCTGATCCTGAAGACCGAGATCGTCCTGCCGCCCGCCGATACTCCTGCCGCGAAGGCGTTTTACGAGAAAATGGCGCGGGAATTTCCGTTCGATCCGCGCGGGAGGTCCGAATGAAGGATGCGCTCACAGCCTGTCTGGTCGAGGAGATGACGATCGAGGAAGCGGCCGCAGCTACCTACGTCGAGGTCGAATGGCTTCTGGTTCGGGTGGAAGAGGGGTTTTTCCCGGGAGCCAGCCGGAGCCATTTTTCGAGCCGGCTGCTTTCGAGGGCGAGAAGGATGCGGGACCTGGAAAGAAATTTCGATGCCTCCCCGGAGCTCGCTGCGCTGTTTGCAGACATTCTCGAAGAAAACGACGAACTGAAGGCCCGCCTTCGCTACGCAGAATGAGTCCGGCCGGAACCTGATCCCTTCTCCCCTTTGCCAGGGGTTCGTGCATGAAAAACCTTGCCGGCATATTGTCTTTTTCATAATAATCGCCTAAATTGTATTCCGCATCGATAGTTCCGGTCATTTTCGGAAGGAACGGGTTTTCGAACATTCCAATACAATTCAGGCATACGCTATGCGAAATTTCACGATCGCAAGTGACGGGCATGCAGAACTGCAGAAAGGACCGTTGAGCGACGATTTGGCTTCCAGTTGGGACGATCTCCGGTTCAATATTTCGGAGGTGTTGAAGCTCGGACTTCACGGGGTGCCGATCAATACCTGTTCGAACGATTCCTTCGCGCATTCGGTCGGAAGGAACATCCGGGGGAATTACGAACTCATGACGCGCTGGATGCAATTGGGCGCCTTCCTTCCCTGGTGCTGCAGCGGTTACAGGAACCAGTTCATCGAAGCATACGGATTCGACGAGCCGGTGCCTGGAAACTGCAGGAAATATTTCAGGTTGCGTTCGCGCCTCAACCAGCTTTATCTCGATGCAGCCTACCAGCGCGACCTGACCGGAATGCCGGTGCTCCGCGCGCTGTTCCTGAACGATCCGGACGACCCGGCCGTGTATGCCCATCTGGAAGACCAGTTCACGATCGGCAGGGACTTTCTGGTCGCGCCGGTCCTGACCCGGCATGAGACAGCGAATCTGCCCACCCGTCCTTTCCGGGATGTCTATCTTCCCCGGGGATGCAAATGGTATCCGTTCGAGGAGGATGGCATTCTGCGTCCGGTGGAAGGCGGCAGATTGTACAGGAGCGTATTGGCGGATCTGTCGCAAATGCCGATTTTCGTTCGCGACGGGGCCATCCTGCCCTTTCGGCCTGGCATTGCCCGCGAGGACGGAACCAGTCCGCTTTGCATCCAGATCTATCCGGGACAGGACAGGAATTACCAGATGTGCCTGAAAAACCCTTATGGTCGCGACTTTCGCCTGCTCGAGATCCGGCATCGTTCGAGCGGGCCGGGGAGAGAAGTGCGCATCCGGCGCATCGTGGATGAACGGACTCCTCCCGAGAAATTTTTCTATCTCGCCCTGAAGGGATCCAGTTCGAACTGCGTGCGGATTTGCGGGGTCGAAATCGAGGCGGCCGCCAATGCCCTGGAAATGGATCTTGCTCCGGGACATGCCTGGTACCGCAGCGAATCGGACCAGACCACCTTCGTGAAGTTGAAGGATGATTCTGCGGAGATCTCGGTTCTGGCGTCGCGTTTCTGAGCGGAGCCGGATCTTGCGGGCGGGATAATCCGAAAGGGTGGGATCGAAATCGGCGTTTTGGTGATAATCTATGCGGGAATCCCGGCTTTGGCCGAGGCACCAGCAAATATCATCGAGGCTTGATCAAATGACTGAAGAACATCCTTTCGCGCAATACATACGGACGCTTGGCAAGGGAAGGCAGGGATCGCGCGCCCTGAGCAGGGAGGAGGCGGAAGAAGCCATGGGCATGATCCTTTCCGGGAAAGTCGAGCCCGTGCAACTGGGCGCCTTTCTCATGCTGCTCCGGGTGAAGGAGGAGACCCGGGAAGAGCTGGCCGGATTCGTCTCTGCAGCCAGGAATTCGATCAGGATCCCCGAATCTTCGGTCGATATCGACTGGTCGAGCTATGCCGGAAAGCGCAGGCAGTTGCCCTGGTATGTGCTCTCCGCATTGCTGCTTGCGAGCCGCGGCATTTCCGTGCTGATGCACGGCGTGACGGGGAGCGACGACCGGGTGTATGCAGCCGCCGCTCTAG
>JAJZTT010000008.1 GCA_021848705.1 Pseudomonadota bacterium
CGATCTGGCAGGACGATCCCGGTGAGCACCAGGAATTTCCCGCCCGTCACGATTTCTCCGGCCGGCAGCTTCTGGGCGAGGCCGTGCAGGGTCTGCTTCGCGCCAAGCAGCATCACTCCGCTCACGGTGAGGGAAACCGCGACCCAGTGCGGCTGGGTGAGGGATACCGGCCCCAGGATATAGGCGATCATGTTGCACACCGGAATGATCAGCCCGCCACCCGGTTCCCCGGATGAACCGGCATCCGCCCATCTCGCCCGATAATAGGCATAGAGCCAGATGCCGAGGATGAAAAGACCCACGCAGAATGCGATCAGATTCGCAGGATCGAGGAGGTAGAGGCCCAGCCCGGCCAGGGCCAGCATCGGAAAGGTCCTGACGCCCCCCGGTCGCTTTTTCGGATTGCTGATGTAGAATTCCTCGAAAGCCAGTCCGAAGAAAAAGGAAAGCCCGAGCACCAGAGCCAGACCTTCAGGCGACAATGCCATTGCTCCCTCCTAGCTTTTCGGAAATCTCACACCGACGCTGAGCCCCTTTCCATCCTCTCCGGAATCGAGGCTCACTTCGGCATGATGAAGGTCCGCGATCCGTTTCACGATCGAAAGGCCCAAGCCGCTGCCGCTGACCCGGTTGCCGAGCGTTCTGTAGAAGCGCTCGAACACCCTCGCACGCTCCTCCGGCGCAATGCCGGGACCGTTGTCCACCACATGCAGCCAGATTGCGCTTTCGTCTTCGGAGATGCGCACTCCGACGCTCCCTTCCTCCGGAGTATACCTGATTGCGTTCCTCACGAGGTTGCTGACAAGGATCCCGACCATTTCCGCATCCCCTTTCACCATCGCCGCCTCCCCTTCGTCGCAACCGAGCTCAATTTTCCTGGCCAGCGCCTCATTGGCAAGATCCGCCAGAACACGAACCACCACCTGGTGCAGTTCGAATTCAGCATTGCCCACGCGCGAGAACTGCGGATCCAGTCTCGCGAGCGTGAGGAGCTGCTGCACGAGATGGGTCGCGCGATCCACTCCGGAGATCACCTGTTCGAGCGCCTTCCGCTTCTTTTCCTGCTCGTTTGCGCGCAAAGCAACCTGAGCCTGGGTCTTCAATGCGGCAAGCGGCGTGCGAAGCTCGTGCGCGGCATCCGCAGTGAACCTGCGTTCGTTCTCGAAGGAATATTCCAGCCTGGATAGCAAGGTGTTGATCGAATCGATGAGCGGACGGATCTCGTCCGGAACGTCGGTGATCACGATGGGCTTCAGGTTTTCGACCGCCCTCAGCCTCACCTCTCCGGACACCCAGTCAAGCGGCCTCAACCCCCTTTCGATGCTGACCCAGATGAGCGGCGCAACCATCGGGATCACGAACAGGAAGGGCACGAGCAGGCTCAGCGCGATCCTTCCGGCCAGTTCGTTGCGGATCTCGTGGAGCTGCCCGACCTGTATCTGCAGGGTATGAGCCTTGTTCCAGTGTGCGAAGACTCGCCATCTTTTTCCCTCGATCAGGCTGTCGCTGAATCCTTCCGAGTGCTCCGAAAGCACGCGGCGCGGGGTAGTTGCGGAACGCAGCAGCAGGTTGCCGGACTGGTCCCTGATCTGAAAGGCGATCTTGCGCTCGTACTCATGTGCCAGGTGATCGCTGTCGGATACGACTCCGGTGCTCTCGGAAACTTCCGTACTCGCCTGATCCAGCAGTACCCGTGCCGACTCGGCGAGCTGCGCATCGAAGAGTTCGTCGACCTCGTGATGGGAATTCACGTAGGCGAGCAGGGAAACCACCACCACAAGGAAGGATATGGAGGAGATGAGCAGCCTGAGCAGCCTTCTTCTCAGCGAGTTTCCGGAAAAGGACAAATGAAATGCATTCGCCCGCTTCAGAAGGGCTGGAATCGGGCTTTCGCCGGGCATATCAGTCTTTCTGGATGACGTAACCGACGCCGCGGATGGTCTTGATCAGTTTCGCGCCGAGTTTTTTTCTCAGGTGATGGATGTGCACCTCCAGGGCATTGCTTTCCACTTCCTCGTTCCAGCCGTACAGACTCTGTTCCAGCCTGTCTCTGGAAAGGACGATTCCGGTGTTTTCGAGGAGTTCGCGCAGCACGGCAAATTCCCTTGGGGACAGATTGACGGCTTCCCCATCCAGGGTCACCTTGTGGGCAGCAGGATCGAGCACGATGTTTTCGTGAACCAGCATGGGTTCGGCTCTTCCCATCTTGCGACGCATCAGGGCACGGATTCTTGCAGCAAGTTCGTCCAGGTCGAATGGCTTGATGACATAATCATCCGCGCCGCAATCGAGCCCCTGGATCCTGTCGGCCACGGTGTCCCGGGCTGTCAGGATGATGACCGGAATCTCGTTGCCATGGTTCCTGATCAGTTTCAGGATCTCGATCCCGGATATTCGCGGAAGCCCGAGATCGAGGATCATCAGGCTGTAATTTTCCGCATCCAGGGCCGCCATTGCTTCCCGGCCGTCCCTGACCCAGTCTACCGTGAAACGCTCCTGCACGAGGCCTTCCCTCACGCCATCGCCAAGATCCTCGTCATCCTCGACCAGGAGAATTCTCATGGGTCATCTGCTTTCTTGCGCTCTTTTGAGATCGACCTGAATTTCCTCGCGACGCCCCCTGTCGGCGATCTCCCTTCCCGGCCTCGCAGGTGCGGAAAGCGCCTTGTTGAGGTATTCGATCGCCAGATCGTATTTGCTTTCCTGGAGCATCAGGTCCCCGTAAAAATAATTTGCGTCGATTCCTTCCGGGTTCAATTCCAGCGCACGGAGGAGATACTTTTCCGCTTTCTTCCTGTCTCCGAATCCGATCGGCCAGCCCGGAACCTTATAGTAAAGCGAGCCGAGGCTGGTGTAAATCGAGCCGTGCAGCACGGCCGGATCGATCCTCTCCGCCTCCAGAAGCAGGTTCCTGGCATTCCTCGCCAGTCCGAGCGCGGAAAACCCTCCCTTTACCTTCGCTTCTGATGCGAGGATGATCGCTTTCCAGACCATGGGTTCCGCCTTGCCGGGATAGCGCTGGGCCACATCCTGCGCCATCCCGGCCAGCGTATCGAAAGCGGCTTCCTGCTTCTCCGCCGGGGTGCGGTAATTCACTATAGCCCATTCGTGCTGAAGGCGCACGATCGCCTCATCGAGCCCCGGGTCGGCGAGCGCCTGAAGCGGGATGAGGATCGCGATCCACGCCATATTCCGCAGGGGCTTCATGGGCACCTTCAGTGCTTCAGGTTCTGCAGATGCCGGAAGATGTCCGCATACAGCCTGTAGAAAACCCTGGCGCAATGGATGACCGCCTCCCTGTCTTGCGCATCTTCCAGACGGTTCACCAGCGTTTCATAAAATGCGGTATGCCCGACATCGAGTGCGCCGTGCGAAGTGAGGTAACTGAATGCGGCATCGGGAAGCCCCAGGCTCTGCTTGATCGCGCCCGCAGCAGCCGAAGCAATCTGCACGCTGGTTCCCTCGAGCACCAGGACCATGCCGAGGAATCCGGCCGGATTGTTTCTCGTGACCGTATCCCAGGCATAGGACACCATGAGTTCGGTTTCGATGCACGGTTTCCCGTGACGAACCGCGTCGGAGTCTCCCCCGCAGGCCCGGATATCGTTCAGAATCCATTCGTGATGGCCGATTTCCTCGCCGATGTATTCGGCCATTCCGGTCCTGAGCCATTCCAGACGCTCCGGGATGGCTGCGCCGCAAGCCATCAACAGGGGAAGCGTATGTTTGACGTGGTGATAGGCTTCGGTGAGGAAGGAAATGTAAAGCTGCCTGGAAATTTTCCCTTCCGCTCCAGCCCGGATGACGGGAAGGGACAGGAGACGATTGCGCTCCTCTTCGGTTGCTGCGAGCAGCTCCTGGTAAAACGTCATGCTTTCTCCTCGTACAGGGCTTCGATTCTTTCGCGATAGATCGGCCAGATGGCTTCCCGCTTCAACCTGCCGTTGGCGGTGAGCAGGCCATTATCCGGCAGGAAGGGCGCATCGGCAACCAGCCATTTTCCAACCCGGGCATAATCGGGCAGCGCCTCGTTCGCTTCCAGCACCGCTGCCCCGATCGCATCGGGGTCTCTCGGCACGATCACAGCGACGCTCCATGGCCGGCTTTCACCGAAAACGACCGCCTGCATGATCGCGGCATGATGGGTCAGCTCCCGCTCCACCCACTCCGGAGCGACATTTCTGCCAAAGGAGGTAATGAAAATATTTTTTTTCCTTCCGGTCAAGTGAAGATAGCCATCCCCGTCCAGGTATCCCGTATCCCCCGTGGGCCAGAATCCCTCGCGGAATTCCGCAGGATGCCCGCAATACCCCAGCATGACCGCCCCTTTCGCCAGGATTTCTCCGTCTTCCGCGAACTTCATCTGTACGTGAGGAAGCGGCTTTCCGACGCTGCCGGGACGATTCTCCCTTTCCGTATTGAGGCTGAGCACCGAGGCGCATTCCGAGAGTCCGTACCCCTCGAAGACGGGCAATCCCGCGGCACGGGCCGAATCCAGCAGTCGTAATGAAACCGGCGCCCCGCCCACCGCGAGAAAGCGCATTTCCGGAAGGAAGACGAGCCCCTTCCCGACGAGTGCGCAAACCGCCTGGAGAAGCTGTGGGGTCAGGATGGCGCAGGTTGCGCGAAAATCGGCGAGGGCCCTGCCCATTTTCAGCGGATCCAACTTCGCCGCTCCTTCCAGCCCGACCCTGGAGAGGGAAGGGAGGTTGCAGCGCGCACCGGCCAGGAGTGGGACATAGATGCCGCCGATATTCTCGAGCAGGGTGGAAAGAGGCAGCACGCTGAGATAGCGGTCCTGCGAATCGGCACGGGATGCATCGAGGAGCGATCGTGCGACCCGCTCGATGGAATCCATCGAAAGGCAGACCCCCTTCGGGTTGCCGGTGGTGCCGGAAGTGTAGGTCACCTTGGCGGTTCCCGGAGGGAGTTCCGCAGGGCGGCTTTCGAGGCGGATCTCGGAATGTTTCCTTCCGAAGCGTTCGCCTTCCTTCCTGCCCAGGATTTCGAATCCGCCCTCTTCCAAAATGGGACAAAATTCGTCCGCCCTGTCGGTCAGGATCAGGTCCACGCCGGAATCCAGCATGACATGGATCAACTGGGCGGGACTGAAAAATCCTGGCAGCGGCACGCAAACGATCCCTGCGTCGATGGCCGCGAGATCGAACAACGCCCACAACGGGGAATTGTCCATCGCGATGCCAACCACCCTCACTCGGTCATTGCGGAGCTTCGCGGAAAAGGACTTCAGCGCTACGAAAAATTCCGCATAACCGTATTCGTTTTCTCCGTCGGAAAAGGCGATTCCGCCATGCCTGGAAAGCGCGGATATCACCGTGCTCACGGAAGAGGCTCCAGCAGCCTGAGATTGTCGAGCAGAAGCGGATAATTGTTCGGCACGTTGCCCGCCATCACCATCGGATTCTTGCCGTAATAGCTGCCCCATCCTGACTGGCACTCTTGCGGAAGCCTGCCCTGGTCAGCAGGGCAGATCTCGGCAAGTTCGATTCCCAGCTTGGAGAAGGCATTGCGCAAGCCCGGGATGGCTGTGAATACCACCCAGCCCACACCGATTTCATTGAGATGGGCGGTCAGCACCGCAATCAGGTGCCGACCCATGCCGGGGCGGAAGGCGGCGAGATTTCCCACTTCGACGATGTCCTCGCGCCCCACCTTCCTGCCGGTTTTCGCAGTGAGAAACTGATCCACTGGCTGGTCGAGATAGGCTTCCAGGAAGAGCTTCCCTGCGCCTGCACTGCGCAGTCCGCAGACTGCAAGAAGCTCTCCTTTGGCATCCCTGAGGCTCATCAGCTGCGGCATGAAGTGATGCACTTCTGCCCCGTACGCAAGCCTGAAGGAAGTCTGTACGAACTGTTCGAGTTCCATCCTGTCTTCGGCATCCGGTCCGGAGAATTGGATGTGGAATCGCTTGCGATAAATCGCGGAACGTTCTCTCACGGGTTGCATTTCGTCGCACCGCAATAAGGCTGATTGCATCGCATATTCTCCCTCTGGAACAGGTTTTTTTGCGTAGCTTATTGGACTTCTCTTAAGGCATGCTTAATTGACATCCTTATGATTTCTTAAGGAAATTTGTAACGGAATGTTTCCCGGGAATTCGGCCTTGTAACCGACGGGAAAATGAGGAACGACAGGAGAAAAGCCGGCCCCGGCAGGGGGCCGGCAGGAAGTTCAGGCAGCCTTTTGCAACATTGGCTTAAGGTGCAGCACCGCGGCTTCCCTGAAGGTATACCACATCTTGTTTTCGTAATCGTAAAGCTGGCAGCGCTTGAAGATCGAGAACACCGTCGAGAAACGGAAACGATATTCGTGGATGTACTGGCCGTATTCGCGCTTCAGATCGAGATACGCCTTCTTCAGATGGTAGAAGGGAATCCGGTTGTCCACATGATGGGGGATGTGGATCATGATGTTGTGGATCAGGATCTCGCTCAGCGCAGAGCAGCGCACGATGGTACTGCAGTAGACCTGTCCGATCGCATTGCTCCATTCGTTGCGCTGGTCGAAGAACGGGATGTCGGGGTGCGTGTGGTGCAGGAACACGAACAGCGCGATGAAATAGTTGAACACCAGGAAAGGCAGAAGAACCGCCGCGAGCACCCCGACGAAACCGCCCGCGAAATGGAATGCCAGAGCGGAATATCCGAGGAAGAATGCCAGGGTGAGCACCTTCCCGATCGTGAACATGTGGCGCTCACGCAGGTTGGGATCGGGCTTGAAGCGCACCATTCCCGCCCACCATACCCTCAGCAGGTAATGGAGTGCGCAGGTGTAAGGGCTTCTTTCCAGACGATAGACGAGGCGCTGCAGCGGGGTCTTCGCCGCATATTCGGCAGGGGTGAGGGGACGCCAGATCCAGTCGATCGGGGAAAAGGAAGTAAAACCGTGGTGCACCTTGTTGTGGCCATAGGACCAAAGGCGGTACATGTTGAGGGAAGGAAGCATGAACACGGTTCCCAGGATTTCAGCCACCCGCTTGCTCTGGAAGAGCGCGCCATGCGCCGCATCGTGCGCCCAGACGAACATGAAAGCCACCGCACAACCCGCCAGAAGGCCGAAGACCAGCTTCAGCAGCGGGTTCTGAAAGAGGAAAACGCCACTCACCGCGCCGAGATAAAGCGCAAGGTCGAAAAGGTACCAGGAAATCGCCCGCGCGCCAGACCTTGTATAGCATTCCGGCGAAATCGCCTGACGAACGGTCTGCAGCTTGACGTGGTGCAATTCCTTGTAGGATGGAGTCTTGTCCATGTATTTCCCTATAAAACATAAAGAAGATCGGCCCGAGGCGCAATCATATCCCAATATTATCACGATTTCGAGCACTTCCCTTGATCTGGATCAAACCGTGAAATTGCAACATTTGTGTAATATCGATCTTGCCGCAACGCAAAGCGACAAATCAAATCAATCACCAATAATGGGAGTAGATACATCATGATGAGAAAGATTATGGGAGTGGGTGCAATCGCGGGCTTGCTGATGGCCACGGGTGCACAGGCTGCAATCACCAACATAGACGGCCAGGCTGGCGGCGGCCTCGTTCCGTGGGCGCTGCTCTCTTCGGGCCCCACGGTCGCAATCACCCACATTGCCACCCAGAACCTGGACATCAACAGCGTGGCCATCAACACCAGTTTCTCCAACATGGTCGAGATTTCCTACGCGCACAACATGCTCAATGACGGGGCTGCCACCGGTCTGGGCATCAACACCGACAATGTCGACAATGTCGGATTCAAGGTCAAGCTCAACGACATGAGCGATTCCATGCCGCAATTCGCGATCGGCGGCGTCTACAAGCGCGCTTCCGGCAATCTGGCCGATTACCTCAACACCGCGCTTGGCGTCAACAAGTCCAGCACCGACCTGTATGGCGCGGTGAGCAAGATCGTCAACCTCGGCGGCAAGAACGTTCTGCTGAACGGCGTGCTGCGCGCGACCAAGGCCAATGCGCTCGGCTTCATGGGGTTCGGCGGCGGCAACGTGGCTGGCGCCAGCACCGGCTACAAGATCGAGCCGGAAGTTTCTGCGGAAGTCTTCGCAGCGGACAATGTCATCGTCGGCGCGGAATATCGCAGGCAGCCGAACTACGGCATGGCAGGTACCGCCCAGGGCGCGGTCCTGAGCCAGAACTCCACCTATGACATCAACATCGTCTATGTCGCGAACAAGAATTTCACCCTGACCGCAGCCTATGTCAACCTCGGCACCGTGGCAGGAGCCGTCAACGGCATGGGCAGGCAAAACGGCATGTTCCTGCAAGGACAGGTCAACTTCTAAAAGATTTTCGGAATTCCTGATTTGCTCCGTTCCACGCCATTTCCCGCTCGAGCGGGAATGGCGTGTTTTTTTGATTTCCATTGATCCAGATCAAATGGAAAGGCGAATCCATCTGTATAATCCACCTGCCGCAACAGACATTGTTGGGCACATTCAAACCAAAAATGATCAAACCTAAAATTATCAGGAGTCCGAAATGAAAAAAATCACTGGAGTAGGGGCAGTCGCCTGCGCGATGCTTTTCGCATCGGGAGCATCCTTTGCAGATGGAATGGCCGCAGATCACGCCGGAGAAATCATGGTGCGCGCACGCGCCGTGCAGATCAACTTCAACAACAGCACCAATACGCCGGCACTGGCCGGGGTTGGCGCTGCGAACAAAACCATTCCCGAAGTGGATCTGAGCTACTTCTTCACCAGCCACATCGCGGCGGAACTGATCCTCACCTATCCGCAAAAAATCACCGTCAACCCCAACGTCGGCTCGTTGAAGGCGCTGCCGCCGACCCTGACCGTCCAGTATCATTTCGCGCCCGACAGCCAGTCCTTCAGGCCCTATGTCGGCGCGGGCGTCAATTACACCCGCTTCTCCAGCTATTCGCTCGGCGGAGGAGCGCTTTCCGGCTCCAACAACAGCACCGGATTCGCACTTCAGGCTGGTTTCGACGTGCCCATCACCGACAAGATGACGTTCAATCTGGACCTGAAGAAACTTACGATGAGAACCGACATCACTGCAGCCGGCGTACCCGTCGGCACGCTCAAGCTCGACCCCTATCTGGTCGGCGTAGGCCTCGGCTGGAAGTTCTGAAGTCCCGCCCTCCGGGGCGTTTTCAAGAGTTGCTCCGTTCCACGCCATCTCCCGCTTCGAGCCATGCGGGGATGGCGTGTTTTTTTCAGTGCCTCGCCATGTGCGGCGCGATGAAAATGTAGAATACGATCGCAGCGATGATGTTGAACACCACGATCGCGGCGAACACCTTCAGCCCCAACGCCAGCCAGTTCGGTCCCGCAGGCGCCTTCCCCTTTCCCTCTTCCATGACCACTCCTTCCCTTTGAACAAAAAACAGCTGTCATGCCCAGTTTACCACGGTAAAATGCCCCGATACGATTACCCGGAATGATCATATGAGCCACATCCACCCTTCTTTCGAACACCTCCGATCGGTGAAAATCGATTCGCTCAACCTGACCGTCGAGGAATATCAGCACATAAAAACCGGCGCGCAGCATCTCCACCTCGCATCCGACAACCCGGAGAACGTCTTCTTCGTCGCGCTGCGCACCGTGCCCCATGATTCTACCGGGGTCGCGCACATTCTCGAGCATACCGCCCTTTGCGGAAGCGAAAAGTACCCGGTTCGGGATCCGTTCTTCATGATGATTCGCCGCTCGCTCAACACTTTCATGAATGCGTTCACATCGAGCGACTGGACCGCCTACCCCTTCGCCAGCAAGAACAGGAAGGATTTCGACAACCTGATGGAGGTCTATCTGGACGCGGTGTTCTTTTCCCGGCTCGACCCGCTGGATTTCGCGCAGGAGGGGCATCGGGTGGAGTTCGAGAACCCGGAAGACCCGGAATCCGACCTCATCTTCAAGGGTGTGGTTTTCAATGAAATGAAGGGGGCGATGAGCTCCACGGTCAACACCCTCTGGCATACCCTTGCAAAATACCTTTTCCCCACCACGACCTATCATTTCAACAGCGGCGGCGATCCGGAATCGATTCCGGATCTCGATTACGAGGATCTCAGGAACTTCTACCGGACTCATTACCATCCTTCCAACGCCGTTTTCATGACCTACGGCGACATCCCGGCCTATGAGCACCAGAAAAAATTCGAGGAGCACGCGCTGTGCCGCTTCGATCGGCTCGGATCGGAAATTTCCGTCCCGGACGAAAAGCGCTACTGCGCGCAGGTCAATGTGGAGGAAAGCTACGCACTCGACGATACGGATACGGAAGGAAAGACCCACGTCGTACTGGGCTGGCTGCTCGGCAACAGCACCGACACCAGGGAGCAGATCCGCTCGCACCTGCTCTCCAGCATCCTCCTGGAAAACGGCGCATCGCCCCTGAGGCATGCACTGGAGACATCGGATCTCGGCAGCGCACCCTCGCCCCTTTGCGGAATCGACGATTCCAGCCGCGAAATCACCTTCATTTGCGGGCTCGAAGGCTCCGAGCCGGAACATGCGGAGGCGGTTGAAAATCTCATCCTGGAGGTGCTTTCGGACGTGACGGAAAAGGGAGTACCCCTGGAACAGATCGAGGCCGCATTGCACCAGATCGAGCTTTCCCAGCGCGAAATCAGCGGCGACGGCCATCCCTACGGCTTGCAGCTCATCCTGCATGCCATTCCCCAAGCGATCCACAGGGGGGATCCGGCATCCGCACTCGACATTGACCCGGTTCTCGACGAGATCCGCGAGGAAATTCGCGATCCGGAATTTCCGAAAAGGCTGGTCAGGGAACTGCTTCTCGAAAACGTTCATCGGGTGCGGCTGACCCTGAAGCCCGACACGGATCTGAGCGCGAGAAGGAAGCTTGCCGAAAGAAAGCGCCTGACCGCCATCCGGTCATCCCTGACGGAAGAGGAAAAGCGGGAGATCGTGGAACGGGCAAGGCTGCTCGCCCTGCGCCAGGAGCAACAGGACGACCCTGAAATCCTGCCCAAGGTGGGCATCGCGGATGTACCGCCGAAGTTGAACGCACCGACCGGCTCGAGGGAAACTGCAGGCGGCCTGCCCGCCACCTATTTTTCCCAGGGAACCAACGGGCTCGTTTACCAGCAGATCCTGACTGAACTTCCGGATCTCGAAGAAAGCCTGCTGGATCTGCTTCCCTGTTACACCTCCTGCCTCACCGAGATCGGATGCGGCGGAAGAAATTACCTCGAAACCCAGACCCTGCAGTCTTCGGTCACGGGCGGAATCCACTCCTACACTTCGGTGCGCGGACGGATCGACGACGAGCAGGCTGTGCGGGGATATTTCATCCTTTCCGGCAAGGCACTCTCGAGAAACCACGCGAGACTTTCCGGGCTGATGCAGGACACGCTCCTTTCCCCCGATTTCTCCGAAACCGGGCGGATCCGGGAAATCATCGCGCAGGAGCGTGCAAGCCGCGAACAGAGCGTCACAGGACAGGGCCATTCGCTCGCCATGACTGCGGCAGCGAGCGGCATGAGTCCTGCCTCCGCCCTGTCCCACAGGCTGAGCGGACTCGCGGGGATCCGCTCGCTGAAGGCGCTGGACGATTCTCTGGAAGACGGGGAAACTCTCGGAAAGCTTGCCGAATCCTTCGAAAAAATCCACCAGGCGATCCTCGCAACCCCGAGGCAGATGCTGCTTGTCGGAGAGGAAGAACACCGGGATTCCATGCTGCAGGATCTTTCCGCAAGATGGAAAAATGCCGAAGCCGGGAAGGAATCCGCTTTGTCCAGACCGGAATCGAGGGCCAGGGTCAGGCAGATCTGGGTCGCCAACACCCAGGTGAATTTTTGCGCCAAGGCCTATCCCACGGTGCCGATCGAGCATCCGCACGCTGCAGCGCTTTCCGTGCTGGGCGGATTCCTCAGAAACGGATATCTCCACAGGGCGATCCGTGAACAGGGAGGTGCCTATGGAGGCGGCGCCGGGCAGGATTCGGACATTGCCGCCTTCCGCTTCTTCTCCTACCGGGATCCGCGGGTCACCGGCACCCTGGAAGATTTCGACAAATCGATCGAGTGGCTGCTCGAATCGGAACATGAATGGCGCCAGGTGGAAGAAGCCATTCTCGGCGTCATCTCCAGCCTGGACAAGCCGGGCTCCCCGGCAGGAGAAGCGAAACAGGCATTTCACAACGCGCTCTACGGGAGGACGCTGGAGCAGCGCCAGCGCTTCCGGGAACGCGTGCTGAAAGTGACGCTGGAAGACTTGCTGGAAGTCGGAAAAACCTATCTCGCACCTGAAAATGCGAGCATTGCCGTGATCACGAGCCAGGCGACCCTGGATTCGATCGGCGATCTCGGCCTGGAGATCTGCAAACTCTGATCACCCCGGGGAAGGGCTGGAAACCAGCCTTCCCCATTCTTCCAGCGCATCGAGGATTTCCGGAGATTTCCCCGCACGGCGCAGTTCGGAAATCTTTTCCTCATACCCTGCAAGCGAAATCGATGCATTCGCACCGGCGACTCTCTCCAGCCTGAATTTTTCCCATTTCCCTTTTTCCACAGGGGAAAGAGTCTCCGGATAATTTCTGGCGCGATAGCGGAACAGCATCTCGGTAAGCCTCGGATCGGAAAAACGCAGATCGAGTGCGGCAAGTTCCGAAGGAACAGTCGCCCGGAGCATTTCCATTTTCTCCCGATCGGAAGCGCCAAAAAATCCTCCACCGTAGAGGGACAGATCAGGATCCGCGGGCGCTTCGCGCTTTTTTGCAGAATACACTTCGAAAAGCTTCTCCTCGACCCCCTTCGCATTTCCGATCGCAGCCGCATGCGCGAGCGAAGTCTCCAGGTCGATCATGAGGCGCCCGGCGATCTCCGGCGTGAGGAGCTTCGCACTCGCCACGATCGGACACTTGTTGACGTGGACGGATTTCAGCGCGATCCTTTCCACATCCAGTTGTTCGCGGGGCGTGAAAAGCCGCCTCCCGATCTCATCCGGATCGAGTTCGATCAAAGGGGAGGGATCGTGACGGAGATCGTAGACGATCACCTCGTTCCGGTTCACCGGATGAAGCGCAACCGGAAGCACGAGCGCTGTACAGCCATATTCGGATGGGTACATCGAGGAAACATGAACCAGCGGCACCCGGGATGCGAGCAATCCCGAAACGAGGCGCTTGTCGCGATACCGGTAGACATAATCGAAAAGCTTCGGCTGAGCCCTTTTCGCAAGCCTCGCCAAAGCAATGGTGGCCATCACGTCGGACAGGGCGTCATGCGCCGATTCGTGGGAAATGCCGTTGGCCGCGGTGAGCTCTTCCAGCCTGAAACTCGGGCGCCCATCCTCCTGATCCGGCCATTCCAGTCCTTCCGGGCGGAATGCCCTCATCAGCCTCATCATGTCGATGATATCCCAGCGAGAACAGCCGTTCTGCCATTCGCGGGCATACGGGTCGTGGAAATTCCGGTAAAGCAGGTTCCGGGTGAATTCGTCGTCGAAGCGGATGGTGTTGTATCCCACCCCGCAGGTGCCAGGATGGGCGAGTTCCCGTTCGATTTTCGAGATGAACTGCGCTTCCGGCACCCCCTCCTCGAAAGCCTTTTGCGGCGTGATTCCGGTCACGAGGCAGGACTCCGGATGGGGAAGCATGTCCATCGCCGGCCTGCAATAGATCACCAGCGGCTCGCCCACCGGGTTGAGATCCTCGTCCGTGCGCATTCCTGCAAACTGCGCCGCGCGATCCCTTGCGGCATCGATTCCGAATGTTTCGTAATCGTGCCAGTAGAACGACATCAGCCGAGGTTGAACATGTTCTTCACGGTATCATGCCCCATCCTCTTGTGCAGGAATGCTGCGGCGATATGCCCGCCCCAGTAGGCCCAGATGAAATTGGCAAGGAATTCGTGCATTTCGTGAAATTGATGGGCAAGCGCATTTTTCGAACCGTCTTCCGGCAGAATGAAGAACAGAACACCGCCGGTGAAGGCCATGCCGGTCGCTGCAAGAAATCCGATACCAGGTATGAACCCGGGCAGACCGCCGCGCCCTCCTCCTTCCGGAAGCTTCATTTCCTTCAGCGCCGAGATGTCGGCCAGGAGCGCCTTTCGCCCTTCCCCCACCCATGGAAAAAGATGGCGGATGTTGCTGTTGTCCCTTGCACTCAGACTCCAGATCCAGTGGAGGAGGACGACGAGGAGCGCCGCCATCCCGATCCACTCGTGCGCCTCGAAGGTGAGGGATTCGATCATGCTGCGATTCTTGTGACCCGGCCCTTCCATGACGAGACTCAGCATCAGCTGCATGGTGATCGTGGTGGCAAGTCCGAAATGCAGAAACCTGGTTTGCCGTGCCCAAACTGACGATTCCATCCTAAAATCCCTCCATTACTCTCCGGTCGAGTTGCCATTATAGCCGTCATAAATTACTCTTGACTTAAACAACCTGTCACAATCTGATTCTATCATGGTGTTACAATCCACCCATGCATGGTTTCAAAAAATGGAGAATCGCGATGGAAAACACCGAAAAACCGAAGCGCAGGACCTCCTCCAGGAGCACGAAGGCGGAAGGGGAAGCGAGCCCCGCGAAGACCACCAGACGCAAGCCCGCCAAAGCGGAAGTCGTCAGCGTGAGTCCTGAAATGCGCCAGAAGATGATCGAGGATGCTGCCTATTACCGCGCGCAGCAGAACAGCGACGGAGATCTCGCCAACTGGCTGGCAGCAGAAGCGGAAATCGACAGGATGCTCGGGAACGACGGAGTTTCAGGATAGGCCCCGGATCAGGCGCTTCAGTCCGGGCGCGTCCTTGAGTTCGATCAGCTTCTTCTGCACTTCGATCAGACCTTCTTCCTGGAAACGGGAGAAGATCCGGCTCACGGTCTCGAGCTTGAGGCCGAGATAGCTTCCGATCTCCTCCCGCGTCATCCTGAGTTGAAAGCTGACCGCGGAGTACCCCCTCGCGGAAAAGCGCTGGGAAAGATTGAGCAGGAAAGCCGCAAGACGCTCTTCCGCCTTCATTTTCCCGAGCATCAGCATGATCTCGTGATCGAAAGCGATTTCCCGGCTCATGATCCGGTGCAGATTCTGATGCAGGACCGGCATGGCCATACTGAGCTCTGAAAGCTTGTCGAAGGGAATCTCGCAGATTTCGCTGTATTCCAGCGCGACCGCATCGCAGGCGTGACTGCCGGTCGCAATGGCATCGAGCCCCATGATGTCCCCCATCATGTGAAAACCTGTCACATGTTCCCTGCCGTCTTCGTGGATCACCGAAGTCTTGAAAAATCCCCCGCGAATGGCATAGATCGAGGAAAATCTCGCCCCCGAACGATAAAGGTATTCCCCGCGCTTCACCAGCCGCTTGCTCCCGGTCAGCACGTCGAGTTGCTGCAACTCTTCCGCGCCGAAACCGATCGGCAGACAAAGCTCGCGCAGACTGCAAAGGGAGCAGACCACCTTGAGCTGATTCAGGATATTATTGCCCTTCATACACGATCCCGAAATTCGATTTGTAAATATGGCACGGATTATGACTTAGATCAAATCATTTCGTTATACAATGAGACAAAATAATCGGTTTTTCGCAGGAGAAAGCATGCAAAACGGCGAGGCGCTTCCACCACTTGAAGTGGATATCGACCTGATCAGAAGACTGGACAGGAACGGTCCGCGCTACACTTCCTATCCCACCGCTGACCGGTTCGTTCCTTCCTTCACTTCGGAAGATTATCGCGAATGGGCGAAGAAGCGCGATTCCTCCAATCCGCTTTCGATCTATGTCCACCTCCCCTTCTGCAATACGGTCTGCTTTTACTGCGCCTGCAACAAGGTGATCACCAAGGACAAATCCAAGGCCGAGGAATACCTTCGCCACCTCTTCAGGGAAATCGAAATGCAGGGAGAAATCTTCGGCAAGGGCTCTCCCGTCGAGCAGCTCCACTGGGGAGGCGGCACGCCGACTTTCCTTTCCGACGGGCAGATGGAATCGCTGATGAAAAAGATCGGCGAACATTTCAGGCTCGTCGAAAATGGAGAATACTCCATCGAAATCGACCCCCGCAAGGTGAACGACGCAACCATCGCCCTGCTCGCCGGCATCGGATTCAACCGGTTGAGCCTCGGCGTGCAGGACTTCGATCCGGAAGTGCAGCTCGCGGTCAACCGCATCCAGACCGAAGAGGAAACCTTGCGCGTTCTGAATGCCGCCCGCAGGGAAGGATTCCGGTCGATCAGCATCGATCTCATTTACGGATTGCCGAAGCAGACCGTCCCCGGATTCCTGAAGACCCTGGAAAAAGTGATCGAGGCGGGACCGGACCGGATCTCGATCTACAATTACGCCCACCTCCCCAAGGTATTCAAGCCGCAAAGGAGGATCGACGAAAAGGATCTGCCCGCGCCCGGCGCCAAGCTGGAAATCCTGAGCCAGACCATCCGCATGCTCACTGCGGCCGGGTTCGTCTACATCGGCATGGATCATTTTGCCCGCCCCACGGACGAACTCGCCGTTGCGCAGGGAAAGGGAATGCTGCACAGGAATTTCCAGGGCTATTCGACCCATGCCGACTGCGATCTTGTCGCCCTGGGCGTGAGCGCGATCGGCAAGATCGGCCCGACCTACAGCCAGAATTTCCGGTCGCTGGAGGAATACTACGAAAGAATCGAAAAAGGCGAACTGCCGGTCATGAGGGGGCTTCTGCTCGACCAGGACGATCTGCTGAGGAGGGAAATCATCCAGGCGCTGATGTGCCAGTTCTTCCTTTCGAAAAGGGAACTGGAAACGCGCTTTTCGATCCGTTTCGACGAGTATTTCGCAGCCGAACTCGCCGTGCTGCAGGATTATCAAACAGAAGGGCTTTTGTCGCTCCAGCCCGATTTCCTCGCGGTGAGTCCGAAAGGGCGGCTCCTGATCCGCAACATCTGCATGGCATTCGACAAATATCTCGCACAAGACGAAAGCCAGGTGAAGTATTCCAAGGTCATCTGATCCGAGATGAGCATCCAGTGGTTTCCAGGGCACATGAACAAGGCTCGGCGAGAGATCGCCGAAGCCATGCATTCCATCGACCTGGTGATCGAGGTGGTCGATGCGCGGCTGCCATCCTCCAGCGAAAATCCCATGATCGCTTCCCTGAGGGGCACCCGTCCCTGCCTGAAAATCCTCAACAAGAGCGACCTGGCAGATCCTGACGTGACAAGGTCCTGGATCCGCGCGATTTCGAAAGAAGCCGGGGTGAAAGCGATCGCACTCGCCGTCAAGCAACCGGGGGCGGCAAAGATCGTCCCTGGAATCTGCCGGCAGCTGGTGCCGAACCGCGGAACCGTACTGAAGCCCATCCGGGTGATGATCATGGGCATTCCCAATGTGGGAAAATCCACGCTCATCAATGCACTTGCCGGGAGAAAAGTCGCGAAAGTGGCCGACGAGCCCGCGGTGACCAAAACGCAGCAGCAGATCGAGATCGCCAAAGGAATCCTGCTCGTCGACACACCGGGCATCACCTGGCCCAAATTCGAAAGCGAGGCGGAAGGCTACAATCTGGCCGCAACCGGCGCCATCGGCAGGAATGCGATGGATTCGCTCGAGGTGGCGAGGTATGCAGCCGACCTGATCCTTTCCACCCGTCCCGATCTGGTGAGTGCACGCTATCCGGGAACTTTTCCGGATGCGGATGCGCTGCTTTCCGAAATCGGCAGACGCCGCGGTTGCCTACTTCCCGGGGGAACCATCGACCTCGAAAAGGCATCCGAAATCTTTCTTCACGAATTCAGGAGCGGCAAAATGGGCCGCTTCAGCCTGGAAAAACCGGAGTCAAATTAAATGTCCGCGCCAAAAATCACCCATCTCAGGGATTATTCCCCTCCCCCGTTTCTCATCGACCAGATCGACCTGCGCTTCGACATCCACGACACCCATACCGAGGTGCATTCGAGGCTCCTGGCATCGAGAAATCCGGCGAATCCGCAGGCGGACATGAGACTCGACGGAATCGGCCTCGAACTCGGGGAAATCGTGCTCAATGGCAATCCGCTTCGCAGGGAGGAGTATCTCGAAGAAGAGGAAGGGCTCGTCATTTTAGGCGTTCCGGACGAATTCACTCTCGAGATCAACACCACCATCCATCCTGAAACCAACACTTCCCTGATGGGGCTCTACTGCTCGAACGGAAACTTCTTCACCCAGTGCGAGGCGGAGGGTTTTCGCAAGATCACCTATTTTCCGGACCGGCCGGATGTGATGTCGCGCTATTCCACCACCATCATCGCGAGCAGGAAGAAATGCCCCGTGCTGCTCTCCAACGGCAATCTGGTCGGATCGGGCAGCTACGACAAACATCGGCACTGGGCGAAGTGGGTCGATCCCTACCGTAAACCCTCCTATCTTTTCGCCCTGGTCGCAGGAGACCTGGAAAAATTCGAGGACGAATTCGTCACCCTGCAAAAGCGCCGCGTGCTGCTGCAGATCTATACCGAGCCCGGAAATCTCCACAAATGCGGCCATGCCATGGCCTCGTTGAAACGCGCCATGGACTGGGACGAGCAGCATTTCGGCCTCTCCTATGATCTCGACCGCTACATGATCGTCGCGGTTTCCGATTTCAACATGGGCGCAATGGAAAACAAGGGGCTCAACATCTTCAACTCGAAGTATGTGCTCGCCACCCAGGAAACCGCTACAGATTCTGATTTCGAGGCGATCGAAGGCGTGATCGGCCACGAGTATTTCCACAACTGGACGGGCAACCGGGTCACCTGCCGCGACTGGTTCCAGCTTTCCCTGAAGGAAGGGCTGACCGTTTTCCGCGACCAGGAATTTTCCTCCGACATGAATTCCCGCGCGGTGAAGCGGATCCGCGACGTACGCAGCCTGCGCGCCTTCCAGTTCACCGAGGACGCAGGGCCCATGGCGCATCCGGTGAGACCTGAATCCTATATCGAAATCAGCAACTTCTACACTTCCACCGTGTATTCCAAGGGCGCAGAGGTGATCCGGATGATGCGCCTCATCCTGGGAAGGGCTGGGTTCAGGAGCGGCATGGACGAATATTTCAGGCGCCATGACGGCACTGCGGTCACCACAGACGATTTCGTCTCCGCCATGGAAAGCGCGAACCAGGTCGATCTCGGTCTGTTCCGCCGCTGGTATTCCCAGGCGGGCACGCCGAGGCTCGAAGTGGAACCCGCATTCGACGCAGAAAACCACACCTTCACCCTCAAATTCAGGCAATCCTGCCCACCCACGCCGGGACAGGAAACCAAGCTACCTTTCCATATTCCGGTCGAAACAGGACTTCTGGAAAGGAGCGGGAAATCCATCGAAATCAGGATGGAAGGAGATACCCTCCAGGGGGCGCACAACCGCATCCTGGAAATCACCGAGCCGGAACAGTCCTTCACGTTCACCGGCATCGAACATCCTCCGGTGCCTTCCCTGCTCAGGGGATTTTCCGCTCCGGTGAAGCTCGAATACCCGTATGGAGACGACGACCTCGCCTTCCTCATGATGCACGACACAGACAGCTTCAACCGCTGGGATGCAGGGCAGAGGCTGGTGATGAAATCTCTGGTGAATCTTGCGAAAATGCAGACAGACTGCCTGGACCCCAGAATCGTGAAGGCATTTTCGATCGCGCTCGAAGACAGATCCGATCCTGCATTCTCCAGCCTCATGCTGACCCTGCCTTCGGAGACGGAAATCGCCGAGGAAATCCAGCATTTCGATCCGGTCAGAATCCATTCAGCAAGAAAGCTCGCGAGAATCTCGCTCGCACGCGCGCTGAAGGATTCCCTCATGGAAATCCATGCAAAGCCTGCCACGGACGCAGGAGCCCGTGCGCTCAGAAACCTCTCGCTCGGTTTCCTCATGGAAATTCCAGACCAGGAATCCATCTCTTCCTGCTGCGATCAATTCGCCAGGAGCGAAAACATGACCGATAGCCTCGCTGCGCTGCAGGCGCTCGCCAGTTGCGACTGTCCGGAAAGGATCTATTCGCTCGACGCGTTTTACGAAAAATGGAAAAAGGATCCCCTGGTGCTCGACAAGTGGTTCACCATCCAGGCCACATCGAGTCTTCCAGCCACCATCGACATCGTGAAGCTCCTCGCCACGCACAAGACTTTCGATCCGAAAAATCCGAACAAGGTCAGGGCGCTGATCGGCGCATTCGCACATTCCAACCCGCTCCACTTTCACACCGGGGAAGGATACGAATTCGTCATGGATTGGGTGCTCGCGATCGACAGGCTGAACCCGCAGGTCGCTGCGAGACTGGCACAGGCCTTCTCAAGATGGAAGCGGGTCGAACCCGTCCGAAGCCTATTGATGAAGAAATGCCTGGAAAGAATCCTTGCCGCCCCGTCCCTCTCCAGGGACACTTACGAGATCGTCTCGAAAAGCCTCGCATGAAATTTCACACCCCAAAATCCCTGATATAATCAGTGGTATTCCATACAGGGAACGCTGATGCGAAACATTCTGCTCCATGGAGACGAAACACACAAATTCATCCTGCTCAACGAAAGCGAGCCGGGAGAAGAAGACGGTATCCGCTCCAATCAGTATCTGATCCTGCACCGGGAGCACGGCATGCTGCTCGACCCGGGCGGATTCGGCGTGATGCCGCGGGTACTTTCAGAATTGCTGCGCCATGTATCCCCCGGCAACATCGAAGGCATCATTCTTTCGCATCAGGACCCGGATATCGTCGGCGGCATCTCCACTTGGCTCGAAATCACCGATGCGCCGGTCTATGTTTCCGCCATCTGGATGCGTTTCCTTCCCCATTACGGCATAGCCGGCGACAAGATGAAACGCTTTCACGGGGTTCCGGACGAGGGAATGAAGCTTTCTATCGCGGAAGGTTTCGAACTTGATATCGTTCCCGCCCACTTCCTGCATTCCGAAGGACAGATCAATGTCTTCGACCCCGTCTCCAGGATCCTTTTCACCGGGGACATCGGCGCAGCGATGCTTCCGGTGGATCAGGATTATGCTTTCGTCGACGACTTCCAGGCGCATCTTCCCTATATTTCAGGCTTTCATCGCCGCTACATGTGCTCGAACCGCGCCGCGCGACTCTGGGTGGAAGCCGTGGAAAAACTCGACATCGCCATGATCGCACCGCAGCACGGCCCGGTATACCGGGGCAATGCGGTCGGAGAATTCCTCTCCTGGTTCCGGGAGCTCGAATGCGGCATCGACCTCATGACCCGGAGCGGTCATTTCGTCACGACCTCAGAATGAGTCTGATTCCTAAAAATCTGGAGGACTTCCGGCAACAGGTCCTGGTGCGTTTCGCCTCTCTTCTCGAAAACCAGAACCGTACCAGGCTGTTCGCCCGGAACATGGCGGACCTGGTGCAGGAAGTCAACGAAGAAATCGCGAAAAACCTCGAAACGGGCATCCGACAGATCAAGGATGTCGAACAGAGCAGCGAAATCATCTCTTTCCTGAGAAGGGAAATCGCCAGATCCACCAGACTCGGTGGCACGCTCGCCCTGCTGCTCGAAGATCGTGAAAGACAGTGGCGGGACAACGATGAGCACCTCAAGCAGATCATGCTCGATTTCAGGGATACCGTCGAGCATCTCTCGGGCACGCTGATCGAAAAGGATCTGCTGGAAAGACAGAGCCATGTGCTCGAGAACATCATTCTTTCCTACGAAAAGGTTTCGCAGTGGAAGGCTTTCGTCCGGCAGATCCTGGCCGACTTCCACGCCATCTTTCCATTCAACTTCTTCTTCATCGCCTTCAAGGAAAACAACGGGCTGATGCTGTATGTGTATTACCTCGGGGAGTACACCGAAGAAGTGCGGGAACGCGCCAAGATGAATCTCACGATCGAACTGATCCGCCAGCTCGGTCTGCCCCAGGATGCCCTGATGGACCTGGAGGAATTCGTCATCCCGGTCGAAAAGACATGCGATGCGAGCGAAGACATCAGGATGCTTTCG
Source organism: Pseudomonadota bacterium (assembly GCA_021848705.1). Classification (GTDB taxonomy): domain Bacteria; phylum Pseudomonadota; class Gammaproteobacteria; order Burkholderiales; family JABEVD01; genus JABEVD01. The sequence continues at coordinate 21,914 of JAJZTT010000008.1, forward strand.
GTCTCGGTTCCGGAAATGGAAGCGCTGAAACTTGCCGGACTGCTCGGCGTTGCATTCGGATCGTCGCAAAAGCTGGGTTCCCAGGAAGCGAGCGTGATCCGCTCCATCCTCGCGGTGATGGTGATGGTGGTGGGCTCTTCCAAGGCGCTTTCCCGCACCCTGGAAGAACTCGAATACTATTCCTCCCACGACCCCCTCACGGGCCTCTACAATCGAAGATATTTCAACGACATGCTCGAATACGAAATCGGCAGGTCGGAACGCCACCATCATGAATTCGTGGTGCTCATGCTGGATCTGGACGATTTCAAGGACGTGAACGACACGTATGGACATCCCTGCGGAGACGCAGTGCTGAAGCGGGTGGCGGAAATCATGCACACGGTGATGCGCAAGGGAGACCTCGCCACACGCATTGGCGGGGACGAATTCGCCATCATCCTCACCGAGACTGGCGAGGCGGGTGGAATCGTGGTCGCAGAAAAACTGAGGAACCAGCTCCGCGACATCACCTTCGAGGCGTCCGACAGCACGCATTTCCACATCACCACATCCATCGGCATCGTAGTCTATCCGCACGACGCGATCAATTCTTCGGACCTGATGGCCGTGGTCGATCTCGGCCTGTACCGGGCGAAGGCCATGGGCAAGGATTCGGTCGGGCGACTGGAATCCATGGAGGAGGAAATTCACGTCAGCCGCTCGACCCGGGTGAATGCGGAAATCCTGCGTCATTCGCTGAAAAAGGATCTGATTTTCCCCTATTTCCAGCCAATCATAGACTGCAGGAGCGGAGAGGTCTTCGCCTATGAAACCCTGGCCCGGCTTTGCGAGCCCGGTCAGTCCACCGTCTCGGCCGGCATGTTCATCGAGGCCATCGAGAAATACGGACTCGGCCGCGAACTCGACCGGGTCATCATCCGCAAGGCGCTCACAGCGCTCAAGGAAAAAATGGCGCAGGGAAAAACAGCGCCGAAGCTTTTCATCAATCTCTCCGCCCAGGAAATCCAGGGCAGGGGCATCCTCGGTTTTGCCGAACTAGTTTGCAGCGAACTCGAAATCCCGCCCAACAACATCGTGTTCGAGATCCTGGAACGCGACGCCATCGGCGACATGACCAACATGCGCACCTTCCTCACCGAGCTCAGGAGAAAGGGCTTTTCCTTCGCGCTCGACGATTTCGGCAGCGGCTACAATTCCTTCCACTATCTCAGGGATCTTCAGTTCGATTTCGTGAAAATGGATGGCGAATTCGTGCGCAACATCCTGCATTCCAGGGTGGACCACAGCCTCGTCCGCAACCTGAGCAGGCTTTGCCAGGATCTCGGCATCCGGATCGTTGCGGAATTCGTCGAATCGGCCGAAATCCTGCATGCCCTGCAGGATTTCGGCGTGGACTTCGCACAGGGATACCATCTCGGCGCGCCCACTCCGTCGATGCTCTGAATTCCTCAGCCCGCGTGAATCACGGCCGATTCGATTTCGGCGAAACTCTGCGGCGTCCTGACGGTTTCGATGCGTATCCCGAGAACCTGTTCGACCCTCGTCGCGGAGAAAATGCCTCGCACGACCCCCTCTCCCTCGCAATCCTCGGTCACCACGAGATGCCTCCTTCCCCGCGACTTGAATGCGTCCACGACCTGGGAAATTTTCGCCTTCAGGACATCCGCATAGTCGATCACTTCCCATTCATGCTGGGGCACCATGACATGACGGACGAGGACATCCTCCCGGGAACAGGTGGAGAGCGTGCAATCGAGCGACTGCAGATAGCGCATGGGTTTTTCGCCGAGAATGTCGTTGGATGTGACCAGCCCGACGAGTGCATCCTGCTCATCCTTCACGAACAGAAACCGGACGCCGACCGCCTTCATGAATTCGAGCGCCCGGTCGATTGTCGCTTCGCTTTCCGTGGAATAGACAGCATTCCTCGTGAAATCGGTGAAGACGCTGACAGCCGGATTCTCCGGAGTGAGGCGTGGAAATTCCGGAATGCCGGCAAGCTGAAGCCTGCCGGAAACATGTTTGATTGTCAGTTCTTGATTCATGGCTTTACTCCTTCCTCGGAAACATACTTCGTGAGACAGCGCGAAAAAACCAACGTTCAGGCGCTTTTCCCGCTCAGCATGGCTTCTATTTCCGCTTCGGCAAGAAGCCAGTCCTCCACATGATCCCCACCGTTCCCCGAACGCTTCTCGTATCTGAAATAGGCGGCATCCTCGATCATCCTCCTTCTTGCATCCGGATTCACGTGAAGGGGCTCGCGGGTCATCGGAACTTCCTTCCTGCGGGTGACGCGACGCTTCTGCGGCATGCTTTTTTCCTTTTCCATGGTTTCTCCTTGAATGGTAACGGTACTATTTGTTATTAGCACAAATTTCCAGACCGAACTTTCCGACGAACGTCATGTCAAATAATAACAATAATCATTACCTATATTTTCTTCAGAGGAGTACCATCATGTTAACCGCTCGAGAACAGGAAACAGCCGATGTTTCCAAATTGCACGACCTGCTCGACGAATCGATTTCATTCGTTTCGGAAGCGACCCATCTTGCCCGCGAGGACATCGTCGACCTGCTGGAGCACATGCATGTCGAACGGGTGGCCGATCTGAAACCGACCATCATGGAAATGAGCCAATTCGGCGGAATCGCCGAACCGCTGTCGGACGGCATTGCAGGAATGATCCACAACCTTGCGGAAGCAACCGATCTCGACACCGATGAAATCACTTCCGTTTTTTGCGAAAAGTGTGACGCAGGCCTGGACGACGTGGTTTCCCGCCTGCGCGAAAAGTCCAGAAGCAACAGGTGGAACCTGGCTGCAGTCTGAAACTTTTTACCGGGAGCCAGGCGACTCCCGGCTTTTCATTTCTTTCCGGACAGGCAACCCTTCATGAAGCTCCTGCGCTCTTCACCCTTGAGCTTCTTTTCCTTCGCTTCCCGGTTGCAGTCCTTCATCCGCATCTGTTGTTTGGTGAGTTGTTTTTGCGGAGGAGCCTCCTTCGGCGCTGCTGCGAAAGCAGGCGTTGAAAGCAGCAGACCCAGGAGGATTGCGGGAAACAGTTTCATGATTCACCCCTTTTGGCTAAAGTAGCTTCAGCATAGTCGTGAAACCAGGAAAGACAAGCTTTTCCGCTTTGCAGTCAGGGAAACTTCAGGTAATCGAAAAAAATACCGAGGAAAATGACGCCCCCAACCCAGTTGTTGTGAAGGAAGGCCCTGAAGCACTTGTCGCGCTCCCGGTTGCGGATCAGGCTGTAATGGTGGAGCATCAGCAGCGCAGCCCCCGCGAGCCCTGCATAATAGAATACCCCCCGGCCGAGTTCGATGCCGACCTCAGTCAGCAGCATCAGCATCAAGGCATAACATACCATCACCGCCGCCACATCGAAGCGGCCGAAAGTGAGCGCGGAAGTCCTGATGCCGATCCTGATGTCGTCTTCCCTGTCCACCATCGCGTATTCCGTATCGTAGGCGATCGTCCAGAAAAAATTTGCGAGCAGCAGGATCCAGGCGAGCATGGGCACACCGCCAGTCTCTGCTGCAAAAGCCATGGGAATGCCGAATCCGAAGGCGATTCCGAGATAGGCCTGGGGAATCGCCAAAAATCGCTTGGTGAAGGGGTAGCTTGCCGCAAGGAAAAGGGCGGCGAAGGAAAGCGCGATGGTGAGCCGGTTCAGGAAAAGCACCAGCACGAAGGCGCAAAGGGAAAGCCCAAGGGCGAGCAGCATCGCTTCCTTGCGCCCCACCTTCCCGGATGCGAGCGGCCTCTCCCGGGTCCTTTCGACATGCGGATCAAATTCCATGTCCGCATAATCGTTCATCACGCACCCTGCCGAGCGCATCAGGATGGTTCCGATGATGAACACCAGCAAAACGTCCGGATTCGGCTTGCCTCCGGAGGCCGCCCAAAGTCCCCAAAGGGTGGGCCAGAGCAGCAGCAACGAACCGATCGGCTTGTCGATGCGCATCAGGCGTGCATAAAGCATCCACTTGTTCATTCGAGTTCCAGGATCAATGGGAGAAACACCTCGGTCACCAGGATGGAGCGGTTTTCATCCCTGAAAAGGGAACGCCTCGCCCAGAGTTTTTGCGGGGGATGACGCAGTAAACGGCAGGATTTCCGGTAAAGCGGATGCCCCCTCGAGATCGCGAGGAATTCCATCTCTTCCCGAACGATTCCAGGTTTCGACAGGAAAGTGCTTCCCAGCGAATGCCCGCCCAGCCTGGAAAGTGCGCCCCAGTTTCCGAGCAGGCTGGATCTTGCCGCCACCGAGTGGGCGAACACGACTCTTCTTTCGCCGCAGCATAGATAGACTTCGCGGACGAGAGCCGATTCCCCCTGCCTCAGACCGACTCTCTCCAGTTCGTCCAGGTTGGCCCGGTCAAAACGGCTGGAAACTTCCCGGACGGAAAAATCATCGCATTTGGAACGGATGAGCGAAGTCAGGGAGCCCCGGCTCAGCAGCCACTTTCCCAGTTCGTATCCGGCCCCAGCCGGCTTCCTGTGCCAATTACCCTTCAAGGATTACACCCGCAAATATTCCGATTTCTCGCCCATCCAGCGCCGCAAATGGCGCCCGGCCGCATCCGGATCTTCCAGGAGAAGTCGGTCAGCCGCCTGCCTGGCTTCTTCCAAAAGCGCCTCTTCCTCCACGTCCGCATATCTCAGCATGGGAACGCCACTCTGCTTCACGCCGAGAAATTCCCCCGGCCCCCTGAGTTCGAGGTCCTTCCTCGATATCTCGAAGCCGTCCGTGCTCTCATAGATCACCTTGAGCCTGCGCCTTGCTGTCTCGCCCAGGGGAGCCTGGTACATCAGCAGACATACGCTCCCGGAAGATCCCCTACCCACACGGCCGCGAAGCTGGTGAAGCTGCGAAAGCCCCATTCTCTCCGCATGCTCGATGACCATCACCGTGGCATTGGGCACATCGACACCGACCTCGATCACGGTGGTCGCGACCAGCAGCATGATTTTACCATCTGCAAAATCCCGCATCACGGCCGCCTTTTCCACTGCCGGCATCCTGCCGTGCACGAGGCCCACCCGGATTTCAGGGAACTCCCCGACCAGCCTCTCATATGTATCGATCGCGGTCTGCAATTGCAGGGATTCCGATTCCTCGATCAGGGGACAGACCCAGTAGGCCTGGCTTCCATTCATGCAGGCGTCCTTTACCCTGTGGACGATCTCGTCGCGCCGGTCTCCCGACACGAGCCTGGTTGCAACCGGGGTCCTTCCGGGGGGAAGCTCGTCGATCACGGAAACGTCGAGGTCGGCATAATAGCTCATGGCGAGCGTCCTGGGTATGGGCGTTGCGCTCATCATCAACTGGTGAGGCTCGAGCCCCTCCCCCTTCATCCTGAGCGCGAGCCTCTGGTGAACGCCGAAGCGGTGCTGCTCGTCGATGATCGCGAGCCCGAGATTCCTGAACGAAACCTGCTCCTGGAAGAGGGCATGCGTCCCCACCGCGAGATGAGCCTGTCCGGATGCGATTTTCACGAGCGCATCTTCCTTCTCGCGCTTTTTCAGGGCGGACGCGAGCCAGACGGTTTCGAGCCCCATCACTCCGAACCAATTGGTAAATTTCTCGAAATGTTGCTCGGCGAGGATTTCGGTGGGTGCCATCACTGCGACCTGGAAGCCTGATTCGATCGCCTGGAGCGCTGAAATCGCCGCGACGATGGTCTTTCCGCTTCCCACATCACCCTGAAGGAGCCGCTGCATCGGGCTCGATCCTGCGAGATCCCTGGAAATTTCGGAAAGCACCTTTTCCTGCGCGCGGGTGAGTCCGAAAGGAAGGGACTCAAGCAGCCTCTCACGCAGTTTCCCCCCGAAGGAAAAGGAAGGCGCATTCCTGGACCTGCGCCTTTTGTAATGGATCCTGAGAGACAACTGCTGGGCGAGCAGTTCGTCGAACTTGATGCGCTTCCAGGCTGGATGGGTGCGCTCGTCCAGCTCCCTTCTCGAAGCTTCCGGGGTGGGGTCGTGCAGAAAGCGGACACTTTCCCCGAAGCCGGCAAGCCCGAGCGAATCGAGCAGGGATCCGGGAATTGTGTCTTCCAGGGAAACCGACTCGAGCGCCTCCCCGATCAGCGCCTTCAGTTTCTTCTGGGACAGTCCGGCAACGGTCGGGTAAACCGGGGTAAGCGTCTCCCTGAGCGGACATTGCGCGGAAGTCACCCTGGGATGAACCATTTCCGGGCCCAGGAACCCCCCCCGCACTTCTCCGAAAAAGCGCACCCTTTTTCCGGAAGCGAGCGCCTTCACCTGCCCCGGATAGAAATTCAGGAAGCGCGCGAAGAGCGTGCCGCTGCCGTCCTCGATTCTGCATTGCAGGACGCGCCTCTTTCCCTGGAATTTCACCCCGGAATCGACGATCTCCCCCTCGACGAGCACGGATTCTCCCATCGGCGCATCCGCGATCGGATACAGCCTGGTTTCGTCCTCGTAGCGGGCTGGCAGGTGCAGCACCCTGTCTTCGAGGGTGCGGATGCCGAGACGGGAGAGTTTTTCCTCCACTCAGTCTCCCAGGACCATCACCCCGTCCATTTCCACCAGAGCTCCCCTGGGCAGGCTTGCCACTCCCACCGCAGCGCGGGCAGGATAGGGCGCTGAAAAATAACTTCCCATGATCTCGTTCAGCTTCGGAAAATTGGCAAGGTCGGTGAGATACACATTGAGCTTCACGATGTCGGAAAGGCTTCCTCCCGATGCATTTGCCACTGCAGAAAGATTGCTGAACACCCTGTGGATCTGCGCTTCGATTCCTTCCTCGAGCTGCATGGTCGATGGGTCGAGCGCGATCTGCCCGGAAAGATAAACCGTGTTTCCCGCCCGGATCGCCTGGGAATAGGTTCCGATCGCCTGCGGGGCATCCTGGGTGCTGATCACTTTCTTCATCATTTCTCCTTTCATTTCGAAACCTTTTCGAGCGCCGACTTCAGCATGGCCAGCCTCGCATTGCCCACTTCCCGGGTGACCGCGCCTCCGGATTGCTTCAGGTCGTCACCAAGTTCGACGATAAAGCGACTGGGCTCGCACGAAATCACTTCCCTCGCACGCTTTCTTTTGATGCAATGGCTGATGGAAAGGCTCTCTCTCGCCCGGGTCACTGCGACATACATCAGGCGCCGCTCCTCCTCGATTCCTTCCTCGCTCATCGATTCCGCGTGCGGCAGGATTCCCTCCTCCACCCCAACCAGAAATACATGGGCATATTCCAGCCCTTTCGCCGCATGGATGGTCGAAAGCTGCACCGCATCCGAATCATCTTCCTGCCTGCCCAGCATGTTCATGAGCGAGATGGCCTGGGTGAGTTCGACAAGGCTTCTACCGTCTTCGGCCGATTTTCTCGCGAGCCAGGCCGAAAATTCCGTTACATTCTCCCATCGAGCCTTCGCCTGGCGCGGCTCGGCCGAATCATAGAGATAAACCTCGTAATCGATCGCTTTCAGCAGCGCCTCGATCGCTTCCCCGGCCGGTCCGCTCTCCGCCCTCTCCTGCAGATGATTGATGAAATTGCAGAAGGCGAGCAACGGTTCGAGCTGTTTTTCAGGAATCTCATGCGCAAAACCGGCTTCGAAAGCGGCTGCATGGAGGCCGAGATGGCGGCTTCCCGCATATTTTCCGAGCGCTTCCAGCGTCTGTGTTCCGATACCGCGCCTCGGCGTCGTCACCGCGCGGATGAAGGCGGGATCGTCGTCCGGATTGGATAGCAACCTGAGATAGGCGATGATGTCCTTGATCTCGGCCTTGTCGAAAAAGGAGGTGCCTCCGCTGATCCGGTAGGGGACCCTTTCGTTCCTCAATATCTGCTCGAAAAGCCTCGCCTGGTGGTTTCCCCGGTACAGGATCGCATAATCGGAATGATTCCCCCTGCGCTCGAAGCGATGCGCAAGCAGCGTTCTCACCACCATTTCCGCCTCGTGTTCCTCGTCCCTCGCCACGCTCACCCGGATCTGCTCTCCATGCCCCAGATCGGACCAAAGCTTTTTCTCGAAGAGCTTGGCATTGTTCGAAATCAGGCTGTTTGCCGCCTTCAGGATTCGCACTGTGGAGCGGTAATTCTGTTCGAGCTTGATCACTTCGAGATTGGGATAATCCTGCTGCAGCAGGATGATGTTCTCCTTGGAAGCGCCCCGCCAGGCATAGATCGCCTGGTCGTCGTCCCCCACTGCGGTAAAGGCGCCTCTGGATCCGCAAAGCAGGCGGATCAGCCGGTACTGGGAAAGATTGGTGTCCTGGTATTCGTCGACGAGGAGATAGCGAATCTTCGCCTGCCATTTGTCCAGCGCTTCCCGGTCACCGGAAAAGAGTTCAGCGGGGATCCTCACCAGGTCGTCGAAATCGACAGCCTGATAGGCCGCGAGCGTCGCCTGGTAATCCAGGTAGATCCTGGCTGCGAGATGTTCCTCATTGCTCGCCGCCATGGCCGCAGCGACTGGCGGGGCAACCAGCTGGTTTTTCCATCCGGAAATGAGGCCGGCGACCTCCCTCACTTCCTTCCTGTCGGTCGTCCTGAGCAGGGAGGAAAGAATGCCCTGGCTGTCCGCTGCATCGAGGATGGAAAACCGGTTCTTGAGGCCGACCCTCGCCGACTCGCTGCGCAGGATGGAAAGGCCGAGCGAATGGAAGGTGGAAAGGATGATCCCGCCGCTTCCCCCCTTCAGCAGCTTCCCCACCCGCTCCTTCATTTCGCTCGCAGCCTTGTTGGTGAAGGTGATCGCGGCGATGGAGGAAGGGGAATAACCGCATTCCTCGACCAGATAGGCGATCTTGTGGGTGATGACGCGGGTCTTCCCGCTGCCTGCGCCGGCAAGCACCAGTAGAGGGCCGTCGATATGCCGGACGGCAGCGGCCTGCATGGAATTCAGCCTGGACAGCATGGGATCTGGGAAGAAACTGCGAAAAGCGATTTTAGCACCAAATCGCCCTGGCGGCCCTCATGTTATAATCCCGCGATCAAGCGGAAAGCATATGGAAAGACAATACGATCGTCATTATGCCTGGTGGAAGGTGGAATTCACCCCGGAACGGGATTCATCCACCTGGCTTGGCAAGACCGTCGAGGTCTCGATGAAGGGCGCAAGCTTTCATTGCGCAACACATGTCGCGACATCATCCCGCGGAAAGATCCATCTTTTCCTGCCTCCGAACGATCTCCATCCTTCCCCATACGAACTCAAGGCGGAAGTCAGGGTGATCTATTCGATCCTGCAGGGGGAAGCCGGATTCCTGACCGGCGTGGATTTCGTCGACATCCACGAAGACGGGGCGACCATCCTCAAGATCACGCTCGCCTCCTGCCCTCTGGTCCCGGGCGAAGACAGGGAAATCATCGAAAAGACGAACCACGCCCTGCCGCAGAAAAAGTGAATGGGCCTACACCTCCTGCGGGAAACCCGGGGCGGGAATGGCGAAACTTCATGAAGGGTCGAGAAATCCGTTCCAGGGACCGGATAATTCAGGGGAAAATCTCCCATCCACATTTCCTGTGGATAACCCTGTTGAAAAGGACTGGAAAGAAGCCGGAAAGCCGTTCAAATCAAGGGAAGCTGCGCCCCTGCCCATTTTTCAGGCAAAAATATTCCTTCGACAAAACAAAAAGATATGGAATCCAAAAAAAAGGATTCAGCCCTGTTGACATTTTCCTTGCTGCATGACCAGAACGGTGGACAGAATCATTTCCCGTGCGGGGCGAAATCCTGATTGGCATAGGGCGGGGCGGCGGGCCTCGTGATGACGATGAAGCCATGACCTGCCGCGCGATGGCAGGCATTGCACCCCTTGGTGAGGCTGTCGAAGGCGGATTCGAATTTGCCGGAGTCCTTCGAATCGATGGCGGCATCCAGTGCCTGGAGCGGGGAAGAGGTGAATTTCCCGAGCATTTTCGAAACCTGGATCGTCCCCTTGAATACGGGATGATAATGGACCGCATCGTCCAGGCCTTCCCCGATTTCGGAAAGCTCGTATTTCGCGAGCGGCCAGTTTCCAGACTTTCCGGCGAACCAGAGCTTGGCATGACGCATCTGCGTGGCCCCCATGATTTCCCCCATTCCGGGAACGTACTCGGCTTGCGCCCGGGCGGACAGCGCAAGGAAGCACAAAAAGGTGAGGATGCGTTTCATTCTTTCTCCTTTGGGTTATCCGAAGCATAGCAGAGAATGGACTTTTCCTGTCTGCCCACCCTTTCCAAATAGAACAGAATGAGCAATGCGACGAGCCAGATGCTTGCACAACCGGCCATCCAGAACCCGGGAGCCCCCCGGGGAGGCCCGAGAAAATCAGTGAGCCCGAGCAATATGCCTCCCCCCAGCCCCACGCCCCAGAGAGACAGTCCGTAGATCGCCATCGGCACCACGGTCTTCCTGTAGCCGCGAAGGGCATTGACCGAAACCGCCTGAAGCGCATCGCCAAGATGATAGATCGCGACGAGCCCGATGAGCGGGATGGCGACAGCCTGAACCTTCTGGTCGGTGGTATAGAGCGCCGCGATTTGCGGTGCAAAAAGACGGAAGGAAAGGCTCGCCGCGAATGCGGAAGCCAGCCCCATGCCGATCGCACGCAAGGAGACATTTCTCGCCCGGACAGGATCATCGGCGCCCAGTGCATGACCGACGAGCACGGAAGCCGCATTGCCGAGAGAAAGTGGAAACATGTAGGCGAGCACGGCGAGGTTCGCCGCGATCTGGTGGGCGGCGGACATCACCGGGCCCAGCCTTGCGATCAATAGCGCCATGAAGGTGAACGCGGTGACGTCTGCGACGAAAGTGAGTCCGATCGGGACTCCCAGCTTCAGGAATTCGAAGATGGCCTTCGGATCGGGCCCGGAGATGCCGGAACTCAGGCCGAATTTTTCGTAATCCGGATGGTTGACGCACCAGAACCAGGCGATCGTCGCGACGATCCATGCATCGATCGCAGTCGCGACCGCGCATCCCGCAGCCCCCATGACGGGAAAGCCAAGCTTGCCGTACATGAATACCGCGTTCATCGGAAATTTCAGTAAAAGGGCTGCGAGATTGAACACCATCACCGGGCGCGGGCGACCGATTCCAGTCGACAGGCCGAAGAAGATGCGTAGCGCGGCGGTTGCCGGAACGCCCCAGGATGCCGCATCGAGGTAGGAGCGAACCCTGGCCTCCACCGCGGGTTGAAGATCGGAAAAGGCCAGGAATGGGCCGGGATTCCGCAGCAGCAGAATCGCGACAAGCGAAATTGCCAGCGCGATCCAGAAGCTCTGATGAATCTCCCGCCCGACACCGGAATGTCTGCCAGCGCCCTGGAGATGCGCAACCAGCGGTGGCAGGGCGAAAAGCACGCTCAGAAGAGACATCAGCACCGTGATCATAACCGAAGCCGCGATTCCGACCGCGGCAAGGTCGACTGCGGAAAGCCTTCCCGCCATCGCGGTATCGATCACTGCGCTCGCAACCAGCGCCGCCTGGGCGACGAAAACGGGCAGGGCTAGACGCAGGATTGCGCCTGTTGGAGATTTTTCGGGGTTCATGTGCGGAGCGAAGTTCTACGCGCTCAGACTATACACGCTTTCCTGGATAAACGGCGCTCCTCAGGCCCGCTTTTCCAGGAAATCGACGCGAATCGGCATGAAAAAATCCGCTCCGGTTTTCGTCATGTGCTTCCCGAAAGCGGTCTTCACAGCTTCACGGGTTTCGGCCGACAGAACGTGATCGCTGTGCGTGACCAGATCAAAACTTTCTTCGCCTGCTGAAATCTGCTCTGCGCATCCCTTTGCGAAACGCACATTCGGCAAATCCGAGATGGCCTGGTTGATGGAAAGCTGGATTTCGTCCACTTCGAGCGCGAGGACCGTTGCTGCTTTTTCAGCGACTATCCGGGTCTTTTCAGCCTTGCCGCAGCCGAGTTCCAGCACTGCGGCACCCTGAAGCTCGAGGAATTCTTCGAGAATCCGTCTCTCGTCAGTCACCAGTTCGATCCGTTCTTCAGCAATTTTCATGGTTTCCTCCCAAATCACATGGCCCGCGCCAGCTTCTGTTTCGGAAGCATCGAGATGGAAACCCCGACCAGCACCAGCGCGCCGCCGACCAGTTGCGCCGGGGTCGGCAAGGCGCCGATGAAGACGCCGAGCAGCATGGCGAAAACAGGAACCAGATTCAGAAAGATGGAAGTCTTCGCAGCGCCGAGGCGCACGATGCCCATACCCCAGAAGAGATAGGCGAGCACGGAGCCTCCAGCCGCCATGACGGCGAGCGCCATTCCCGCCTTTGCCCCGATCGGGCCGATGCCGGCTCCGCTCGCAAGGGCGATGAGAAGGAGCAGGGCTGCACCGGATGTTGTCACCCAGGCGGTATTTGTGGTCGCAGATCCTGCAGGCATGTGGCGCCTGGAAAGCACGTTGTAGAGCGCCCAGGATGCGTTCGCGGCAAGCATCAGCAGATCGCCTTCGGAGATGCGCAGCGAGGCGAGCCTGGAAAGATCCCCCTGTGAAATCACCACCGCAACGCCGAACAGTGCAAGCGGCAATGCCACGAGATGGCGCGAACTGGCTCGTTCTCCGAGGAACACCATCGCAAGCAGCGTGGTGAGAAGCGGGTTGGTCGCCATGATGAGCGCAGCATTGTCAGCCGAAGTGAAGCGCATTGCATTGAAGAAGAAAAGATTGAAGGCGACGATGCCGACCGCGCCCAGCATCAGATAGATTCCCGCATTTCGCCTTGCAAGCGAAAAAAGTTCCTCGCGGCGTACAACGGCGATCGCGAACATGATGGCAGCGCCGAGCAGGAATCTCAGCGCTGCAGCCCACAGTGGCGAAAGATCCTGGAGCACGAAACCGGCCAGGATGAAATTCGCCCCCCAGAAGAATGCGGATATCGTGACGAGCGGATAGACATTCATGTTTTTCTCCGTTTAGAAAAAATTTCGATATGGTGATACTATTCGAGCGAAAAGCATTTAACAAACGAATTTTTTTGACCTGAAACATTAGAAAATCTAATGTCAAGAAAACTGCCTCCGCTGAATTCCCTTCGCGCCTTCGAATCCGCGGCGAGACATCTTTCCTTCGCCCGCGCAGCAGAAGAACTCCACGTCACGCCCGCAGCCATCAGTCAGCAGATCAGGCAACTCGAAGACCATCTGGGGGTTTCGCTCTTTCTGCGGGGGCGGAAATTGCAGTTGAACGAAGCGGCAGAAGAAGTCCTGCCCCTCGTCTCGGAAGCATTCGACCAGATTGAGCGCGCAATGCTGAAGGTTCGATCGGGAAGAACCGGGGAAGCGCTCGTGATTTCCGCGCCTCCGGCCTTCGCAGCGCGCTGGCTGATCCCGCACCTCGACCTGTTCCACGAGCTTCACCCGGCCATCGAGCTTCGGCTCATGGCGACCAGAAGGCTGGTCGATTTCGAGGTGGAAGACGTGGATGCAGCGATCCGCTTCGGCAACGGCAATTATCCCGGCCTCGCGGTCGAGCGGCTGATGCCGGAATCCATCATTCCGGTCGCCACCCCGGAAATCGCAAGGAAAATCGCAGATCCTGCAGATTTCCTGCAGTGCAGTCTGCTGGAGGACGAATGGCATACCGAAAACGGGGTATTCCCGGACTGGGAAACCTGGCTTGCCTCCCTCGGCGTGAAGGGGCAGAAAAAATTGCGGATCCGGCATTATGGGGATGCGAACCTCGCAATCCAGGCCGCGGTTTCAGGTCATGGCGTAGCGCTCACCTGGAGAAGCCTGGTGTCCGCCGACCTCGAATCGGGACGGCTCGTGCCGCTCCTCAACCAGTCCATCCAGACTTCGCTCGCCTATCACTTCGTCATGCCGAAAAACCGCTCGGGCCGGACGGACGTTCTTGCATTCAGGCAATGGCTGCTCGAAGAGGCTTCGAAAACGTCAAGGATTGAAGAAGGCTGACAGGACGTTTCGTCGTGTCAGCCTTCGCCGAAATCCGGCAATTCCTATTTCACCGCTTCTTTCAACTGATCGAGAATTGCCGGATTCTCCAAAGTGGAGACGTCCTGAGTGATTTCCTCTCCCTTTGCCAGGGTGCGCAACAGGCGCCTCATGATCTTTCCGGAGCGGGTTTTCGGCAGATTCTCGCCGAAGCGGATGTCGTCCGGCTTGGCAATCGGCCCGATTTCCTCACCGACCCAGTTCCTGAGGGTCAGCGCGAGCTGTTTCGCATCCTCTCCTTCGGGTCTCGCGCCCTTGAGAACGACGAAGGCGACGATGGCCTCTCCCTTGATTTCGTGAGGCTTGCCGACCACGGCTGCTTCTGCGACCTGGGGATGCGCAACCAGCGCGGATTCGATTTCCATCGTGCCCAGCCTGTGCCCGGAAACGTTCAACACGTCATCGATCCGTCCCATGATCCAGAAGAAACCGTTCACATCGCGGTTCGCGGAATCCCCGGAAAGGTAGTATTTCCCGCCCATCTCCGGCGGAAAATAGGTGTGCCTGAAGCGATCCGGGTCGCCCCAAAGGGTCCTGAGTTGCGAAGGGAAGGGGCGCTTGATGACGAGAAACCCACCCTTGCCAGCCTCGACGTCATGCCCTGCCTCGTCGACAATCGCGGCAGCGATTCCCGGAAGAGGAAAGGTGCATGAACCGGGTTTCAATGTGACCACTCCCGGAAGCGGCGTGATCATGTTCGCGCCGGTCTCGGTCTGCCACCAGGTGTCGACCAGCGGGCAGCGACTTTTCCCAACCATCTCGTAATACCATATCCATGCTTCCGGATTGATCGGCTCGCCCACGGACCCCAGGAGTCTCAGGGAAGAGAGGTCGTATTGGTTGGGAAGATCCGCCCCCAGCTTGATGAGCGAGCGGATCGCGGTGGGCGCGGTGTAGAAGGTGGTGACCTTGTGATCCTGAATCAGCTTCCAGAATCTTCCGGCATCCGGATAGGTGGGCACTCCTTCGAAAATCACCTGGGTCGATCCCACGGCGAGCGGGCCGTAGGCGACATAGGAATGCCCGGTGATCCAGCCCACGTCGGCGGTACACCAGTAGACATCCGTTTCCTTGTGGTCGAAAACCCATTTCATGGTGAGGATCGCGCCGAGCAGATAGCCCCCGGTGGAATGCTGGACACCCTTGGGCTTTCCTGTGGATCCGGAGGTGTAGAGAATGAAGAGCGGATGTTCCGCGTCCACCCATT
>JAJZTT010000134.1 GCA_021848705.1 Pseudomonadota bacterium
TGGCAGGAAAACCGGCGAATTTCAGGCTGATCGTAAAGGGAAACGCCCTGGAAAAAAATGGAGAGGCTATGACAACCGTGGTGCCGAAACAGGATGTCTGGCTCTACAAATCTTGGGCGAGCTTGGACGGGAAACACTGGAAGCCGGCCCGCGATCTTTTCAGGAGTTCGGTCGGGGTGGGGATCAACCCCAAGGGAGGCCAGGTCACGGTCAGCTTCGACGAGAAGGGACGCTGAGATGAGACTGCTCTTTTGCCTGTTTCTCGCCCTCCTCGCCACTGGATGCGGCACGGACTGGAAGCGCCACGCCTACGATGGAATCCAGGCGAGGGCCAGGGCGCAGGGGCCGGCCGACCATCCCGCTCCTGTTCGCGGAGATACCAAGGATGCCCCGAGCTACGACCAGTACCGGCAGCAGAGGAAGGAACTGCAGGGAGGGAAATGATCCTCAGGGCTCCCGACGCCTGAGGCTCGCGAATTCGACCGGCTCCCAACTGCGCATCGCGAGCATCAATCCATATCCTCGCCTCCTGTCCAAGGGAGCGGACAGGCTTTCCTCGTGCAGGTTCAGCATGCGCTGACGCAGGATGCGCAACTCTTCCAGAAGCCTGGAAGCGGCCTGCTCCGTCAGCATGCCGAAAAGAAACTGGTGCGACTCGTCTTCCCGCGTGAAGGCGCATTTCAGGAAATCGGCCTGCCCCTCTGTCTGGAAATATTGCCGGATCGGTCCTCCCGGAAGCCATTCGAAATTCCTCGAAACATTGATGCGAATGCGGTTTCCGGGCAGGAGATCTAGGATGCGGAGCCTGTCCAGCCGGAGCAGGAAAAGGACGCATTCCTGCTCCGTGATGAGGTAGTGAGTCACGATTTCCTGCATCGTCCAGTTGTTGATGGCGCAGACTGCGACAACGAGCAGCCGCGGGTCCGAAACCAGTTCCCTTTCCTGATTTTCGGTCAGGGTGTCGATCCTGATCTGGGTAGACACCGCTTCCTTCGAAATCTCCGCCAGAGTATAGCCGAGCACATGGCTGATTTCTTCCAGCCTTTCCACGGTGAGCCGTCCGGAAGAAAAGAGCCGTTTCACGCTGGGCTCGGAGATTCCGAGTTTTACCGCCAGGTCGCGGTAGGTCATGCCCTGCGCCTTGAGCAGGCGCTTGACCGTCGCAATCAGCAGGGAAGTCTCGGTTCTCATGAAAGTACCTTTTTTCGATACTTTTTATTTTATTTGGCGCGACTTTTTTTGTCAAAGTATCAAAAACCCCGTTTTCCCGCTATCCTGCTTTCATCGAGCCTGAAGCCGATCCGGCATTTGGAAGATCCGGCATTTCAGTTATATTCACTGCAAGGGGGTAACATGAGAAACTTGGCCCGTTCCATCCTGAGATTAGCATTCGGCCTCGTTTTCCGGGTGCGCGTCAAAGGCCTTCAACAGGGACTCGAAACCAGTCGCCTGCTCGTCGTGGCCAACCACGAATCCTTTCTCGACGGCCTGCTTCTCGGCCTGTTCCTGCCATTCGAGCCGGTTTTCGTGGTGCACACCGGCGTCGCCCAGTCTTCCTGCTTCCGCCTCATTCTCAGACTCACCGATTATCTCGCGGTCGACCCGACCAGCCCGATGGCCATCAAGAAGATCATCAAGCTGATCGAGGGCGGAAGGCCGGTCGTGATCTTCCCGGAAGGAAGAATCACGGTGACCGGTTCGCTGATGAAGGTGTACGAAGGCCCTGCCTTCGTCGCTGCGAAAACAGGCGCGACGATATTGCCGGTGCGACTCGACGGCCCGGCGAGATCATTTTTCAGCCGCATTTCCGGAAAATTCCCGCGCAGGCTCTTTCCCCGCATGACCCTTTCCATGCTTCCCCCCGAAAGAATCGAAATGCCGGAGGGCGCAACCGCCAAGGAGCGACGCCGCAAGGCTGGAGAAGCCATGCGACGCCTGATGCAGCACATGCTGTTCGAATCGCAACCGAAGCAGACCCTGTATTCCGGACTGCTCGATGCCATCGAAATCTACGGGCGCAAGCGGCGCGTGGTGGAAGACATGAAGCAGATCGAATATTCCTACGCGGATCTCCTGAAGATGACGCTCGCCCTGGGACGCATCGCAAGCAAGGAGAGCGGAGAAGGAGAATGCGTGGGGCTGCTGATGCCCAACCTCGCCGCAACCGTCTGCATGATGATCGGGATCAGCGCGATGAATCGCGCCCCTGCCATGCTGAACTACAAGGCAGGCCCCGGCGGCATGCAGGATGCATGCACCGCGGCGAATATCCGTACCATTTTTACTTCGCGAGCCTTCATAGAGCAGGCAAAACTCCCGGAGGACGTCGCTGCGCTCCAGGGGGTGAGGATCCTCTACCTGGAAGATCTGCGTGAAAATCTGGGTCTTCGCGACAAGCTCTGGATCCTTTGCGCCATGCTCATGCCGCGAAGGATGGAAAAAAGCCGAGATCCGGAAGGGATCGCGGTCGTGCTCTTCACTTCCGGCTCGGAAGGAAGACCGAAGGGGGTGGTGCTCTCCCATCGCGCCCTGCTTTCCAACATCGCCCAGGTGAGAGCGATCATAGACTTTTCCTCGGAGGACAAGGTGCTCAATGCGCTCCCCATCTTTCATTCCTTCGGGTTGACTGGCGGCACGCTGTTGCCTCTCCTGACCGGAATGAAGCTGTTCCTCTATCCATCGCCGCTGCATTACCGCGTGATCCCGGAGATCGCCTACGACCGAAATTGCAGCGTGCTGTTCGGAACCGGCACCTTTCTGGCCAATTATGCGAAGTTCGCCCATCCCTACGATTTTTTTCGCCTGCGCTATGTCGTGGCGGGCGCGGAAAAGCTCTCGGACTCCGTGCGTTCGCTCTGGTTCGAAAAATTCGGCATCCGCATCCTCGAAGGCTACGGCGCTACCGAGACGGCGCCGGTGATCGCCGTGAATACGCCGATGGCCTACCGTTCGGGAACCGTGGGGCAGTTGCTGCCGGGCATCTCCCATCGCCTGGTGCCGGTACCCGGAATCGAAAATGGCGGCGTACTGCACGTGAGGGGACCGAACGTGATGTCGGGATATTACCGTCACGACAAACCGGGCCTGTTGCAGCCTCCATCCTCGGAATTGGGCGAAGGGTGGTACGAGACCGGGGACGTGGTTTCCATGGATGCAGACGGTTTCGTCACCATCCAGGGCAGGGTCAAGCGCTTCGCCAAGGTGGCGGGCGAGATGGTTTCGCTCGAAGTGGTGGAAAAGCTCGCAGTGAACGCGTCCCCTTCCGCAATGCATGGCGCCACCACACAGACCGACGGCAACCGGGGGGAAGCCATCGTACTGTTCACGACCGATGTCGCATTGACGCGCGAGCTTCTTGCGGCATCCGCAAGGGCGATGGGCATTCCGGAAGTCTCCGTTCCTCGCAGGATCGAACATGTCGATGCACTGCCGCTCCTCGGCACAGGAAAGACGGATTACGTGACGCTCAGGAAAATGGCGGAGGGGCTCTGATGGAAAGGAAATCGCAAGACATGCCCCTGCTTTCGCGCGGCATGGTGGCCGTGCTCGTCGCGCAGTTTCTTTCCGCACTCGCCGACAACGCCATCCTCATCGCAGCCATCGCCATCGTCAGGATGCAGGGCAAGGCCGGGCTGGTGCCGCTTTTGCAGGAGTCCTTCGTCTTCCCTTTCGTGCTCCTCGCCCCTTTCGTCGGTCAATTCGCGGATCGCCATCCGAAGGGGCGGGTCATGCTGTTCGGCAATCTGCTGAAGCTTTCCGGTGCGATCGGCATGTCGCTCGGGATCAATCCTTTTGTCGCCTATAACCTGATCGGGGTCGGCGCCGCCCTGTATTCCCCGGCCAAATACGGCATCCTGGCCCAGATGTTCGGACCGACGAAACTGGTGCGCGCCAATGGCATGATGGAAGGCTCCACCATCGTCGCAATTTTGCTCGGAGTGCTGCTGGGAGGATGGCTGTCCGATCATTCCCTGAACCGGGCGTTTCTCGGGGTGATCCTGTGCTACGGCCTCGCGGTTGCAGCGAATCTTCCGATCCCCTACCTTGCTCCGGAGAATCCGGATTCGGTATTCCATCCAGTTGCCATGCTCAAGCAGTTCGCCGCATCGCTCAGGCAGCTCTTCAGGAATCCTGATGCGCGTTTCTGCCTGATCGGAACCAGCGTCTTCTGGGGATGCGGTACCACACTGCGTCTGATGCTCTTCGCCTGGGTTCCTGTCGCGCTCCTCATCACCGACAACCAGACTCCCGCCAATCTGATGGGTGTGGTTTCGGTCGGAATCGTTTTCGGCGCGGCGCTTGCGGGCGCATGGATCACCCTTGCCAACGCAAACCGGGCATTGATCGGGGGCCTCCTGCTCGGCCCGGTCATCTTCGCGCTCTCCTTCATCACCGACATGCATCATGCAATCGTCGCGATGCTTCTCGTCGGCATCTGCGGAGGGGCATTCGTGGTACCGCTCAATGCCCTCCTTCAGGAGCGCGGCCATGAAAGCATCGGGGCCGGCTACGCGCTTGCCGTTCAGAACTTCTCGGAAAACATCGCCATGCTTCTTTTCGTCGGCGCCTACGGTCTCGCATCTTCGGCAAAATTGCCGATCGACTCTTCCGTGGAAGGCTTCGGCTTGCTTCTCCTCGCAGCCATGGGCGCCCTGGCCTGGCTCAGGGCCGGGAAGCGGAATCACCGGGAGCAACCATGAAATCCACATGATGGAATTCGCTCCCTGCAGAAGGCCCTGCAAATGCCGAAAAGACCATAACATTCTGTTTCCGTGAAAAAATGAAGCGTGACAGCAACCATCCTGTCCGAATGAACAGGTGACAGGATCGAAAAAAAATGCCATCGTCTTCCCATACATGCAAAAAAAGGGGATGAAATGGGGAAAAGGATGGTGGCGGGACTGCTGCTCGCTTTCTCGATCTCGGCTTCCGCATCAGCGCCCGGGGATGACGTGATCGAAAGGATACTCGAAGTTTCCGGCATGCAGGGGTATCTTTCCGGGTTGCCGGCCCAGATCGTCGCGAACGCGCAGAAATCGGTGGATGCAGGCGCCATGCCGGAGTCCTTCCGGGAAAACCTGGCGAAGATCTATTCCCGCTCATACCCGAACGGACTTTTCATCGATGAGGTGACGGAAGCACTGCGCGCCGATTACGATCGGACGCGCTACGAACATCTGCTGAAAATGTTTTCCTCGCCGCTTGTGAAGAAAATGACTTCGCTCGAATCACGGCCCATGGCTGCAGAGGATTTGCGAAAATTCATCGCCGGGCTTTCGGCCAATCCCCCTTCCCCTGAACGGATGGCGCTCATCCGCCGGATGGATTCAGTCACACAAACATCCACCATGATCGCGCGGGTCGAGCTGTCATCGACGGATTCGAACGCGCTCCTGAAGTATGGAGTTTGCGGCAGCGACACGGATCAGGCGAAGCAGGAGATCGAACAGAAAAAAATGGAGATCATGAAGTCTGCAAGGCAGGCTGCCGCCTCCATTCTGCTCTATGCCTACCGGGATGCCACTGACTCCGAGCTCGAGAACTACCTCGCCATTTGCGAAGACGGCGGGAACAGGAAAATCTGGGAAGTCATGCAGAACGCGGTGCAGGATGCGTTCACGAAGGCCGGCCGTCAGGAAATCTCGGATCTTCGCCAGTATCTGGAATCCAGCAGCCCGGGCAATCCCAAATTTGCGACACCATGCGGGAAAGACAGTGAAATGGTTGTCAGATCCGTTTCGGAACCGAAGATCGTGCCCGAACCGAAGATCGCGCCGGTTGTGCACCAGGTTCGCCATCGCGCGAGGGATCTCAGGAAATGCCTGGACCTCGGCAACGACGAAAGCATCATCCGCTGTGCGGAAAGGGGGAGGAAATGACTGCGGAAGAATTGCGAAAAAGAATCAGAAAAACGGATTCCCTTCCGACCATTTCCAGCGTTGCACAGCAGCTTCTTTCCCTGCCACTGGATACCGAAGCGGGCGAGCGGGAACTGCTCAACCTGGTGGAATCCGACCCCTTCATCGCCGCCAGAATCATCGGCATGGCGAATTCCCCTCTTTTCGTTCACGGAAAACAGATCTGCAAGGTGAGCGATGCGGTGATGGTGCTGGGATTGTCGCGGGTGAAATCCATCGCGCTCGCCATCGCGCTGATGGCGCCCATCAGGGTGAGGGAAAGCAGGGTCTTCAGCCTGCGCGATCTCTGGCTGCACTGCTTCTCGATGGCTCTCGGCATGAGAACGCTCGCAGGAATGCTGCCCAGGGAAATGCGCCCGCCTGAAGACATGCTTTTCCTGTCCGGGCTCCTGCACGACATCGGTTATCTCGCGCTCGCCTACCTCGCGCCTGACGAATTCGACGAATTCATCCGCCGCATGGAAGCCCATCCCGAAGAATCGCCGCTCGAAGTCGAAACCCGGTTATTCGGCATCAACCATCCGGCACTGGGAGAAATGCTGGGTAGAAGCTGGGATCTTCCTGAAGAAGTGCTGGACGTGATCGCAGGTCATCACGACGAAAAATACAAGCCGGGCAATGTTCCGCTGGCCCTGGCAAGACTCATCGAAATCATTACCGGCGAAGGGGCGGTGCGCAGACCGCCAGGCGAACTGCCCCGATCGATGACGGAAGAGCTCGAATCCATCGGACTGAAGCCGGAGAACCTGGATTATGTCAGGGAAACGCTGGAGGATCTGCGCGAGCAGATCGCCCTCCTCGCGGACATGCTCGCAGGCTAGACCGCCGATTCCCCGGATTCCCCGGTCCGGATGCGGATGACCTGCTCGATGGAGGAAACGAAGATCTTGCCGTCGCCGATCTTTCCGGTCTTGGCGGACTTCAGAATGGCTTCAAGGGTCTGATCGAGCAACGATTCCGGAACGACCACCTCGACCTTCACCTTGGGAAGGAAATCCACCACATATTCAGCCCCCCTGTACAGTTCGGTGTGACCCTTCTGCCTGCCGAATCCCTTCACGTCGGTGACGGTCATGCCGTTCACGCCGATTTCGGCGAGCGCCTCCCTCACCTCGTCAAGCTTGAATGGCTTGATGATCGCTTCTATCTTTTTCATCCGGTTCTCCTTTTCTGGTTCAATACTCGTCGAGGAATCTCGAAGTGATGGGATAACGCCAGTCCCTTCCGAATCCCCGCTGGGTGATGCGTATGCCGACAGGCGACTGCCTGCGCTTGTATTCGTTGATCCTGATGAGATGCACCACCCTTCGCGCATCCTTCTCATCGATCCCCCGCTTCACGATTTCGGCAAGCGAAAGATCCTGTTCCATGTAGCCTTCCATCACCGCATCCAGCACCTCGTAGGATGGCAGGCTGTCCTGATCCTTCTGGTTGTCCCTGAGTTCGGCGGAAGGGGGGCGGTCGATCACCCGTTGCGGGATCACGCGAGAAATGCCGTTGCGGTATTCGGACAGCCGATAGACCAGCGTCTTCTTGATGTCCTTCAGGACGCAAAAACCGCCTGCCATGTCTCCGTAAAGTGTGGAATAGCCGACCGCCATCTCGCTCTTGTTGCCGGTGGTGAGCACGATCGATCCGTGCTTGTTGGATAGCGCCATGAGCAGCGTGCCGCGCGCTCTCGCCTGGATGTTCTCTTCCGCGGTATTGGCGGGAAGTCCTGCGAATTCTGCGGAAAGCGCATCCAGGAAGGAATCGCAGATGTTCCCGATCGAGATTTCCGAATAGCGCACCCCGAGGATTTTCGCCATCTCGCGCGAATCCTCGAAGCTCATTGCGGAAGTGTAACGAGAAGGCATCATCACCGCATGCACTTTTTCCGCGCCGAGCGCATCGACCGCGATCGCGAGCGTCAATGCGGAATCGATCCCGCCGGACAGTCCGAGCAA
>JAJZTT010000009.1 GCA_021848705.1 Pseudomonadota bacterium
AGAGAGTCCCTGCGGATAGCCGCTCCCGTCCATCCTTTCGTGATGCTGCAGCGCGATTTCCGCGACCGGCCACGGGAAGCTGACTTCCTTCAGGATTTCGTAACCGACCCTGGGATGCTCCCTGAGGATCAGGATTTCCATTTCTGTGAGATTCGTCGGATTGACGAGCATTTCGGAAGGAACCTGGATTTTTCCGATGTCGTGGATGGTTGCCCCCATCCTGATTCCTTCCATCCTGTGCTCTTCCAGCCCCATTTCTCTGGCGATATTGCAAGCGATATCCGCGACCCGCCTCTGGTGTCCTGCGGTGTAGGGGTCCCTCGCCTCGATCGCCCGCGAAATCGCAGAAATGGTCTGGTGGAGGGTTTCGCGAAGCCTTTCGAGATGTTCGACGCTTTCCTGCATCGCCTGGTTGCGCTCCTCCTCCATTTTCCTGCGCCCGGTGATGTCCATCGAGATGCCGAGAAGATGGGTCGGATTTCCATCCAGATCGTACAGTCCGATCTTGGAGGTGTGCAGCCAGATTTCCTCGCCCGAAGCCTTCCTCACCGGTTCTTCCAGGATTTCGACCGCCTTGCGCCCCTCGAGCACTTCCCGGTCCTTTTTCATGAAGAATTCCGCCTGCTCCTTTGGAAAGAGTTCCAGGTCGCTTTTTCCGAGCAGATCCTCCCTGGAATGGCCGAGGAGCTGTTCTCCCGCCCGGTTGAACAGCTCGAAGCGAAGGTTTTGTGCATTTTTCAGGAACACCATCGAAGGGATGTGTTCCACGATGGAGTCGAGCAGCCTCCTCGACTCTGCAAGCGCCTCACCCGCCCGCTGCTGTCGTCTGCCTCCTGCGTAAAGTCCGAGAAGGCCGAGCCCCCAGATCATGCCGTGTCCCATCCAGAGGGTGCGGGTTTCGCCGTTTTCGATGGCGAGTGGGGCATCTATCGGGATGGAAACGCTGATGCCTCCCCGCACATCCCCGATCCTGTAGCCGGAGTGGCATTTCAGGCAGGATTCTTCCATGTACATGGGTTTCATGAAACGAAAATATTCCTTTCCATCCTTCATTTTCACGATGCCCGACTTTTCCTTCGCCCCCTTTTCGAATTGCTTCAATGCATCGGCTTCCCAGGGATCGGCCCGGTTTTTCGGGTTGAGCGGCATGAGGCTCGAGATGTGGCCGCGAACCGTTGAATCCTGCCTGTCCATGAGTTCATGGACCTGCCTCGTCATGTAGGAGGAATTGAAAAGGGTGAGTTTTTTTCCGGAAGGGGTCGCAATGTCGCGATCGGGAACCTCCTTCAGGAAAGGGTTGGGTTCTGAATGCTTCGTCACCGGAACATAGATTCCGCCATAACCGATGACCCAGTTCCGGTAGGCGGAGTCCATGGTGTGGATCCCCTCCGCCTGGGCCTGGATCTCGGAATAAAAGGCCTTTTCGTGCTGGCGAATGCTGAAGGCGAGGGAGAATCCTGTGACGATCGTCCAGGCGAGCATCAGCAGTCGCGTGTGGCGACGGATGCGCGGGAGCTGGTCGGGAGATTTCATGGAGGCAGTTTAGTCCATCGACGGCAATTCCACGCGGATGAACAGGTCCCCGAACTGGACCGATTGGCCGGCCCGGATCTTGCGGGATTTGCGGGTTTCGGTCTTTCCGTCGACGAGGACGGCGCCGGAGGCGACCAGCGCCTTGCCCGCGCCGCCGCTGTCGCAGGCGCCAGCCAGTTTCAGCAGTGCGTGCAATTCGACAAATTCCCGGTTGAGGGTGATCCGGATTTCCTGCATGACGCATCCTTTTGAAAATCGATATTGTAAGTGGGAAAAGGCTTTTGCCGATCCTATAATTTTTCAGGAACCCAATTTTGCAGGAGGCGGCATGAAAGGAACGATCCTGGTGATGATTGCGCTTTCGGTTTCAGCCTGCGGGGGAAGCGAGCTTTACCAGAAGGAAAAATTTTCGAAGGATTCGATCTACCGCAGGGAATATCAGGATTCGGCATCGAAAGTCTGCGAGGCGGCAGAATCGGTATTGCTCGGGAGCGGCTATCTCCTGGTGCAGCGCGAAGGGGATGCCTTTACTGCTAGAAAGGAATTCCAGCCCGAGAAGGAGTCCAACGAGACTATCGAGTTCGGGGTGGTTTGCCGGGACGAAGCAGGGAAATCGGTCCTGTACGCCAATGCGGTCGAGACCCGGAACCAGTTGAAGAAGAGTACGCAATCGGCGAGCATCGGTCTTCCAGCCGCCGGATCGATTTCCTTTCCCTGGTCGAAAAGCGTGGAGGCGCTCATCAAGGTGGGGGGCAAGACCATCGACGACAGGAGGTTCTACGCGCGGTTTTTCGATGCGGTGGAGTCCCTGCTGAAAAAGCGCTAGCGGCTCCGCTCGATCCGCACCCCCAATCGCTTCACGCCGTCCATTGCGTCGATCTTGGCCACCGAAAGCCTCACCCAGGGGGAGCCGAATTCCTCCATGATCATCTGGGCGATGTGTTCGGCGAGCGTCTCCAGCAGGGCGAAGCTGTGGGAGGCGAGCATTTCGCGTATCCTCAGGACCACCTTGCCGTAGTCGATGGTGTCGGAAATATGGTCGCTTCCGGGGATTCTTCCCTCCGGAATGGCCATTTCGATGTCCATTTCGACCGGCTGGGGAAGTTTCCTTTCCCAGTCGTAGATGCCGATCATGGTTTGGGCGCGGAAGGCCTGGATGAAGATCACGTCCATTTATCGTCGATAGAAGGTAGAATTGCGGTTCGACATTTTAGAATATTTGGCATGCTCAAGATAGCGATCATCTTATTCTCCTACCTGGCTGGTTCTGTTTCTTTCGCGGTTCTTTCGAGCAGACTGTTCGGACTTCCCGATCCGAGAAGCTACGGATCCGGAAACCCCGGTGCGACCAATGTGCTCCGGACCGGGAAGAAGGCTGCGGCGCTCCTCACCCTGATCGGGGACGGGGCGAAGGGTTCGGTTGCGGTGCTGGTGGCCCTGCATTTCTTTTCCGGCGAACCGGCGGTGATCGCGGCGGCCGCGCTGGCCGCATTTCTCGGCCACCTTTTCCCGGTTTTTCTCGGATTCAGGGGCGGGAAGGGGGTTGCGACCGCGCTCGGCGTGAGTCTTGCGCTCGATCCGCTGTTCGGCGCATCCCTTGCGGGAACCTGGGTTCTGGTATTCCTGGCGACCCGGATTTCTTCCCTTTCCGCACTCATTGCATCGGTCCTCGCCCCGGTTTATGCGCTCCACTTTCTGGGGCACAACATCCTCTCGCTTTCCGTTCTCGCCATGAGCCTTTTGCTCGTCTGGCGGCACAAGTCGAACATCGTGAAACTTGCGAAGGGCGAGGAAGGTTCCTTCAGGAACAAGAAGGATCGGCCAGCTTCCTGAAGCGAAGCCCCACGGAGTGGACCGGAAATCGGGAAAGGGGTAGAATCGCGTTCAACGATTGAACGCAGTGTCATGCTGAACGACGAATTTCAATACAAAATCATGAAGCGCCTGGAGGAAGATCCGGAGATCAGCCAGCGGGAACTCGCCCGTGATCTCGGAATCAGCCTCGGCAAGGTCAACTTCTGCCTCAAGGCGCTCGTCGAGAAGGGCTTCGTCAAGGCGGGCAATTTTCGCAACAGCAGCAACAAGAACGCCTACGCCTACCTGCTCACCCCGCGCGGGATCGAGGAAAAGGCGAGGATCACCCTGGCATTTCTGCGATACAAGCTCTCGGAATACGAAGCGCTTCAGCAGGAAATCGAAAATCTCAAGCGCGAAGCGGCTGCGCTGCAGCGAGCGGCCCAGTCTTCTTCCCGGGAAGAGCTTCTTCTTTCTTCACGTGCCGGATAGGCATGTCATCCAGCGAGCAATTCCATGCACAATTATCCATCCATCACAGACCGTAAAATCCGCCTGGCACTCGTAGGCTGCGGGCGCATTTCCGCCAATCATTTCGGGGCGATCGAAAAACATGCCGATCGGGTCGAACTCGTCGACGTTTGCGACGTGGACGGTGTTGCGCTCCAGAAGGCGGTGGAGCGCAGCGGCGCGAAAGGGCATTCGAATCTTACCGACATGCTGGAACACTCGGAGGCCGATCTCGTGATTCTTTCCACGCCGAGCGGACTGCATCCGGAGCAGACCATCCAGATCGCGAAAGCCGGAAAGCACGTGATGACCGAGAAGCCGATGGCCACCCGCTGGAGCGACGGCGTGCGCATGGTGAAAGCGTGCGACGAGGCGAATGTCCGGCTGTTCGTGGTCAAGCAGAACCGTCGCAATGCCACCTTGCAGATGCTGAAGCAGGCGGTGGAGCAGGGCAGGTTCGGGAAAATCTATTCCGTTGCCGTGAATGTGTTCTGGACGAGGCCCCAGGAATATTACGACAGCGCCAAATGGCGCGGAACCTGGGAGTTCGACGGGGGCGCGTTCATGAATCAGGCAAGCCATTATGTGGATTTGCTGGACTGGCTGATCGGCCCGGTCGAAAGCGTGATGGCCTACACGGCGACGCTTGCACGCAATATCGAGGTCGAGGACAGCGGGGTCGCTGCATTGCGCTGGAGAAGCGGCGCGATGGGTACGCTCAACGTGACCATGCTGACCTATCCGAAGAATCTGGAAGGAAGCATCACCATCCTTGGCGAGAAGGGAACGGTAAGGATCGGCGGGGTGGCGGTGAACGAAATCCAGGAATGGAAATTTTCCGAGGCGAGGCCCGAGGACGAGGCCATCGGCAATGCGAGCTACCAGACCACTTCGGTCTACGGGTTCGGTCATCCGCTTTATTACGACAACGTGATCAGGACCCTGAGGGGCGAGGCGGAGCCGGAAACGGACGGTCGCGAGGGATTGAAGTCTCTCGAACTTCTGATCGCGATGTACCTTTCGGCAAGGGACGGCCGCCGCGTTGCACTCCCACTGGAATACTGAGCATGTCCGTGACCATCCATCCTTCAGCGATCGTCGACGAAGGCGCGACGATCGGAGACGGTACCAGAATCTGGCACTGGGTGCACATCTGTTCCGGCGCGAAAATCGGGGAGCGGTGCTCTTTCGGGCAGAATGTGTTCGTCGGAAACCGGGTCGTCGTCGGCAACAATGTGAAGGTGCAGAACAACGTTTCCATCTACGACAACGTGACGCTGGAAGACGACGTGTTCTGCGGACCGAGCATGGTTTTCACCAATGTGTACAATCCCCGTTCGGCGGTTTCCAGAAAGGATGAGTATCGCGACACCCGGGTGAAGCGCGGAGCGACGCTGGGCGCGAACTCCACCATCGTGTGCGGGACGACGGTCGGCGAACATGCCTTCATCGGCGCAGGGGCGGTGGTCAACCGGGATGTTCCGGCCTATGCGTTGATGGTCGGGGTTCCCGCAAAAAGGATCGGCTGGATGTGCAGTTGCGGGGTCAGGCTGGAACAGTCCGGCGAAGCAGCGAAATGTCCGGCATGCGGCAAACTGTACAGGATCACTTCCAAC
This sequence comes from Pseudomonadota bacterium, assembly GCA_021848705.1. Taxonomy (GTDB): domain Bacteria; phylum Pseudomonadota; class Gammaproteobacteria; order Burkholderiales; family JABEVD01; genus JABEVD01. Next base: position 5,454 of record JAJZTT010000009.1, read on the forward strand.
CTTTGTTCTCCCATCATTGAATGACATGACGATCAATTTCATCGACCTCAAGGCGCAATACCAACAAATCAAATCGGATGTCGACCGCAGAATCCATGCGGTGCTCGACCACGGGCAATACATCATGGGGCCCGAGGTGTTCGAACTCGAGGAAAAACTCGCCTCCTACGTCGGCGCGAAGCATTGCATTTCCGCTTCGAGCGGAACCGACACGCTCATGATCGCGATGATGGCCCTGGGGATCGGGCCGGGGGACGAGGTGATCACCACGCCCTTCACCTTCATCGCAACCGGCGAAATGATCGCGCTCCTCGGTGCGAAACCGGTATTCGTCGACATCGATCCCGCAACCTGCAACATCGACCCCTCGAAGATCGGTGCGGCGATCACTTCCAGAACGCGCGCGATCATGCCGGTGAGCCTGTACGGACAGTGCGCCGATTTCGATGCGATCAATGCGATCGCAGAAAAATACGGGATTCCCGTGATCGAGGACGGCGCGCAATCCTTCGGCGCAACCTACAAGGGGAAGAAATCCTGTTCCCTTTCCACCATCGGTTCGACGAGCTTCTTCCCGAGCAAGCCGCTCGGCTGTTACGGCGACGGAGGCGCGCTTTTCACGAACGACGACCATCTTGCGAAGGCGATGCGCGAAATCCGCGTGCACGGACAGGATCGCCGCTATCATCATCCCAGGATCGGCATCAACGGAAGGCTCGACACCATCCAGGCTGCGGTACTGCTCGCGAAGATCGAGATTTTTCCTGCGGAAGTGGAATCGAGAGGGGAAATCGGCGCGCGCTACAGCGAACTCCTGTCGAAGATCCCGGGGGTCGTCACCCCCTACATCGAGCCCTTCAACACCAGCGTGTATGCGCAATACACGGTGCAGGTCGAAAACCGCGAGGAAGTGCTGAAGAAGCTCAAGGATGCGGGGATTCCGACCGCGGTGCACTACCCCGTGCCACTCCATCTTCAGCCCGCATTTTCCGGCCTCGGTCAGGGCGAAGGGAGCTTCCCGGTTGCGGAATCCATGGCGAAGAAGGTGATGAGCCTGCCGATGTATCCCTTCATGGATGAAGACACCCGAACGAGGATCGTCTCTGCAATGCAGGAAGCGCTGGGGTGAAAACAACCGACATCGTCATCGTGGGCGCAGGCATAGTCGGGCTTGCAATCGCCCGGGAACTGAAGGCGCGCGACTCCGGACAGAAAATCCTGATCCTCGAAAAGGAGCCGGAACTCGGGCGCCATTCCAGCGGAAGGAACAGCGGGGTGCTCCATTCCGGGATCTATTACCCGGAAAACTCCATCAAGGCCAGGGTCTGCGCGGAAGGCGCGAAAGAGATGGCGGAGTTCTGCAGGGCGCGTTCCCTGCCTATCGAACGCCTCGGCAAGGTGGTCGTTCCGGTGCGGGAAGAAGACGACGGGCTGCTCGATGTGCTTTTCAGGCGCGGTCAGGCGAACGGCGCAACGGTGGAAATGATCGATGCAAAAACCCTCGCCGAAATCGAACCCGATGCGCGTTCTGCGAGCGGGAGGGCGCTGTATTCTCCAAACACTTCCGTGGTCGAGCCGAAGGCGATCCTGAAAGCCCTGGCGGATGAACTCGGGAAACAGGGTGTCGAAATCCGGCTCGGCGAGGAAGTGAGGCACATCGATCCGGAAGGAATCCTCACCACGAATACGGGCCAAATCGGCTTCGGACACCTGTATAATACTGCGGGGCTTTTTGCGGACAAGATCGCGAGATATTTCGGAATGGGGGAGAAATATACGATCCTGCCTTTCAAGGGGATCTATTATCTTCTCGACGAAAATTCCGGACTGCGAGTCAACGGACTGATCTATCCAGTGCCCGACATGAGCGTTCCCTTCCTCGGCGTGCATGTCACGAAAGCGGTCAGCGGCAAGATTTATCTCGGCCCCACCGCCGTACCGGCTTTCGGCCGGGAAAACTATACCGGCTTCGAGGGTGCGAATCTTTCCGATGCGGCGGGAATCGGCGTCCAGCTTTTCCGTCAATATGCATCCAACAGGATGGGATTCAGGAAATTCGCGCACGAGGAAGGCTTGCGTTTTTTCAAGCGCAATTTTGCCGAGGCGGCCGGCGCACTGATGCCGGGTTTGCGGCCCGGGCATTTGTTGAAATGTTCGAAGGTAGGAATGCGCGCCCAACTTCTCGATCGGGAAAAGGGCGAGCTTGTCATGGATTTCGTCGTGGAAAAGGGGAAAAACTCGACGCATATTCTGAACGCAGTATCGCCTGGATTCACCAGCGCGTTCAGCTTTTCCCGATTCGCATTGGATCATGCTTGATTTATTTGGAGAATATGGATGGATATCAGAGGAAAGAAACTGCTGGTGATCGGCGGCGCGGGACTGATCGGGTCCCATACGGTGGATGAACTGACGAAGGAAGACGTCGAGGAAATCAGGATTTACGACAATTTCTCCCGCGGTCGCGAGGAGAACATCGCCAATGCGCTGAAGGATCCGCGGGTCAAGATCTTCCCTCTGGGCGGGGAACTGATGCACCGCGACATCCTGAATGAGGCGATGAAGGGAGTCGACGGCGTTTTCCATTTCGCCGCGCTCTGGCTGCTGCACTGCCACGATTTTCCCCGCTCGGCATTCGAGGTGAACATCGGCGGAACGTTCAATGTGCTGGAAGCCTGCGTCGCGCAGGGCATCAAGCGTCTGGTCTATTCCTCTTCCGCATCCGTATACGGAGATGCGGTCAGGGAACCGATGGACGAGGATCATCCCTTCAACAACCAGAACTTCTACGGCGCCACCAAGATCGCCGGAGAGGCGATGGCGCGTGCCTTTTATTACCGCTACAAGCTGCCCACCGTGGGACTTCGCTACATGAACGTCTACGGCCCGAGGCAGGATTATCATGGCGCCTACATCGCCGTGATCATGAAGATGCTCGATGCGATCGACCGGGGGGAGAGTCCGACCATCATGGGAGACGGAAGCGAGGCGTTCGATTTCGTCGCAGTGGAAGATTGCGGCAAGGCAAACGTCTGCGCAATGAAGGCCGACACCGCAGACCGTTTCTACAATGTGGGAACCGGAAAGCGCACTTCGCTCAAGGAACTCGCGGAGATGCTGATCGAACTGACCGGATGCGACAAGCCGATCAAGTATGCGCCGCGCAGCCAGGCAACGCTGGTCCGCAACCGCATCGGCTGCCCGAAGCGCGCCAGCGCGGAAATCGGCTTCACCGCCGGAATCGACCTGATGGAAGGATTGAAGCGTCTGATCGAATGGCGTGCCAACCACAAGGCGGAAGTCGAGATGCGCCGTCGCGACGTGGGACTTGCCTGATGAGCGAAATTCGCAAGATCGCAATCTCCCTCCCCTTGACCGGGGAAGAGGAATGGCAGGCGTGTCGCGAGCCGCTCATGTCCGGATGGCTCACCCAGGGGCCGAAAGTGGCCGCCTTCGAGAAGGCTTTCGCTGCGCGCCATGAAGCGCGTCATGCGCTGGCTGCGACGAGTTGCACGACCGCGCTGCATCTCATTCTGGCCGCGATGGAGATCGGTCCCGGAGACGAAGTGATCGTTCCCGCCTTCACCTGGGTGGCGACTGCGAACGTCGTTCTTTATTGCGGCGCAACCCCGGTCTTCGTCGATGTCGAGCGGAATACCTGCAATCTCGATCCTGCAGACCTTGCAGCCAGGATCACGCCGAAGACTCGCGCCATCATCGCGGTGCACCTTTTCGGGCTTTGCGCAGACATCGACGCGATCAGGAAGATCGCGCCCGACATCCCGATCATCGAGGATGCCGCCTGCGCGGCGGGAAGCGCCTACAAGGGAAAGCCTGCGGGGACGCTCGGGCTTGCCGCTGCATTTTCCTTTCATCCCAGGAAATCGATCACCACCGGCGAAGGCGGGATGGTGACGACCAACGACGATGCGCTCGCGGCGAAGATCGACATGCTGCGCAACCACGGCGCATCGATATCCGAAGAGCAGCGTCACAACGGACCGAGGCCCTATCTGCTCGCCGAATTCAACCTGCTCGGATACAACTACAGGATGACCGACCTGCAGGGCGCGGTGGGACTCGTCCAGCTCGGAAAGCTTGATCAGTTCATCGACGAGCGCCAGAAATGGGCGGATTATTATCGTGAAGCGCTTTCCGGAATCGAGTGGTTGCGTTGCCCCGAGATTCCCGAAGGATACCGGACAGGGTGGCAGGCCTATGTCTGCTACCTCGACGAATCGAAGGCGCCGATGACGCGCAACCAGATCATGGAGCACCTACAGGAAAAGGGAATCAGCACCCGTCCCGGAACCCATGCGGTGCACATGCTGGGTCTGTATCGCGACAGGCTGGGATGCCGGCCCGACGATTTTCCGGGGGCGCGCGACTGTGACCGGTACACCATGGCGATTCCGCTGCACAACAGGATGGTCGCGGAAGATTACGCCTACGTGGTCGAAACACTGAAGGCGATCGGCTGAAGATGTGCGGGATCGCAGGCATATTCAATCTCGACGGGCAGCCCGCTTCCGCGGTGAGTCTGCGCCACATGACCGACGCCATCGCCCATCGGGGGCCTGACGGCGAAGGCTCCTATGTGGACGGGTATCTCGCCCTCGGGCACCGGCGCCTCGCGATCATCGATCTTTCTCCTGCAGGTCACCAGCCCATGGTGTCCCGCAGCGGCAGATTCATTCTCACCTACAATGGCGAGATCTACAATTTCCAGGAAATCCGCGCAGAACTGGAAAGAAGGGGGCATCTTTTCGTCTCCAGAACCGATTCCGAAGTGGTGTTGAATGCCTATGCCGAATGGGGCGCCGAATGCGTGAGCCGCTTCAACGGCATGTTCGCATTCGCGGTGTGGGACAGGCAGGAGAAAAAACTTTTCCTCGCGCGCGACCGGTACGGAATCAAGCCGCTCTATTACAGTTTCCAGGGAAAAACCTTTCTTTTCGGTTCCGAGCAGAAGGCGATCCTCGCGCATCCGGAAGCGAAGCGGAATATCGACCTCGAGGCATTGCTGGAATATTTCACATTCCAGAACATTTTCACCGACAGGACGCTCCTGAAGGAAATCAGGCTGCTGCCTGCCGGTTGCCATGCGACCCTTTCGCCCGGGGGAAAATCGCTTGCCGTCACCCGCTACTGGGATTACAACTTCGTCGAGCCGGAAAATCCGGCATCCGACGAGGAATACCGGGAAGAGCTCGACAGGCTTTTCAGGCAGGCCATCAACCGTCAGCTCGTCACCGACGTTGAGCTCGGCTCCTACCTTTCCGGAGGGATGGACTCGGGGTCGATCACAGCGATCGCAGCGTCCCAGCTTCCCTACATCAAGACCTTCACTTGCGGATTCGATCTCAATTCCGCTTCAGGAATCGAGCTCGGCTTCGACGAGCGCAGTCGCGCCGAATACATGTCCTATCTCTTCAAGACCGAGCATTACGAGATGGTTCTGAAGGCGGGAGACATGGAAAGGGTGTTGCCGAAGCTCGCATGGCACCTGGAGGAGCCCAGGGTCGGTCAGAGTTATCCCAACTATTACGCTGCACAGCTTGCCTCCAAGTTCGTCAAGGTGGTTCTTTCCGGAGCGGGCGGGGACGAGCTTTTCGGCGGCTATCCATGGCGGTATTACCGCGCGGTGGTGAACGACGATTTCGAGCACTACATCGACAAGTATTACAATTTCTGGCAGCGCCTCATTCCGAACAAACAGATCCACGAGGTGTTCAGGCCGGTGTGGCCGGAAGTGAGCCATGTCTGGACGAGAGACATCTTCAGGGACGTTTTTCAAAGTCATGCTCCGACGCTCACGAGGCCGGAGGACTACGTCAACCATTCACTCTATTTCGAGGCGAAGACCTTCCTGCACGGTCTGCTCGTGGTGGAAGACAAGCTCAGCATGGCGCATTCGCTGGAGTCCAGGGTTCCCTTCCTCGACAACGATCTCGTGGATTTCTCGATGAAGGTTCCGGTCAGGCTGAAGCTCGACAATCTGCACAACGTGGTGCGGATCAACGAGAACGAGCCCGGGCTCAAGACCAACAAGTATTTTGAAAAGAACCGGGACGGAAAGCGCCTGCTTCGGGACGCGATGAAGAAATACATTCCCGACGAAATCACCGGGGCGGAAAAACAGGGATTCTCCGCTCCGGACGCGTCCTGGTTCAAGGGGGAGAGCATCGATTATGTCAGGCAGACCCTTTTCAATTCCAATGCGAAGATCTATTCCTATCTCGACCGCGAATCGGTGCAGGGCCTGGTGAACGAGCATCTGGAAGGAAAGCAGAACCGCAGGCTGTTTATCTGGTCGCTGCTCAATGTAGAAACCTGGCTTTCCCGGTAGCGTTTTGCCAAGGCGGACAGGGATGATTGGCATTCTATCCGATGCGCATGGAAATGGCCCTGCCTTCAGCCTCGCAATCGATATTTTGCGAAAATGCGGGGCCGACAGATTCGTGTTTCTGGGGGATGCGGTGGGATACATTCCATCCGGTTCGGTCGTCGAATCGATTCAGGAATTGGGCAATTCAATCGAATGCATTCGCGGCAACCATGAAGAAATCATGCTGGGCGGAAACTTCGATTCGGCGCGCGAACCAATCTACCAGCATGAGAAAACGCTGGCGAGTCTGACAGAATCCCAACTGGCGCTCGTGGACAAATGGCCGGCACAGCTGGTTCGGGAATTCGCGGCAGGATCCGCGCTGTTCGTGCATGGCAGTCCGCTGGATCCGACCTGCGACTACGTGTATCCCGATACGGACCTGTCCATGTTCGACGTCAGCCACGATTTCGTTTTCATGGGACACAGCCATTATCCCTTCGTCAGAAGGCAGGGGAGGACATGCTACGTGAATGTGGGAAGTTGCGGCATGCCTCGTGATGACGGGCGGTTTGGTGCGGCAGCAACATTCGAACCAGAAAGCGGAAAAATATGCCTGATCAGGTTCGATATCCGGGAGGCTACAAAAGAGGCGTTCGAAAGCCCTCAATCGATTCATGGGTCGGTAAAAGCGGTTTATGAACGCAGAAGCGATGTTCCATTTGGCGAAATGGTAAATTGGGAAAAGACATGAAGCATGAAAGGATGCCGGTCCTCGTGACCGCGATCGGTGGTGGCGGTCATGGAGAACAGATACTCAAGGCGCTGCGCCTTGCCGGTGAGGGAAAATATTACATCGTAGGTGCGGATGCAAATCCGGCCAGCCCGCAGTTTTCCATGGTCGATGCGCGGGCATCGCTGCCGCTGGCGAACGATCCTTCCTACATGGATGCACTTCTGACGCTTTGCCGCAAGCATGGGGTCAGGGCGCTGTTTCACGGTTGCGAACCGGAATTGAAGCAATTTGCCAGGAATCGCGCTGCGATCGAAAGCGAAGGCATATTCCTGCCGATCAACCCGACCAAGGTGATCGACATGTGCATGAACAAGGAATCCACCAACCGCGAGCTGGCGGCGCTTGGTTTCGAATCCCCGCGCTTCGCCCATGTCTCGACCAAGGATGAACTGAAGGAAATCGACTGGTTTCCCGTCGTGGTGAAACCGTCGGTAGGGGGCGGGGGATCGGCGAATGTATACATCGCGCAGAATATGACGGAGCTTCTGGGACTGGCTGATTATCTCGGTCTTGAAACGATGGAAAACAATTTCCTCATTCAGGAATATGTGGGCACTCCGGAATGCGAATACACGGTCGGGGTATTGCATGACATGGATGGAAATTATCTTAACTCGATCGCCGTAAGAAGGCTTCTTTCGGGGGGGCTGAATATCCGCATGTCCGTGCCGAACAGGACGGGACGAGCAGAATTTGGCCAGAAACTGGTGATCAGTTCCGGGGTCAGCCATGGTTACGTCGGCAGATTCAGTGAGGTGACCGAGCAGTGCAAGGAAATTGCGAAGGCCATCGGGGCAAAGGGGCCCGTGAACATACAATGCCGCTTCGTCGAAGGGAAAGTGTATGTTTTTGAAATCAATCCCAGATTCTCCGGAACGACATCGCTTCGGGCCATGGTGGGATATAACGAACCGGACGTCCTGGTAAGAAAACACCTGTTTGGCGAAAACATAAAGACTGATTTCGACTACGAAGAGGCTCTCATTCTGAGAAGCTTGGTTGAGAACCGGGTGGGCGGGGTTGCTCCTTGATTCTTCTGACTGGCGCATCGGGAGTAATTGGCAGGGCCGTGCGGGATGAGTTGCGTTCTGCAGGAATGGACGTGTTGACGGTGGGCCGCAGTCCGGAAAATGATATCGTCGCCGATCTTGCGGGAATGAGCGTCGATCGGCTCAAATATGGCGTCGATCGTCTTGACGCAATCGTGCACTGCGCCGCAGCTGTGCCTGGATCGTCTGTTCAGAATGACGATGCAGAATCGGCCGGCCTTACCGAGATCATGGACCACAACGTGCTGTCTCTGGCTGAACAGAATGAATGCGATGTCGTCTATTTGTCGGGATGCAGCCTGTATCATAGAAGCGAGCCACGCTTTCTGGAAGAGTCCGATCTGCTGAATCATGATCTGAAATCGCATTATCTGCGAGCAAAACTGAAGGGTGACCTTGCATTTTGCGGCTACAGGAGAGGAACCGTGGTACGGGTTTCGACGCCTGTTGGAGTAGGAATTTCCCCGAAATCCGCACTTGGGCTATTTATCGCGCTCGCGCGTGAGAACAGGGAGATCAAGGTTTACGGGCATGGAAAAAGGGAGCAGGACTACATAGACGTCAGGGATGTCGCAACCCTCGTTCGCAAATGCATACAGAATCCGCAATACGGAGCGGTCAATGCCGCATCGGGCAAATTTGTCACGATGGCAGACCTCGCAAGTCTGGTCTGCAAAATGATCGGCAGGGGAAGCGTCAAGCTGTCCGATGTCGAAGATCCGAACGCGGGAATTTACTCCAGGTACAGCATCCAGAGAGCAAAAAAATGCTTCGACTGGATACCGTCAATACAACTGCCGGAATCCGTGGGATCCATCATCTAATTCATGGCAAGGACAACGATGTTAAGGCATGCGCTTACCATAAATGATCTGCCGCTTTTTGTTGAAGTTTCAAAGCGGCCGAATAATCCTGGAAATCTGCCGGACGTGTTCCCGTTTCACCTCGGGATCGAAGACAGCACCTGTTCCATCAGGCAAATCGGGACGCCGGAACTGACCGCGCTTCTGGGAGAGGTGTACGAATATGGAAGCACCGTGGGCAATGCAATGGATGATTCCGGGGCCGGCCGGAATTATGCCGAGGATTTCCTGACATTTGTAAATGAAAGCATTCCACAGGCGAGCAGGGTGCTGGAGATTGGTGCGGGAAGAGGATATCTGGTCAAAAGAATGATCGAATCCGGGCATCGCGTGGATGCATTGGAGCCTGGAAAAGCGCAAAGCGGATTCTGGAAGAAATACGGCGTTTCGATCATTCCCGAGATGTTCCCTTCCGAAAAGGCTCCCGGCCCGTATGATGCCATCGTATTTTATGGCGTCCTCGAGCATATTTCGGAGCTGGACAGCTTCCTTTCCGAAGTTCGCAGTCATCTGGCCGAGGGCGGGAGGGCCGTTCTGTCCGTTCCGGACAGCAGCATTGAACTGGAGAACGGAGATCCTTCCATCCTGCTCCATGAGCACTTCCAGTATTTTAGTCAGTCCTCCCTGACGAGGGTACTGAACGCGAACGGGTTACGCGTCGCATCGATGCGCAATTCCGGATTCGGAAGATGCATCTACGCTTCGGTTGTTCAGGATGATGGCGTTGCCATGTCGCCGGTCGATGGCAGGGAGAGGGAGACTATCGAGATCTATCCTCTTAGGGTAATCGCCGCACGTGAAAGCGTCGGCATTCTGGTGGACAAGGTGCAACGAGAAAACAGAACGTTGGGGATCTATTGTCCGGGAAGGGCACTTTCCCTGCTTCCCATGTCCATGACGTACAGATTCTTCGACGATGCCCCGGAGTTTCTGGGATGCTATTATCCGCCATATGGCGCCTCGATCGAGGACAGGGCAATGCTGGCAAGCAACCCGACGGATGAACTATGGATAATGTCCAGGACTTTTGGAGACAAACTGAAGGAACAGATCGTTTCGCTCGGGTTGAGCATGAAAGTAAGAACCATGGATGAAATTCTGGGAAAATCTGGATCATGAATCCCGGGACTTACCGTTCGGTTTCTGATCCGGGGCAGGACCGGATCTTTATCACCTTTGATATCGACTGGGCTAGCGATCCGGTATTTGCGGATACGATCGACCTGGTCGAGGGGCATGGCATTCCAGCCACATGGTTTGTTACACACGAAACCGGCTTGCTGGGCAGACTGGAAAGAAATCCCGTGTTCGAAATCGGGATTCACCCCAACTTCAACGAAATGTTCGAGGGTCGGTCCGAAGAAGGCGGAATGCAGGGCTTGTTGACCAGATACAGGGAACTGGCTCCTTCTGCCGTCAGCATCCGGTGTCACTCCCTCGCCCAGAACAACAAAATGCTGGATATTTTCATCCGGCTTGGATTCACGCATGATGTAAATCTGTTCATCCCCGCCCAGAGCAAAATGGAGTTGCAGCCATTTACAAGCTGGGGTGGCCTGATCAGGGTTCCCTATTTCTGGGAAGAAGATGTGCATTGCCTTTTCCTGGAGGAGGGGAGGGAAAACGACTGGAATCCTGCCAGATTTCTGGATGCGCCCGGTTTGAAGATATTCAATTTCCACCCCATCCATGTGTTCCTGAACACAGAGCATCTTTCGCGATATGACAGGACTCGTGCTTACCATAGAGATCGGGAAGCGCTGATCGGTCACAGGAATCCGGATCCGGCCGGTGGAACCCGGTATTTCCTGGAAACGCTGATTACGGAGGCGAAGAAAAGAAACATGGATTTCGGACTGATCCGGGAAATCGCCGTCGCTTAACCATGGAAAGAACATTGGATCATACGCTGGGCAACATGCTCCGAAACGAAATCGACTGGGATGCGTTCGACCTCACGCCCAACACCAAGGCGTTCCTGAAGAGGGTTTATGCATCCGGTCTGGAAAAATACGAAAAGAGACTGACCTCTCTGGGGTTTCCCGGAGGGGAACGCGCGCTGGATGCGGGTTGCGGACTCGGGCAATGGTCCGTGGTGTTGAGCGGAATGTGCAAGGAGGTCAGTGGCATCGACGTTTCGGAGGAGCGTGTCACCGCCTGCACCGCCATTGCGGATGCACTGAAAATCGGCAACACGCAATTTGTGTCCGGGCCGCTCGAAAAGCTTCCCTATCCGGATGCGCATTTCGACCGCCTGATCTGTTACAGCGTGCTTTATGTGACGGATTATGAAAAGTCCATCGAGGAATTTGCGCGGGTCACCAGGGCGGGCGGTCTCGTCTACATCAGCACGAACGGAATCGGCCGTTATCTCTTCGACGTGGTGAAGCGCCCCAACCCAGCCCCGGACTTCGATCCGAGGATATATGGATTGAAAACGTTATGGAACTCCGTGATTGGCAGGCGTAGCGGCCTGTCTTCGAAAAATGGAGCGGTGGCCATGTACATATCGAGGACCCGTGGGCTTCTTGAGAAAAATGGATTTGAAATAGTGAAGAGCGGAGCGGAAGGGAGTCTTGGTGAAGGAAGCGCGCCTTTTCAGCCGGGGCGTTATTTCGGTTTTACCGGCGCATTCGACATCCTTGCGCGGAAAAGGGAATCATGAACTATACACCCGAAACCTATGCAGAAATTCTTAACATCCTGAAGGAACGGGGATACCGTTTCGCAGGATACGACGAACGTCTCCCGATCATCGATGCGCCGAAAGTCGTCTATCTTCGACATGACATCGATTATTCTCCCGGGTGGGCGCGAGCTTTCGCCGAAATCAACGCGGAACACGGAGTGACCGGCACATTTTTCTTCCAGACCCGTTCGCCGATCTACAATCTGCTCGCCCATCCCTCGCTCGATGAAGTGGAAAGGGTCGCAGCGCTTGGACAGCGGATCGGTTTGCATTACACCATCGGAGACCGGGTTGAAGAGAGCAGCCTGCCTGCGCTGGTGGCCGAAGAATACCGTCGAGCAAGAGAATATTTCCCGGGTATGTCTCCCGTTTTCAGCTGGCACAATCCGAGTCTTGCGCCCCATGTCATGGAAAGCGGGATGGACATGACTTTTCCCGGAATGACCTGCACCTACAGCCGGTATTTCCTCGACGAAGTAAAATATTATGCCGATTCGAACCTCCGCTACAGCGTGGAAGAATTCCGGAACTTCATCGATGCGGGTCATCCCAGGCTACAGCTGCTGTTTCATCCTTTCCAGTGGATGGCGAAAGGGCGGGACATGCAGGAAGTGCTTGCCAGAACCTGGATCCAGGTGATCCGGGAAAGGGAAGGGGAAATCAGGAAAAACCACATCTATCGGGCGCTTTTTCCCGAAGGGATGCCGGAAGAATGGCTGGATACGCTGGCAGAAAAAATCGACACGTACGGAAGGGTATCAGTATGAGCGAAAAGATCATCGACGTCTCGACATTCGAAAGAGGGGGAATCGAATTCCGCTCGCCCCTTCATCTGGTCGTGAAAAGTCTGGATCAGGTCGAAAGAAGGGCGAGGCTGGTTGCTTCCCTGAGGCAGGGAAAGATCGGTCGCATGGAACACAGGGAAATTTCCACGGGCTTGTGGGTTCAGTGTACGCTGGAAGAAGGGCGGGTTCTCGGAAGGGAAAATAGCCGCACTTTCGAATTCAGGGAGCCGCGCGGACTCGCTCCGGTGGGGGACGGGAAATACCTGTTGTCCGATGTGAACCGAGTGCTTCTGGTCGATGCCGATGCGAATATCCTGAAGGAATACAGGCATCCCTTTTTCGCCTTTCTGCATTCCGTCTCCTATGACAGCAGGACCGGAAAGTTTCTCGTGATTTCATCCGGCTACGACTGCCTGATCGAAATGGACCTGCAAGGGAACCTTTGCTGGGAATGGTGTGCATGGGAAAACGGATTCAACCCGACGCTGGAAGGTGTCTACCTTTGCCGTTCCGCTGATGAAGCCGAAAAGCTTCGGGCCGAAGGACGGGAAGTGGTGCATGTCGATCCGCAAAAGCATCAGGAATATGGGTTGATGACCAGCCAGCGCTCCAATCATCCCAATTCCGGGTGTTACCATCCTGCTGACGGGAATCTGGTGCTTGCGACCCTTGGCCATTCCGGGGAAGTCGTTGTGATCGACAAGAGGGACGGTTCGTGGAAATCGGTCATATCCGGCCTCAGGACCATGCCGCATGGAATCCAGCCCCACAAGGGCGGATGGATGGTCACCAATACCCTGATGGGCGAGTTCTGGATTCTCGATCAAAATTTCGAAGTAACAGAAAAGGTCCTGACAAGAAATCTTCCCGGAAAACCGGAAGAGCTTGGAGAAAACGAGTGGCTGCAGGCTGCCCACCCAGTCTCGGATGGCTGCTTCATCGGTCTCGATGCAAACCGCGGCCTGATCCTGATCGACATGAATGCGAAAAGGTATGTTGTGTATGCTGCAGACGAATCCTGGTGCATCCATCATCTTGTTCTGGATGATCGATGAAAAGTAAGATTCGATATGCCGCATCGGCCTTTCTGATCCCTCCTTTTTTGCTGATTTTGACGATTCTGAGACTGGTTTTGCCCGCAAAGTTCGTCAGCAGGAGTCTTCCGGAAAGGAAGCCCAGGCTGCTCTGGGGCTGCACACCAATTGCAAATATCAAATATTCCTCCCGGGCGATGTCACGCATCGGATACCATTCCAGAACCTTCGTTCCGACATTTTATGCAATAGGGGACAAACAGGACTACGATTTGTACCGGAATGAAATCTTTGCGATGTACAAGTGGTTGCCGAAGCATTTGGTGGCACTGATCGAGCCTTACCTGTCTTTTCTGTATCTTCTCCGCCATTTCGATATTTTTCATTATTTTTTTGACGGGGGAATTCTTGCGGGTACGCCCCTGAGGTACCTTGAAATCCAGTTGCTGCACTGCTTCAGGAAAAGGGTGGTAGCCATGCCTTATGGTGCGGACGTACACGACCTGCAGGGGATGAGGAATAACGTATACAAGTTCGGGCAGATATATCACTACGGGAGGAGGGCGAGCAAAAACAGAAAATCCATACGGAGCTGGATAGATTACTTCAGCACGTATGCCGATTTCTGCTTTACCTCGATCAATTTCGATTCTCTGTACCGATGGGATATATTGCCGGTGAGCTACATATCGGTCGATACGGATTACTGGACTCCTTCTGCAGAGCATGCACCGATGCATGATGGAAAAAATGGCCCTGTCCTGATTGCGCATAGCCCAAATCACAGAATCATCAAGGGCACGGATTACCTGATAGCCGCTATCGAGCGACTCAAGACGGAAGGCTATCAGATAGAATTTTTCCTGCTCGAAAAGATGAAAAACACCGAGGTACGCAGAATCCTCGAGCAAAGCGACATCCTGGTCGAACTGTTGATCTGTGGATACGGCCTCTCCGGCATGGAGGGGTTGGCTCTTGGCAAGCCGGTGATCAGTAATTTTCAGACCGACACTTCCGTGCTCAGGTATTATTCCTACATGGATGAATGCCCGATCGTTCAGGCGAGCATCGACACGATTTACGAGAAGCTGAAATGGCTGGTGGAAAACCCGGAAATCAGGGCAGATATCGGAAAGAAAAGCAGGCGCTATGCCGAAAAGTATCATTCCGGTTTGAGTCAGCAAATCATGTGGGGACAGATCTACAAAAAGATATGGCATGGCGAGGACGTGGATCTCATGATGCTCTATCATCCCCTATTGGGGAACTATTCCAGACTTTACGATGAAGCCGTGAACGATGCATCGGGCGTCGAGCCGAAATGCTGAAAAAGCTCGGCAGGGACGCAGTCATTTACGGAGGTGCCGATTTCCTCTTCAAGGCCATCAGCTTTGCCATACTGCCAGTCTATGTTCGCTTTTTTTCGGTAGCTGATTTCGGTGTGATGTCCATGCTGAGCGTGACGGTCGGCTTGATCGGCATGCTCGCCAACATGGGCGTGACCCAGTCCATACAGAGATTTTACTGGGATCAGGAAACACGGCATGAAGAGCGTTCGGTTCTGGTTTCGACAGGGTTGGTACAGCTTGTTTCCCTGGGCGTCATCGCCCTTCTGATTATTCTGGTGCCAGCATATCTCGAGCAGCAGCAAATGCTTGCGCGTTATGGCATCGACTGGCAGCTTGCGCTTCTCGCGCTTTTCACTATTATTCCCGATCAGATCGTTCAGTATGTACTGGACACGATCAGGCTGCATTTCTCGCCGATAAAATTCTTCCTGATTTCCTTTTCGAAAAACCTGCTCGGCGTACTGATTGGATTATGGTTGATCATCGTTTCGCAAAAAGGATTGTACGGCTATTTCGAGGGCATGCTGCTTGCCTCTACGGCAACCGTCCCGCTCGCGCTCTGGTTCATCAGAAAGGAACTGGTCCTTCAGGTGGATTTACCCATGCTCCGGAAAATTTTTGCATATGGACATCCCTTCGTTTTCGCAGGAATGGCGTACTGGATATTCGGATCGATGGACAGATGGATGCTTGCCGAACTTGGCAACACGCGAGAAGTCGGCCTTTATAGCGTGGCATTCAAGGTTTCGACGCTGATCGGTTTTGTTACGGCAGCCTTTTCCCAAGCCTGGAGTCCTTATGTAGTCAAGATGATGAGCGAAGACAAGGAATATCGGAAATCCTTCAGCAGGGTATTTTCCCTCTGGTATTTTATCCTCGCAATGATCGGCTTACTGATATCGCTTTTTGCTCGTGAAATTCTGATGCTACTCACACCGAGGGTTTACTGGGATGCATCGGGTGTGCTATCTGCTGTCACCATGGGGCTGGTTCTGCAGGGAACCACCCAGATTACGGCAATTGGTATTTCATTGGAAAGCAGAACTAGGCTGCTGACCCACATAGCATGGCTGACGGCGTGTGTAAATTTCGGGTTGAACTATATCCTGATTCCCCGCTTTGGCGCGGAAGGTTCGGCATGGGCGACTCTTGTTTCCTACGCAATGCTGACATCCATTTTTCTTTTCTGGACCCAGAGACTCCATCCCATTCCACTGGAAAGAAAAAAGTTACTTTACAGTACGTTTCTGGTTGCAGCAGGTCTTCTTTCTCCTCTCAGCAATTCATGGAACTGGTATTATTCGCCCATTGCCAAATTCGCCCTTCTGATCTTGCTGGTCAAAGGTGCGCATACAATGGGTATAATCAACGTTAATGCATTGAGGCAATTACTCGGGAAGAAAAAAAATGCGTAGAATCATCGTGACAGGTGCCAGCGGGCTGGTCGGCTCCCACCTCATTCCGGCCTTCTGCGAGGATTTCGAGGTTCATGCCTTGTCGAGGAGAATGCACGAGGATTCCGGTTCCAGGGCCATCTGGCATGTCGCCGACCTGGAAAAGGAAATCGATTATTCTGCCCTGCCGCGAAATGCCGATGCGCTGATCTATCTCGCCCAGTCCGACCACTTCCGCGATTTTCCGGACAGGGCGCTCGACATCTTCCAGGTCAACACCATGCAGGTGCTGAAGGCGCTCGATTTCGCACGCACCTCCGGCATCAAGACCTTCATCTATGCATCCAGCGGCGGCGTGTACGGCTTCCCGGAAAAGGGCGTATCCGAAGACGTCACCATCCCTGCGAGCGGAAATCTAGGATTCTATCTTTCAAGCAAACTTTGCTCCGAAATACTGGCCGAGAATTATGCCTCCTTCATGAACATCATCATGCTGAGGTTCTTTTTCGTTTACGGCAGGGGGCAAAAGCGCAGCATGCTGATCCCGAGGCTGGTGGACAATGTGGCGGCGGGCAGAACCGTCACGCTGCAGGGGCAGGACGGAATCCGGATCAATCCGGTGCACGTCTCCGATGCGGCTCGCGCGATCCGCGCTGCAATCGATCTCGAGGGCTGTCACAGGATCAACGTGGCAGGACCTGATACGCTTTCCCTGCGCGAGATCTGCGAAACCATCGGCAGCAAGGTCGGGAAAGCCCCCGCTTTCGAGGTCAATGCTGCCGCCTCCACCGGGAACCTGATCGGCGATATCGAAAGCATGAAGAAACTGCTGGTCGAACCGCAAATGCACTTCGCAGAGGGCGTAATCGACCTGCTGAATCCATCATCCGGGAATTGAAATGAGCGAACAGACCAACACCAGACAGAGTTTCAGCGACAAGTGGCACAAGAATGCGGATTGCGCATTCGAACAGACCATTACCGAGGGAACGGATATCTTCAACTGGATATTGACCCGAAACGGGTTTGCAGACCCGGCCCAGTTGAGCGAGTTCCTTTCGAAGAAGAAGCGAATCCTCGATGCAGGATGCGGAAATGGCCGGGTCACTGCGCTTCTCAGAAAATATTCCGATGAGAAAACCACCGAGGTCATGGGAATCGACCTCGTCGCTGCCGACGTCGCGAGGAAAAATCTCGCAGATGCGAAGAACATGCGTTTCGAAACGAAGGATCTGCTCGGAGACCTCACCGATCTCGGAAAATTCGATTTTATCTACTGCCAGGAAGTGCTGCACCACACCGCAAATCCTGCCGGAGCGTTCGACAATCTGGTCGGGTTGCTCGAGGATGATGGCGAGATCGCCATTTACGTCTACAAACAGAAGGCCCCCATCCGCGAATATGTCGACGACTATGTGCGGAACAAAATCGCAGATCTGCCTTACGAGGATGCGTACCGGGCCTGTGAGCAGATCACCATGCTCGGCAAGGCGCTCGCCGATGCGAAAATCAAAATCGAGGTGCCGGGTGTCGATCTCCTCGAGATCAAGGGCGGCGAATACGATCTGCAGCGATTCGTTTATCATTTCTTCATGAAGTGCTTCTGGAACGACGAACTCAGCATGAACGACAATGTGGTGATCAATTACGACTGGTATCATCCCCAGCTCTGCACCCGCCATACCATCGAGGAAGTGCGCGAATGGTTCGGGAGGTGCGGCCTCGAAATCGTCCAGGAATGCGTCGATTTTTACGGAATCACGATTCGCGGGAAAAAGGCTGGAAAGTGAGAGTCCTGCACTGCCCTGAAATCGTGGGCGGGAATGCGCAGCAACTGGCGCGGTCGGAACGCGAACTGGGACTCGAAAGCAGGGCGGTCGTTTTTCGTCAAAATTACCTGAATTACGAAACCGACCGTGCGTTGCTTCCTGCGAATGGACCGAGATGGAAAGTGGAATTGGTTCGCTGGAAGCTGTTCTGGAGCGCGCTTTCCTGTGATGTCGTGCACTACAACAGCGGCCAGACCATCATGCCCGCCGCAGTTCATTTCAGGGATTCCCGCCTGAAGAAGTTGCCGCTACCCATCCGCCTGCTTTTGCACGCCTATACCCATGCGCTCGAACTCCTCGATATGCGTCTGCTGAAAATGCTGGGAAAGGGAATCGTCATCACCTTCCAGGGGGACGATGCAAGGCAGGGGGAATACTGCCGGAAGCATTTCAGGGTCACTTTTGCAGGGGAAGTCGAAGAAGGATATTACAGTCCTGCTTCGGACGAGATGAAGAGAAGAAGGATCGGGAAGATAGCTGCACTGGCCGACAGGATCCATGCAGTCAATCCGGACCTCCTTCACGTATTGCCTCCTTCTGCGAGATTCCTTCCGTACGGACACATCGACCTGCGCGAGTGGCCGGTCGATACAACGGCGAAATCCGGAGACCGCCCGGTAATCCTGCATGCGCCGAGCCACAAGGGAGTGAAAGGTACGCGCTTCATTCTGGCTGCCCTGGATCGACTGAAAGCGGAAGGCATTCCATTCGATTTCGTCCTGGTGGAAGGAATGTCCAGGGAAGAGGCGAGAAAACAGTATGAGCGTGCGGATCTCCTGGTGGACCAGTTGCTGGCAGGATGGTACGGCGGGCTCGCGGTGGAATTGATGGCGCTTGGCAAGCCGGTGATCTGCTATATCCGGGATGAGGATCTGCAATACATTCCGGAAGAAATGGCCGAGGAGATTCCGGTGATCCGGGCGGACCCGGATACGATCTGCGAGGTGCTGCGTCATCACCTCACGGAGGCGAGGGAAAATCTCCGGGAAATCGGGATGAAAGGGCGCAGGTACGCGGAAAAATGGCACGACCCATCCAAAATCGCGGCCCATCTGAAGCAGGAATACGAGGAAATCATGGAAGGGCGGTCCTGACATGTGCGGAATTTCGGGATATATCGCATTTTCGCCGCAGCCCGCTTCGCTGATCCGGAAGATGACCGATATCATCGCCCATCGTGGCCCGGACGACGAAGGGTTCGTTCTTTTTTCTGATGCCGAAGCAATTTCTCTCGGAGGCAAGGACACGCCGGAATCCTCTTATTCGGCCGGGCTCCCCTTTTCGCCATCGGCAGGGATAGCTGAGCATGAAACGAGGGAATTTTCCCTGGCCCTCGGGCACAGACGCCTGTCCATCGTAGACGTATCCGCAGCAGGACACCAGCCGATGTGCACGCGAGATGGACGATTCTGGATTTCCTACAACGGGGAGATTTACAACCATATCGAATTGCGAGCCGAACTGGAAGGGCTGGGTCATTCCTTTCGCTCCCATTCAGACACGGAAGTGATTCTCGCCGCCTACAGGGAATGGGGGGAGAAGTGTCTTTCCAGGTTCAACGGCATGTTCGCCATCCTGATCCACGACCGGGAGAGGAAAACCCTTTTCGTCGCGCGCGACCGATTCGGAGTGAAGCCGCTGTATTATCGCATCACGGGGCAGGGGATTGCCTTCGCTTCCGAAATCAAGCAGTTCACATTGCTTCCGGACTGGAAGTCCGAGATCAACGGGCAGCGAGCTTACGATTTCCTGGTTTGGGGCGTGATCGATCACACCGACGAAACCCTTTTCTCGAACGTGTATCAGCTTCGCCCGGGACATTATGCGATGCTGGAGGCAAGTCGGCCTTTCTCCGTTCGGGACGGAAGGTTGACGACCACGCAATGGTACGAATTGCAACCGGTTTCTTTCCAGGGATCATTCGAGGATGCCGCTGCCGAATTCAGGCGATTGCTGGAAGAATCCGTCAGCCTGAGGCTGCGCGCGGACGTACCGGTTGGTTCATGCCTTTCCGGCGGACTGGACTCCTCTTCCATCGTCTGTTTGATGAACGAATCGCTGAGAAAACAGGACGCGCATGCGCTCCAAAAAACTTTCTCCGCCTGCTCCGAAGTGGGGCGTTTCGACGAGCGTTCCTGGATCGACGAGGTGGTCGGAAAAACAGGCGTCGATGCGCATTATGTATATCCTTCCCTTGACCGGTTGTTCGAGGAATCCCCGGAGATCACCTGGCATCAGGACGAACCTTTCGGATCAACCAGCATTTACGCGCAATGGAATGTTTTCAGGCTGGCTGCAGGAAACGGGGTCAAGGTGATGCTGGACGGGCAGGGAGCGGACGAACAGCTTGCCGGATATCATGGTTTCTTCTCGCCGAGACTCGCGTCCTTGCTGCGTTCCCTCAAGTGGATTGACCTCGTTCGTGAAGTCTCGGGCATGAGGCGGCTGCACGGTTATTCGCCGATGAAGGCTGCCCAGTACCTGGCAAACGGCGTTTTTCCACAGGCGCTAAGGGATCTGCTCAGGCGCACCCAGGGGTTGACGCATCGCGCCCCGGACTGGCTGAATGCGGATGCGCTCAACTGCATCCCGGCCGACCCTTTTGCAGCACTGGACGGAAAAAAATCCTCGAGCATCCAGGGATTTTCGAAGGTGCAGTTGACCAGTTCCACATTGCAGATGCTGCTGCACTGGGAAGACCGGGATTCGATGGCCCATTCGATCGAAGCCAGAGTTCCCTTCCTGGATTACCGCCTGGTGGAATTCGTGCTCGGACTTCCGGACGATTTCAAGCTTGCGGAAGGACTGACCAAGCGCGTGCTGCGCGTCGGCATGAGCGGTATCCTGCCTGACAGAATTCGCGACCGTGTGGACAAGCTCGGCTTCGTGACTGCTGAAGAGGTATGGATGCGGGAGAAGGCAAGGGATGCTTTCCGAGCCCGACTCGATGCGGCAATCGATCTTTCGAACGGGATCCTGAAGCCTTCTTCGAGGAACCTGTTCGAGGAAATGGCCGAAGGCATCCGGCCTTTCAACTTCCAGGTATGGAGAATGATCAGCTTCGGCGAATGGCTGGACAGGTTCGGGATCGGAATCCGGTCCATATGAAATCCTCGCTGCAGGCCATGAAGGTGCTGTACCTCCACCCCGCTTCCGCCTTCGGCGGGGCATCCAAAAGCCTGGTCGAGCTTTACCGGGCTTTTCCGGAGAATTCCGTGAAAGCCACGGTGGTTTGTCCTTCCGGTCAGGCAGCGGAACAGTTCCGCATCGCCGGAATGGAGGTGGTCGAGTGTGCAGGGCTTGCGCAATGGGACAACACGCGCTTCGGCCATTACCGGGGAAAGCGCTGGCTGGTGCTGATGAGGGAATGGCTGCTCTGGATTCCTACGGTCCTCACCCTGCTCAGGGTTGCCAGGAGTGGACAGTACGACCTGATCCATGCCAACGAGATCACCCTGCTTCCCGCCGCGGTTCTGGCAAGAAAAATCATGCATCTTCCATTGGTGGTGCATGTCCGCTCGTTGCAGCGAATGCCGGGGAGCGGAAGGATCACGGACTGGATCAACCGCATGCTTTCGACTGCACAGGTGGTCATCGCGATCGACCGGACCGTGGCGCGTACCCTGCCGGCAGAATTGAATGTGGAAGTGATACACAACGGCATCAAGGTTCCAGAAAATGTGGAACGCAACGCTGAAACGGACGGTGTTCTTCATGTTGCCATGGTGGGCGGGTTGCTGCGCATGAAAGGCGTGTACGAATTCGTCGAGGCGGCAAGGCTATGCCGCGACCGGGGACTTTCGGTCAGGTTTCTTTTGGCCGGAGAGAATCCCAGGAATCTCAAGGGGCTCATGAAATGGCTGGTCGAGTGGACGGATCTCGCCCACGATGTGCGCAGCGACCTGGAAGCCTATGTTGCCCGCAACGATCTGGGAGAATTCGTAGAGCTGCTGGGTTTCGTCCGCGAGGTGGGGGCGCTTTACAGAAAAATCGATCTGCTCTGCTTCCCGTCCCATCTGGATGCGGCGGGGCGCCCGGTGTTCGAAGCTGCATTTTACGGCGTACCTTCCCTGGTGGCCGCTGACACTCCAGAACCCGATACCATCGTTGACGGAGAGACCGGCCTCTGCATTCCCCCGAGAAACCCGCAAGCCATCGCAGATGCGGTCGAACTGCTGGCAAACCGGCGGGATGAATTGAGGCGCATGGGGCAAAATGCGCGGAAGCTTGCGATGGAGCATTTCGACATCGAACGAAATGCGCAGAAGGTGCTCGATCTTTATCGGCATCAGGCCGGGTTGCAGGAACAGGATTCCGGAAATGGCTGAAATGAGCCTGATCTTTCCCATGGCGTTCATGGCCAACAATTTCGCCATGACCATTCTGCTGATCCTGCTCGGACTTGCAGACAAGTCCGGCACGGCAGCGGAGATCGGGATCGTCCAGGGAGTCACGCTCGCCCTTTTCTATGCATTTTCAGCCAATGCCAGGAGCCTGATCCTGAATCCCTCGTCAGGGATTTCTTCTCGTTCTGTCCTGGCCGCTCGCCTGATGCTGATGGTTCCCCTTTCATTGACCGCCTATGCGGTCAGCATCGTTTCCGTCGGGATCGATCCGGTCCTGGCCGTCGTGCTGATCCTGAGGCGTTGCGTGGAATGGATCGGAGAGGTGCATCTGAGCGAGATGGAACTGCTGGACGACAGAAAATTCGCCAGAATCTTCCTGATGATGCAGGCGATCCCGTTTGTGCTGATACTGGGGTGGATGGTCTTCGGGCTATCGCACCTCACGATGATCCTGACGCTGTGGGCGCTTTTGCCGCTTTCATTGAGTGTCGGCTACCTGAAAGTGAATGCTCCTGCATTTCACGGCACGCTGGTGAAAGTGGGCGGCGCTATCCTGCCCAATCTCGGATCGACAGCCATCATCGGGATCACGGTCTACCTCTTTCGCCTGCTCATTCTGCTTCATGCAGGAAGGCAGATTGCCGGTGACCTGTTTGCCAGTTTTGCGATCGGCGGGTTGACCGGAGGGGTATTTGCCAATGCGCTCGGCCCCAGCATCGTGCTCCACGAGCAGCGCAGCGGCAGGAAGCAGTATCCCTTGATGTTGAAGGCTGCGCTTTTTCTCAGCCTGGCCTGCGGGGTGTTCGTTTTTCTCATCGCAAGAATGGAACCTTCCCTGCTGGTCTGGACACGGAAATCGACCGGATTCTGGGAGGCGGTCGGATTGTCTCTGATCGGCGGGGTTATCATGGCCCAGGCGCAAAGGATCCGCTTCCGGCTTTTGCAGCACGACGAGGAATTCGGAGTGTTCGGTCCGGATGTCATGATGAACGTCATGATCGTTGCGGCCGTGCCCTTCACCTATTACCTGCTGGGAACCGAAGCAATGGGTGGGCTTTACCTGCTGAGCGCTATACTGGCATTGCTGCTATATTCGAGTGCGAAAAAATGGATGTCGGTCCAGCGCAACATGACCTGGATCATGGCGGGGCTTGCCGCCCTTCTGCTGATGCCGATCTTCGTTCAAACCGGCAATGGCCTGTTCCTGGACCATACACTGCATTACGATACCGGCGGGAAACTGACGAACTTGCCGCTTCCCTTGTCCGTGGTGGCTTGTTTCGCCGGAATCATTCTGCTCGGCGAATACGAAGGCGCTTTCCTGTCCTTTTCGTTCATCTTCCTGACGTGTTTGCTCATGGCGTTTGGTGCGATGCTTTCCTCGAAAGTCGGACCGTTGCAGGAATCCGCCAAGCTGATGCAGATGATCCAGTTCATCCTGCCCATGTTCGCGCTGGTGTTGGGACAATTCTTCGTAGCGCAAAATGGAAAGAGTCGCTTCGAAAGGGCTTTTCTTTACCTCCTGGCATTCATCGTGCCGTTGCATCTGCTGGCATCATGGTGGCAGGGTTCGTTGATCCTGTTGCCATTCGTCGGCCTGTTCAGCATTTATCAGTATATGGAGTATGTCCCGGGCATCCTGATCTGCGCCTACCTGGTTTCCCTGTATTCCCTATGGGATGCTGCGATCGAACGTAGGATCCTCCTGATCCTGGCGCCGCTGATGGCGGTCTATGCCGCAGCCTCGATGTCTGCGACGGCAATGACGTTGTTGTTGGCCGGATTCGTTGGATTGGGATATATTCGCTGGCGGCTCCATGCAGAGAAAATCATTCCGGCGGTTCTTCTGGTCGTGACGGCATTGGCAGGGGGCTACCTGCATTTCGAGAAAATACATGCAGCAACCGTTGGTTACACCGAAAAGGAAATGGCCCTGCCTGTTCCGGCCGGGGGAAGGACGGGCGTGATTTCCGCAACGGACATATTTCTGGTGGGGCACGAAGGAATTTCAGAATTGAGGCATTCCGGCGACCGGAGCTATTACCGGGATCTGTTCTACAATTTCGGGCTGCTTGCATCCCTGCCTGTCGCAGGGCTTCTGGGCTATACCCTTTTCCTGGCTTACAGGCACAGGGCGGCCATATTTTCTTCAACTGCCCTGGCCGGGCTTTGTCTGGTGACGCTATTCGAGCTTTTCGTCGACAATTCCATGAAAGCAGGGATGAGGCAGCCCTATCCGGGAATCTTCACCTTCTTTTTATGGGGAATGCTTTTGAGCCAGTTGCTTGGATTGAAAAAGGCCGGAGAGGCGCAATGAATTGCGAATTCTGCAGGAAGAACGTCATGATCCGGACGGGGTTGTTTCTGTTCCTTGCGATGGAAGCCGTTCTGTCGATATGGACCTGCAGGGAATATGCAGGCCACGTTTACATCTATCTGATGTTCACTCTGGTTGCCAACCTCCTGCTGTTTTCCGGGTTCAGGAAAAAGGCGATTTTCTTCGATGCCTTCATCGGAGCGTTTTTCTGGCTCGGATTCTGGCTGAAGCTGAGCGTCCGCGTTTCATTTTCCGGGGGGATGTTTTTCGAGGCGGTCGGGCAGTTCGACGGTTCCGGGGCTGCATTCGATCGCGCCCTGCTGGTGGCTACCTGCGGAATGTCAGGGTTTCTCCTGGCGAGCCTCCTGAGGGAATGGTTTTTCAACTATCCGGAAAGGATCGAAGAGACTTCCCTGGAGGGATTGTCCGGATTCTACCGGGATCATCGAAAGTGGGTGCTTCCGGCATTTTTCATCCTGTTCATGCTGGTTGCCGCCAGCAATGTCCATCTGGGCATCTACCAAAGGG
The DNA here is from genome assembly GCA_021848705.1 of Pseudomonadota bacterium. Taxonomy (GTDB): domain Bacteria; phylum Pseudomonadota; class Gammaproteobacteria; order Burkholderiales; family JABEVD01; genus JABEVD01. The sequence continues at coordinate 30,761 of JAJZTT010000009.1, forward strand.
GAGGAGTCACGAAAACTTTCCTTCCATTCGGACTCAACGGGGTCTTCAAATGGCTGCTGCTTTTCGGCCTCGCGTCGATTTCTGCTTTGATCCTGAGATTCGAGCAGGAAGCTGGAAAGGAGACCTCTTATCCGGTGGTGATCCTGTGTCTGCTGGAAGGATTCTCATCGAATGTTTCCATGCTGAGCCGGGGGATGATTCTGAATTCCGGTGCCCTGATTTACGGTCTCTTGAGAGGGCGGAGTCATTACTCGACCGGTGATGGAATCCGTTTTTTTGCGAAAACCACCCTGCTTCTGGGGTTTTTGTTCGCCATTTCCGTTTTCGGCGTCAACTACCTGAGAAGCTATGTCTATCTTGCGGATGTCCATCCGGTCAGTCAGGGAAGCGCAAAGGCGACGGGCAGGCATCTCGAGGAGGCGAAGGACATGACCACCCCGCTGTTCGTCGACCGCTGGGTTGGAATGGAAGGCGTGATGGCTGTTTCCAGCTATTCGGGACTCGGCATGGATCTCTGGAAGAAGGCATGGAAGGAATCCTACAACGAAAACCAAACCAGCTTCTACGACAGGACCTTGATCCGCTCGCCCTACCTCGATACCGACAAGTCTTTGCATCATTACATCTCCCTTCCCGGGATCGTCGCTTTCTTCTTTTATCCCGGTTCCTTCGTGCTGCTGTTTTTCTCGACTTTCGCCTTGGGCATGCTGGCAGCCTTGTTGGAAGTGATGACTTACCTATTGGGCGGAAGAAATATTGTGCTGTGCTCGCTGCTTGCAGAAGTGGTCGCCTTCCGGTATGCGAGCTTCGGATATGTTCCTGCGCAGTCCTACCTGTTGTTCGGAACCATCGTTCTGAACCTGGTCCTGATTCATCTGGCGAACAGGATTTTGACCGGAAGGACGCCGGGATTTGGCAGATGAGGAGGGCGCAAGCATGAGGATTCTGGTCGTCACCCAGTATTTCTGGCCGGAAAATTTCAGGATCAACGATCTCGTGCTGGGATTGCAGCAGCGCGGTCATCGTGTGACGGTGCTCACGGGAATCCCCAACTATCCGGGTGGTCGCTTTTTCCCGGGATATGGATTTTTCGCGAAAAGGAAGGAAGATTACCAAGGGGTGAAGGTGCTGAGGGTGCCCATGCTGGCCCGCGGAAAGAAGGGGGCCGCCCGCCTTTTCCTGAATTATTTGAGCTTCGCCTTTTCGGCCAGCCTGTTCGCGCCTTTTCTTTGCCGCGACGAGTACGATGCGATTTTCGTGTACGAGCCTTCCCCCATCACGGTGGGACTCCCGGCGCTGGCATTGAAGAGACTGAAGAAGCTTCCACTCCTGTTCTGGGTGCAGGATCTTTGGCCGGAAAGCCTTTCCGCAACCGGCGCGGTGAAATCGGCCCGGATCCTGGAAATGGTTGAGAAGCTGGTGCGTCATATTTATCGCCGATGCGATTTGATCCTGGTGCAGTCCGAGGCTTTCATTCCTTCGATAGAAAAATTGGGGGTCGGGCGGGATCGAATTGTATACTTCCCCAACAGTGCGGAGGATGTCTACCAGTCCGGCGGACTTCCGGAAGATTCCGTCGTGATCCCCGAAGGTTTCAGGGTCATGTTCGCCGGCAACATCGGCGTGGCGCAGGATTTCGGAACGATTCTGGATGCCGCCGAGAGGCTGAAACCGTATCCGGATATCAAATGGCTGATTCTCGGCGACGGAAGGATGTCTCATTGGGTGAAGGAACAAATCGGGGCGCGCGGCCTGGAAGATTCGGTCCACCTGCTGGGAAGGCACGATGTCGGGAAAATGCCCTGGTTCTTTTCCAGGGCCGATGTCATGCTGGTCACCCTGAAAAAGGAGCCGATCTTTGCCCTGACGATACCGTCCAAAGTGCAATCCTACCTTGCCTGCGGCAAACCCATCGTGGCTGCCCTCGACGGGGAGGGTGGCAGGGTGATCGAAGAGGCGGATGCGGGCGTGGTAGTCGCTTCAGAGGATGCAAAGGGGCTCGCCGATGCGGTGCTTCGCATGTACAGGATGCCTTGCGGCGAGCGGGAGGCGATGGGAATGAACGGACTTCGATATTTTCAGGCCAATTTCGAAAGGACCATGCTCCTCGACCGACTGGAAGCATGGTTTCATGAAAAGAGGGAACTAATATGAAAGTGCTGGTTCTGGGGGCGAGCGGAATGCTCGGCAATGCGGTGACCCGCGTTCTCAGCGAAAACAGGGATTGGGAAGTGTTCGGCACGCTTCGCTCCTGGGGCGTGGAGAGATTCTTCCCAAGGGAGATAGCGAAGTCGCTGGTCATCGGTGTCGATGTGGATAATCCTGACACGGTGGTCAGGGCTTTCGACCAGATCCGCCCCGACGTGGTGGTCAACTGCATCGGGCTGGTCAAGCAACTGGCCGATGCAAACGATCCCCTGCTCGCAATCCCGATCAATGCGCTCCTTCCTCACAGGCTGGCGAGGATTTGCGAACTGTCCGGGGCGAGGCTGATCCACATGAGCACGGACTGCGTTTTCTCGGGCGTAAAGGGTGGGTATCGGGAATCCGACCTCGCCGATGCACGTGACCTCTATGGCCTTTCGAAATATCTGGGCGAAGTGCATTATCCACATGCGATCACCTTGCGTACCTCGATCATCGGTCACGAATTGTTGAGTGCACACAGCCTGGTCGACTGGTTCCTGTCGCAACAGGGAAAATGCAACGGCTATACCCGGGCGATCTTTTCCGGATTGCCCACCGTGACGCTGGCAGAAATCATTCGCGATGTCGTGATTCCCAGGCCGGATTTGCAGGGGGTGTATCATGTGGCCGCGAATCCGATTGCCAAATATGATCTGCTGAAGCTGATCGCAAAAGTTTATGGAAAAGAGATCGAAATTTTTCCCGACGAACGCCTGGTGATCGATCGTTCCCTGAATGCGGAAAGATTCAGGGAGGCGACCGGATATGTCGCCCCGGAATGGCCGGAACTGGTTGCGGCCATGCACGAATTCTGGAACCGGAGCAAATGATGTTCAAGGACAAGGTACTGATGATTACTGGCGGCACGGGTTCCTTCGGGAATACCGTGCTGAAGCGTTTTCTTTCGACGAATGTGAGCGAGATCCGCATCTACAGCCGCGACGAGAAGAAGCAGGAAGACATGAGGATCGCGCTCAACGACGACAAGCTGAAATTCTATATCGGCGACGTGCGTGATCACGACAGCCTGCATCAGGCGATGAAAGGCGTCGATTACGTTTTCCATGCGGCAGCATTGAAGCAGGTTCCTTCCTGCGAGTTCTACCCGATGGAAGCGGTGCGGACCAATGTAATGGGGACGGAAAACGTGCTCAGTGCGGCGACCGCTAACGGCGTCTCCCGCGTCATCGTGCTCAGCACCGACAAGGCGGTCTATCCCATCAATGCCATGGGGATTTCCAAGGCAATGGCGGAAAAGCTCATGGTCGCCAAGGCGAGAATGCAGCGCAAGGGCGAGACGGTGTTCTGCGCGACGCGCTACGGAAATGTCATGGCCTCCCGCGGATCGGTCATCCCGCTCTTCGTTTCGCAATTGAAGGAAGGCAAGCCCCTCACCGTCACCGATCCGAACATGACCCGGTTTTTGATGTCTCTCGAGGATTCGGTGGATCTCGTCCTCTACGCCTACGAACACGGGCATCAGGGCGACATTTTCGTGCAGAAGGCGCCGGCTTCCACCATCGCGGTTCTCGCGCAGGCGCTGAAGGAACTCTTCGGGCGCGACAACGAGATCCGCGTGATCGGCACGAGGCATGGAGAAAAGCTCTACGAATCCCTCATTTCCCGGGAGGAAATGGCCCATGCCCGCGACATGGGGGACTATTACCGGATTCCTGCCGACAACCGCGATCTCAATTATGCGAAATATTTCAGCGAAGGCGAGGAAAAAATCTCGAGCCTCGATGATTACACCTCCCACAATACCAATCGCCTGAACGTGGAAGAAGTCAAGAATCTGTTGCTGAAACTCGATTACATCAGGGAAGAACTCGATGCTTAAGGTCATGACCATCGTGGGTACCCGCCCCGAACTCATCAAGATGAGCAGGGTGATCGCAGAATTCGATGTGCACACCCACCATGTACTGGTGCACACCGGGCAGAATTACGATTACGAACTCAACCAGGTCTTCTTCGAAGACCTGGGGATCAGAAAACCCGATCATTTTCTGGAAGCGGTGGGAGAAAACGCGGCGCAGACGATCGCACGGGTGATCGAAAAATCGGATGCGGTGATGGAGAAGGAAAATCCGGATGCTGTGATGCTGTACGGCGACACCAATTCCTGCCTTGCCGTGATTTCCGCGAAACGCCGCAAGATCGCGGTTTTTCACATGGAAGCGGGAAACCGATGCTTCGACCAGCGTGTGCCCGAAGAGCTGAACCGCAAGGTTCTCGATCATCTCTCCGACATCAACCTGGTGCTCACCGAGCATGCGAGAAGATACCTCGTCGCCGAAGGAATTCGCCCCGAGACCATCATCAAGACCGGCTCGCACATGCGCGAGGTGCTGGACCATTACATGCCGAAGATCGAAGCTTCGGACGTGCTCGATCGGATGGAACTCGAAACAGGAAAATTTTTCATCGTGAGCGCGCACCGGGAAGAGAACGTCGATTCTCCGCAGAATGTAACGGACATGATCGAAACCTTGAATGCGCTTGCAGCCGAATACCGTGTTCCAGTTATCGTTTCCACCCATCCGAGAACCCGCAAGCGCCTCGACTCGATGGAACTCGGTTCCCTCGATCCGTTCATCCGGTTCATGAAACCCTTCGGCTTCTGCGATTATGTCAGGCTGCAGATGGAAGCGCTTTGCGTGGTTTCAGACAGCGGCACCATCACCGAGGAGGCCTCCCTCCTCAATCTTCCTGCGATCACCATTCGCAATGCCCATGAGCGCCCGGAGGGGATGGATGTCGGGACGCTCATCATGAGCGGGTTGAAGAAGGGGCGGGTGCTCGATGCGGTGAAGGTGACCTTGTCGCAATACGATCGGGAGAGGCGCGTGATGCAGCCTGTGGCCGATTACGAGGCGACTTCGGTTTCGAAGCAGGTGCTCAGGGTGGTGATGAGCTACACCGATTACGTCAGGCGCACCGTATGGTCCATGTGATGCTCGTCACCGGGGCGAACGGCTTCGTCGGACGCGTGCTTTGCAGCAGCCTCGCCGAAAGGGGATTTTCCGTGAAGGGGGCGGTGCGAAGTGAAAAGGCACAGCTTTCGCAAGGAATCGAAAAAGCGGTCGTCGGAGATATCGACTCAAAAACGGACTGGTCGGATGCATTGCGAGGAATCGACTGCGTGATCCATCTCGCCGCCCGCGTCCATGTCATGCAGGAAGAGAGCGCCGATCCGCTTGCGGAATTCAGGAAAGTGAATGTCGCGGGAACGAGGAAACTCGCCGAGGCTGCGGTAGCTGCAGGCGTGAAGCGCCTCGTCTATGTCAGTTCGATCAAGGTGAACGGCGAGAAGACGGAAGGGAAACCCTTCACGGAAGCGGACAGCCCTGATCCTCAGGATCCCTACGGAATTTCGAAACGGGAGGCGGAGGATGCGCTTCGTGAAATTTCGCAAAGAACCGGGCTCGAAGTGGTGGTCGTGCGGCCCCCGCTCGTCTATGGCCCGGGAGTGGGCGGAAACTATCTCAGGATGCTCGGCCTCGTGAAGAAGGGGATTCCCCTGCCGTTTGCCTCGATCGATAATCGGCGCAGCATGATCCATGTCGGCAATCTCGCAGACGCCCTGATTCTCTGCGCAATCCATCCGGATGCCGGGGGAGAAACCTTTCTCGTGAGCGACGATGTTCCGGTTTCGACGTCCGATCTTTTGAAAAGTCTCGCCAGGGCGATGGGAAAGAAACCTGCCCTCTGGCGCTGCCCTGTATCCATACTTGCTCTTCTGGGCAAGATTGCAGGAAAATCGGCGGAAATCGACCGTCTTTCCGGTTCCCTCGAAGTCGATTCCTCCCATATCCGCAAAAAACTCGGATGGAAGCCCCCTCATCCCCTGGAAGACGGGCTGATCGAAACGGTTCACTGGTTTCATACAGTAAGCCGCTGAGATGTTAGCAACAAATAGAACTGTCCGGTTTTGTAGCAAATGAATTGTCCGCTTTTGGCAGCCTAATCCTTACATCTGGATTCAGGCTGTTGCCGTGCGGCGGACAGGCGCACCGGCTGTGGTTTCTTC
>JAJZTT010000135.1 GCA_021848705.1 Pseudomonadota bacterium
ATGCCCTATTCTCTCAGGCTGATGGAGAAGATCCTTGCGAGCGGCAACCGCCTCTATCTGCTTTATTCGACGGTGGCGCAGATCGTGATTCGCCAGGAGATGGGCATTTCGCTTCCCGCCAGGGCGGCCGAGGCGGAGGAATATTTCCGCGAGCGTTTTCGGCCAGAACCCGGAAAATTCAGGGTGTTCGGTCGCGAGGAGTGGTTCGCTCCGGTGACTTCCGGATCCAATCCTCCGGACGCGATGGTGGTTTGCCCCTGCACCATGGGAAGCCTTGCCGCATTTGCAGCCGGACTCAGCCAGAACATCATCGAGCGGGCGGTGGATGTCATGCTGAAGGAGAGGAAAAAGCTCGTCCTCGTTCCCAGGGAAACCCCTTTTTCGATCCTCCATCTCGAAAACATGCTGAAGCTCGCCAGAGCCGGCGCGGTGATTCTGCCCGCAAACCCGGGGTTCTATCAGCATCCCGAAACGGTGGAGGATCTCGTAGACTACATCGTGGCGAGGATACTCGACCATCTGGACATACCACAGGACATTTCCCCGAGATGGGGGGAAGGAGAGGAATGAAGATTCACGAATACCAGGCGAAGCAAATCCTGGGCGAATACGGCGTGCCGGTGCCGCAGGGTTTCGCCGCCTTCAGCGTGGCAGAAGCGGTGGAGCGGGCTTCCGGGCTTCGCGGAAGCGTGCGGGTGGTGAAGGCGCAGATCCATGCCGGGGGACGCGGCAAGGCGGGCGGGGTGAAAGTGACGAAAAGCGCGGCCGAACTGGAATCTGCCGCCCGCGCCATTTATGGCATGAAGCTCGTCACGCCGCAGACCGGGGAAGAGGGCAGGATCGTTCGGCGCCTTCTCGTCGAGGAAGGGGCGGACATCCGTTCCGAATATTATGCGGGTCTCGTGGTGGACCGGGTGAGCCAGCGCGTGGTGCTGATCGGAAGCCGGGAAGGGGGCACGGAAATCGAGGAGGTGGCGAAAGAGCATCCCGAACTCATCCACAAGATCGTCATCGATCCGGGCAAAGGGGTCGATCCTCTTGAGGCTGCCGATCTCGCGAGGAAAATGGGGATACCCGAAGCTGCGGTGGAACAGGCGGTCCGGATTTTCGGATCCCTTTACCGGGCCTTCGTGGAAAAGGATGCGATGCTGCTCGAAATCAATCCGCTGGTATTGAACGGAAATGGCCATCTGGTCGCGCTCGATGCCAAGATCAATTTCGACGATAACGCGCTTTACCGCCATCCGGAGATCGTGGCGCTGCGCGATTTGGACGAGGAGGATCCGGCCGAGATCGAGGCATCTAAATTCGGCCTTTCCTACATTTCGCTCGATGGGAACATCGGCTGTCTGGTGAACGGCGCGGGACTGGCCATGGCGACCATGGATATCGTGAAGCTCCAGGGTGCCTCTCCCGCCAACTTCCTCGACGTGGGCGGCGGGGCGACGGTCGAGAAGGTGACCGAGGCGTTCAAGCTGATGCTCGGAAATCCCCGGGTCAAGGTGATCTTCGTCAACATCTTCGGCGGAATCATGAAGTGCGACGTGATCGCAGAAGGGGTGGTCGAGGCGGCAAGACAGGTCTCGCTCCAGGTTCCGCTGGTGGTGAGGCTGGAAGGAACGAATGTGGAACTGGGCAAGAAGATCCTGGCCGAGTCGGGACTTCCGATCATTTCCGCCAACACCATGATGGAGGCCGCGAAATTCGCGGTCGAAGCCTCGAAGGGAAACTGATGTCGATACTCGTCGATAAAAACACCAAAGTCATGACGCAGGGCATGACCGGAAAGACCGGCATGTTCCATACCTTGCAATGCAAAAAATATGCGAACGGGGTCAATGCCTTCGTCGCAGGCGTCACGCCCGGAAAGGGGGGGCAGTCCTTCGAGGGGATTCCTGTTTTCGATTCCGTGCGCGAGGCGAAGGAACAGACCGGCGCCAGCGTTTCGGTTATCTACGTTCCCCCCCCTTATGCAGCCGCTGCCATCCTGGAGGCGGTGGAGGCGGATCTCGATCTGGTGATCTGCATCACCGAAGGCATTCCGGTGCATGACATGATCGATGTGCGCTACAGGATGAGGGGCAAAAAGACGCTGCTCATCGGACCGAACTGTCCCGGCATCATCACCCCGGACGAGATCAAGATCGGCATCATGCCCGGACACATCCACAAGAAGGGCGGAATCGGCGTAGTTTCCCGTTCCGGCACCCTCACCTACGAGGCGGTGGGGCAATTGATGGAAGTTGGACTGGGGCAGTCCACCTGCGTCGGCATCGGCGGGGATCCGGTGAACGGATTGAAGCACATCGACGTGATGAAAATGTATAACGAGGATCCCGAAACGGAAGCCGTGGTGATGGTGGGCGAGATCGGCGGCACGGACGAGGAAGTCTGCGCACGCTGGATCCGGGACAACATGAAAAAACCCGTGATCGGCTTCGTGGCCGGCCTCACCGCTCCCCCCGGCAAACGCATGGGACACGCAGGGGCCATCATTTCCGGCGGTGAAGGAAGCGCGGAACAGAAGATCGAAGTGATGGAATCCTGCGGGATCCGGGTGACCAGGAATCCATCAGAGATCGGGAAACTGGTGAAATCGGTTCTATGATCGATGTTGCATTCTGGATCTCCCTGTTGCAGATCGTATCGATCGACATCCTGCTGGGGGGGGACAATGCAGTGGTGATCGCGCTCGCCTGCAGGGGATTGCCGGAGTCCGAGCGGAAAAAGGCGATGATCTGGGGGGTGATGGGCGCGGTCGGCATTCGCGTCGTGCTGATCTTCTTCGCGCTGATGCTGCTCGAGGTGCCCTACCTCAGGATCGCAGCCTCCTTCATGCTGTTCTGGATTGGCGTGAACCTGATAGGAGGGCAGGAAGAATCGCACGGGAAGGGGATCGATGCTCAAACCGGGCTTTTCGCAGCGGTCCGGACCATCGTCATCGCGGATGCGGTGATGAGCCTCGACAACATCATCGGGGTGGCGGGGGCGGCGAAAGACAGCATGCTGCTCATCGTGCTCGGAATATCGGTGAGCGTTCCGGTGATCCTGTGGGGAAGTTCCCTGGTGTTGAAGGTGCTGGACCGTTTTCCGGTGATGATCCTGCTGGGCGGAGCGCTGATCGGATGGATCTCGGGCGGAATGCTGGTGGAGGATGTGAGCATTTCCTCACGGGTGAAGGAGCAAGCTTCCTGGCTCGAGTGGGCCGGCCCGGCTTTTTTCGCCACCTTGTCGGTGGTCGTCGGGAAATGGCGGGCACGGAAACAAACCCGTGCGCTCGTGGATCTCGTGGGAGGGGAGGAGCGATGAGGGTACTGATTCCGGTCGATGGTTCGAAATCTGCCTTGCGGGCGGTTTCCCATGTGGCGGAAACGGCAGGCCTGTATGCAGGCGGTGTGGAGGTTCATCTTCTGAACGTGCAGATGCCGATCCTTTCCGGAAATGTCCGAAGCTTCGTCGGACAGGACAAATTGCAGGCCTATTACCACGACGAGGGAATGGCGATCCTGGAGCCGGCCTGTTCAGTGATGAAGGCTGCGAATCTGCCATGCCGCATCCACATCGGGGTAGGCAATGTCGCGCAGACCATCCTGGACTATGCAAGAGAAATGAAATGCGATCAGATCTGCATGGGGAAGGGCGGGATGGGGGCGATTTCAGGCATGTTGCTCGGCTCTGTCGCGTCAAGACTCATCCATATTTCGGAGATTCCGCTGCTGCTGGTTCATTAAGCAGATTAACTATGATTTATACTTATGGTGCATAATTGCCTGGTGAGCGTGCCCTGGGGCGGTTTGCTGGATTGTGAAAAAACATGGATTTGAGTCGGGTTCTTGAAATGGCATGTCAGTCCGATGTGGGGCGGGTTCGTTCGCACAACGAGGACAGCCTTTCCTGTGATCCGGCTTCAGGCCTCGTCGTCCTCGCCGACGGCATGGGGGGATACAATGCGGGAGAAGTGGCCAGCGGAATCGCGGTCACCCTGATTTCTTCGGGCATCAAGGAGATGCTCGGGCAGGTCGACCCTGAAAGAATCGACCCGAAAACGGGCAAATGCTTTGCCTTGAGCATGCTTCACGAACAGGTGGCGGCAGCCAATCTGGCGATCTACCATTCCGCGAATGGAAACCCCGGCTATGCCGGAATGGGAACGACGCTGGTCGCTGCGCTATTTTATGACGACAGGGTGAGCGTGGCGCATCTCGGGGATTCGCGCATGTACCGCTTCCGGGATGGAATCCTGGAAAGACTGACCCACGATCACTCGCTCCTGCAGCAACAACTCGACAGCGGGCTCGTGACCCCGGAGGAAGCCAGGCACTCGCAGCACAGGAACATCGTGACGAGAGCCCTCGGCGTGGAGCGGGAGGCGGAAGCCGAAATCGGCAGCTACGAAACCCGCCCGGAAGACATCTACCTGCTTTGCTCGGACGGATTGAACGACATGCTGGAGGATGAGGAAATCCGGCTCATCGTCGACACCATGAAATCGAATCTGAAGCTGGCTGTGGGCCAGTTGATCGAGCTTGCGAATGAAAATGGCGGACGCGACAACATTTCGGTTATTCTTGTGAAAGTGAGGCAGAATTTTGCGGTACGGCAGGGACTGTTTGCGAGATTCATGTCATCATTCAGGAAATAAAGGGGCAGGCTACCATGTCGAAATTGATTCTCAGCCTTGATGGGAAGACGGTCAGGGAGTACGAACTCGATAAGGAGAGAATCCTGATCGGGAGAAAACCTGGAAACGACATTCAACTGGACAATGTCGCCGTCAGCGGAGACCATGCCGTCGTCATCACCATTCTGAATGACTCTTTCCTGGAGGATCTCGGGAGCACCAATGGCACCAAGGTGAACGGAAAATTCATCAAGAAATGCTTCCTGCAAAGAGGCGATGTGATCGAGATCGGAAAATACAAACTCAATTATGTCCGGGAGGAAGTGGTCAAAAAGCAGCCGCGAGAGTTCGAGAGGACCGTGATGATGAAGCCTGCCGCAGCCGTTGCGGCGCTTCCTTCCCAGGTCGAGGCGCCCAGGGACCCTGCGCCTGTCCCGCCTCCTCCTCCGGCGCCTACGGTCAAGGTCGGTGCTGCCATCCAGCTTTTGAACGGACCCGCTGCCGGCCGGGAACTCGACCTCGTCAAGAATCTGACCACGCTCGGCAAACCCGGGGTCCAGGTCGCTGTGATCACGAGGCGTCCCCAGGGTTATTTCATCACCCACGTGGAAGGACCCAAACCACCTGTATTGAATGGCAGAACGCTCGATCTTCAGCCACATGCCCTTCGGGATCACGACATCCTCGAATTGCTCGGCATCAAGATGGAGTTTTTTCTCAAGTAGGAAGGGGCGCTTTGAAACTCAGAATCTTAGGATGCAGCGGCGGGATCGGCGGTGCATTGCACACCACCTCCTTCCTGCTTGACGAGGATGTCCTGATCGATGCGGGAACGGGAGTCGGCAACCTTTCTCTGGAGGAGATGTGCCGGATCGACAGGATCTTTCTGACGCATTCCCATCTCGACCACATCGCTTCCATTCCGCTGCTCGTCGACAGCGTCGGTTATCTCAAGAAGGCGCCCATCACCGTTTATGCCATCGAGGAGACGATCGATGCATTGAAGCGCCATATTTTCAATTCGGTCATCTGGCCCGATTTCACGACGATTCCCTCTCCGGAATCTCCCTATCTGCGCTACGAAACCATCCGGCTCGGAGAAACGCTGGACCTCGGGGGAAGGAAAATCACCACGCTGCCTGCCAACCATACCGTTCCCGCAGTCGGATACTGGCTCGACAGCGGCAAGGGGAGTCTGGTGTTCAGCGGCGATACGACCACCAATGACGCGCTCTGGGAGCAGGTCAACAGGATCGACAATCTGAAATACCTGATCATCGAGACCGCTTTTTCAAACAGCGAATACGAGATCGCCGTTCTTTCCAAGCATCTGTGCCCCAGTCTGCTCGGCGAGGAACTTGCGAAATTCAGGGGAGGGGCGGCAATCTGCATCACCCACCTCAAGCCTGGCGAACTGGGGCTCATCATGGCGGAAGTTGCGCAATATGCCGGGCAGATGAAGCCGGAAATGCTGCTCAACGATCAGGTATTCGAGTTCTGATATGACCAAGATTTCGGATGTGGATGGCGGCGGCAAGAACGTCCCGATTTTCCAGGAAAGCCTGGCGGATGTCAGCATCAAGCTGAATTTCTCCAAGGCGTTGCAGAACCTGACCAACAGGATTCATGCAACCAGCAACATCGACGAGATCATTTTCGATCTCGGCAAGGACATTTGCACGCTCTTCAATGCGGACAGGATCACGATCTATGTGGTGAGCGAGGACAAGGCCTCCATCATTTCCAAGGTGAAGACCGGCCTGACTTCCTTCAAGGATCTCAAGCTGCCCATCTCCGAGCAGAGCGTCGCGGGATATGTCGCACTGCACCGGAAGATGGTGAATCTGAAGGACGTCTACGACGATCGGGAGCTGCAGTCCTACAGCCCGCATCTGCACTTCATGCGCGAGGTGGACAAGCGAACCGGGTACCGGACCAAGCAGATGCTGGTTTCGCCCATCGTCGATGCTGCGGACAACGAACTGATGGGCGTGTTGCAGATCATCAACAACAAGTTCGGTTTGCCCTTTCAGCCGATGACCGAAGAAGGGGTGGTCGAACTTTCCAAGACCCTGGCGATCGCGCTGAAGCAGCGGCAGCGTTCCCATCAACTCGTCAGGACCCGCTTCGATGTGCTGATCGCGGACGGGGTGATTTCCGCAGTGGAATTCGACCTGGCGTCGCGATCCGCGAGAAGAAGGGGAGTGCCGCTGGAGGAAGTGCTGATCGACGAGTTCCAGGTCAAGCTTCCCGCGCTCGGAAAATCCCTCGCGCATTTCTTCGGAGTCGAATACGAGCCTTACAAACCTGACCGGGTGAGGCCTTCCGATCTGCTCAGAAACATCAAGCGCGATTATGTCGAAACCAATCTCTGGCTTCCGGTCGACGAAACCAGGGATGGGCTCATCATCATCAGCCCGGATCCGGAAAAGGTGCAGACTTCCCGGGTCGTCAACAATGTTTTTCCCAAGCACAAGCTGATCTATCGGGTCTGCACCCAGCGGGAGTTTTCCCAGACGGTCAACCAGTTCTTCGGCGCAGGCGGGGACGACGGCTCCTCGATCGGCGAGCTGATTTCCTCACTGGATGCGGATGAAGTCGAGGATATTTCCGACGAGATATCTGCTGCGGCGGACAACGAACTCGTCAAGCTCGTCAACAAGATCATCACGGACGCGTACAAGATGGGCGGATCGGATATCCATATCGAACCCGCGCCAGGAAAGGGCAAGACCCAGGTGCGCATCCGCAAGGACGGCACCCTCGTTCCCTATGTCGAGATTCCCTCCTCCTATCGCAACGCGATCATCGCCCGCATCAAGATCATGTGCGATCTCGACATTGCCGAGAAGCGCAAGCCCCAGGATGGCAAGATCATCTTCCGCAAGTTCGGGCCGCTCAATATCGAGCTCCGGGTGGCGACGATACCCTCCGCGGGCGGAGTCGAAGACATCGTGATGCGGATTCTGGCGTCAGGCGATCCGATTCCGATCGAAAAGGTGGGATTCTCTTCTTCTGCGCTTTCCACCCTGAAGGGTATCGTATCGAAACCCTACGGGCTGTTCCTGGTTTGCGGTCCGACCGGTTCCGGAAAAACCACCACGCTTCATTCGGTGCTGGGCTACATCAACACGCCTGAAACCAAGATCTGGACAGCGGAAGATCCGGTCGA
>JAJZTT010000010.1 GCA_021848705.1 Pseudomonadota bacterium
CACTGGTTGGCGCCCAGGTCGGGCTTTCGGGGATTCCAGAGCGCTTCATCGAAGGACTGGAGAACGGACGAAGACTCGCAGAACTCGCCCGGGAACTGGGACGCCTTGCGGCTGGAGAAATTTCATGAGGAGAATCAGGATCCTCTTCATGCTGTTTCTCGCGACCCCCATCTGGGCGAGCGCCGCAACGCCATCGATTTCCGACATCGCCTACGGCCAGGATTCCGCCCAGCGTTTCGACGTTTACATTCCCGGGAATGCAAGGAATGCCCCGGTCATTTTCATGGTGCATGGCGGAGCATGGCTGCACGTAGACAAGACTTCAAGGGATTTCGTCGCGAACAAGGCTGGACTCTGGCTTCCGACGGGATTCATCGTCGTCTCGGCGAATTACAGACTGAGCGGCAATCCGATCGGGGAAGCGAAGGACATTGCAAGAGCGATCGGGAAGGCGGAGCAACTCGCCCCTTCCTGGGGAGGGGATTCCAGCCGCTTCATCCTGATCGGACATTCTGCAGGCGCACACCTCGTAGCCCTTCTCGAAGCCGATCCTTCCATAGCCGACGGAATCGTGAAGAAGCCCTGGCTTGGCGCCATCTCACTCGACAGCGCAGCGCTCGATGTACCATCGATCATGACACGCCGTCATCCCCGCCTGTACGATCGCGCTTTCGGAAAGGACCGCGAATTCTGGCGCAAGGCATCCCCCTTTGATGAAATTCGGGAAAAACTGCGCCCAATCCTTCTCGTATGCTCGAAAAAGCGGGACGATTCGTGCCTTCAGGCGCATCGTTTTTCAGCGAAGGCAAGATCCCTCGGCACCGACGCGCCGGTGCTGGAAGTCCCTTTCACCCACATGGGCGTGGACAGAGCGCTTGGCGAAAACCGCGATTTCACCCAAGCCGTCGAAGCCTTCATGGGAAGACTCGACGACAGGGTGAAAAAGCTTCTCGATGCGAAGCGCTGAACCGATCAGGAATTTCGTACCGCCTCGATCCATCCCACCGTGATGGTGAACGAACAATCCTCGCCGATTTCGAAATGCCGCTTCGCTTCCTCCGGAAAGGCGGAAAAAGCCGCATGCAGCGCGGCGACGCGTTCGGGCGGCGTTCCGATGCGTTCGATCCAGCTCGAAAAACTCATCCTCACGGTGAAGGTTTCGTGACGGATCCGCCCGAACCCGGCTTCCTCCAGCATGTTCTCCCATTCGCTCAAGCGGTAATTCCTGACGTGGGATGCATCCCGCAAAATTTCGGTCGCCTGCAGCACCGTATCGAAAAGCGGATATTCAGGCGAAATCGTATCGATCGCAACGAAGCGGCTTCCCTTCGAAGTCACCCTGGCCGCTTCCGAAAGCGCACGTCTCGCATCCAGCCAGTGATGGGCCGAATAGCGGGTGACCACGAGATCGAAGAACCCCTCCTCGAACGGAAGTTCCTCCACCCTGCCTTCGCGGATTTCGATCGCAGGGTATCGCATCGCCTCTTTCTTCACCACATCGAGCATCTGCCGCGAAAGATCGTAGGCGATCACGGATTTCGCCCCGCCTCTTGCAAGCGCGTAGCTCGCGTGTCCTGCGCCGCAGCCGAGATCGAGCACACGCCTTGCGCCCGCTGCAAGCGCAGAAAGCTTCTCCAAGTCTTCACCCTGCGCATGCACCTTGCTGGTCAGATAAGATTCCGCACGGCTTCCGAACTGGCTGTCGACGAGTTTCCGCTGTTCCATTTTATTCTCCTGTTGTTGAAGACAGGTACAGTATGAAAGGGCTAACATACTGGAACAAGACAACCGTTTATACTGGTATATTTTCATGCCACCCGCAAAAATCACGAGCAGTCTCGGCACATTCATCCGCAAGCACAGGGAAAGGATCCGCCCGGAGGAAGCCGGGATTCGCCGCATCGGTCGAAGCAGGACGCCGGGGCTGCGTCGCGAGGAACTCGCAGCCTTGTGCGAAGTGAGCCCGACCTGGATCACCTGGCTGGAACAGGGCAGGCCTGTTTCCGCTTCCTCCTCCCTGCTGGAAAAACTCGCCAGCGCACTCCACCTCACCGATGCGGAGCGGAATTACCTTTTCAGGCTGGGCGGAAAAGCCGTCGGGCCGGTGGCGGCGCCCACTCCCGCCGACATGGTGCTGGAATGCTTGAAATTCGTTACAACGCCCGCCTATGTGCTCGACCGGTTCTGGAACGCGATCGCATGGAACGGGGAAGCGGAAGCGCTTTTCGAAGGATGGCTGACAAAAGACTCCGACAGGAACCTGCTCCGCTTCGTGTTCCTGGACCCGCAGGCAAAGATTCTGATCGAGGACTGGCCTTTCCGGGCAAAGAGGCTCGCAGCGGAATTTCGCGCAGATTGCGATCTCGCCGAAGAAGAGGCTGGAAAATTCGTGGAAGAAATGCTCGCATCGAGCCCGGATTTTTCGAAATTCTGGCTCGAATACGACGTCATCGAAAGGGAAGGAGGCCTGAGGACCTTCAATCACGAAAAACGCGGCAGGCTCTCCTACAACCAGATCACCTTCCATCCCGCCACGAGACGCGATCTCAAGCTCGTGCTGCTGATTCCGTTCTAGGAACCGCCAGCGGAAATCTCACGAAGCTTCCTGTAAAGATCCCTTTCCATCCCGGAAAGCTTTTCCGGAACCAGAATCCGGATCCTGAGATAGAGATCGCCGCCGGGAAGCCCCTTTCCCCTGATTCTCAACACCGCGTCCGGCTGGGTTCCGGGAGGGATGTCGACTTCCGCCGGACGATCCAGGGTGGGCACCCTGATCTTCGTCCCGAGCACTGCATCGATCAGCGAAATGGTCTCGGCGCACCAGAGATCCGCTCCATCGCGCTCGAACCTGGGGTCCTTTGCGCTTTTCACCACGACGTAAAGATCGCCCGGCGCCCCGCCCGGATAAGGCATTCCTTTTCCCTGAATCCTCAATATCGATCCCTCTCCGATTCCCGGAGGGATGGAAACTTCCAGGGTTTCTTCGCGCCTTACCCTGCCCTTGCCGCCGCAAGCCGGACAGGGCTTCTCGATGATGCGGCCCGTCCCGCCGCAATCCGGGCAAGGCCCCACCTGCTCGATGACAATTTCGTTCTCGCTCCATTTCTTTCTCGTTGATTTCCTTCCGGTTCCCCCGCAGGCTTGGCAGGTTTTCGGTGAGGTGCCGGGAGCCGCACCGCTCCCGCCGCAATCGGGGCAGGCTGAATCGACCGGCACGACGACCTTTTCCTTTCCCCCCTTCGCGATCCTCCAGAGCGGCACTTCCAGCGTGACCTCGATGTCTTCGCCCCGGTTCCTGTGGAACAACCCTTCGAAAAATCCTCCCGGAAATCCTTCGAAAAGATCCCCGAAATCCATTTTTCCGAAGAAATCGCCTGCAGGGAATCCCGACCCTTTTCTGTCGTATTCCGCACGCTTTTGCGGATCGGACAACACTGCATAGGCTTGCGCGATTTCCCTGAAGCGATCCTCGGACCCGGGATCACGGTTCCTGTCGGGGTGGTATTTCAGCGCAAGCTCCCTGAACGCATCCCGGATCGCCTTCGCATCGCTCTCCTTCGGTACGCCGAGCACCTCGTAATAATCGCGTTGCGCGATGATCCCTCCTGCTATTTCGCTTCCCGGTATTGCGCATCGACCACCTTTTCACCCCGATAGGGAGTCTGGGCATAAACCCCCGCATCGGGAGTCTGCGAATAGATGACCGCCCCCGCCTCCTTCAGAAGATTCTGCAAGGCTCCGGAACGGCTCGATGCAAGCGCAGCATCGTGCTTTTGCAATGCTTCCTTCACTTCGCGCATGGCGGAATTGATCCTTCCCTTGAGATCTTCCGTGAGCTTCCCTTCGAAATCGGCGAGCATCCTTTCGGCCTGGTAACAGGCGGAATCGGCGGAATTGAGCTTCTCCGCCTCTTCCCTGCGCCTGTTGTCCTGTTCGGCGAACTGTTCCGCCTCATGCACCATGCGCTCCTTTTCGGCTTCCGAAAGCCTCGAAGATCCGGTGATGCGGATCGACTGGGATTTCCGGGTGACCGTATCCTGCGCAGTGACATTCAGCATCCCGTTCGAATCGAGATCGAAGGACACCTCGATCTTGGGCAAGCCCCTGGGCGCAGGAGCGATACCTTCCAGGCTGAATTCCCCGAGCGCGGCATTGTCCCGCGCCATCGGTCGTTCCCCCTGGAATACATGGACGGTGACGGAAGTCTGCATGTCTGCCGCGGTCGTGAACATTTCTGATTTTTTCACCGGAATCGGCGTGTTTCTGGCAATGAGCGGGGTCGCGACCCCGCCCAGCGTCTCGATCCCCAGGGTGAGCGGCGTGACATCGATGAGAACGATGTCGCCGACCTCTCCGGAGAGCACCCCAGCCTGGATCGCAGCGCCGGATGCGACGCATTCCATGGGATCGATGCCCAATTCCGCCTTCCTGCCGAGCATTCCCTCGAAAAATGCACGAACGGCGGGCATCCTGGTGGGACCGCCCACGAAAACGATCCTGTCGATTTCTTCCGGACGCACCGATGCATCGGCAAGCGCCTGCATGACCGGTTTCCGGCAGCGCTCGATCACGTCGACCACGACCCTTTCGAGTTCGGTGCGGGTGAGGTCCATTTCGAAATGCACTGCCTCTCCTGCACGGGATGCGATATAGGGAAGGCTGACATGGGCGGTGCTGGAAGCGGAAAGCTCGATCTTCGCCAGTTCGGAAGCCTCGAGGAGACGGGCGCAAGCCCTGTCGTCTCCCCTCAGGTCGATCCCGGATTCGGATTCGAAGCGATCTGCGAGGAATTCGAAAATATTCCGGTTCATGTCCGTTCCGCCGAGATTCGTATCCCCGGAAGTGCTGACGACCTCGAACACCCCCTTTCCGAATTCCATGATGGTGACATCCAGCGTGCCGCCGCCGAAGTCGATCACGGCGATCCGAAGATCCTGCCCGAGCCTGTCGAGGCCATAGGCGAGGGCTGCGGCAGTGGGCTCGTTGACGAGGCGAGCCACCTCGATTCCGGCAATGCTGCAGGCATCCTTGGTCGCATTCCTCTGGTTGTCGTCGAAATAGGCGGGAACCGTCACCACCGCCTGCTTCACTTCCTCCCCCAGAAAGGCTTCCGCATCCCGCCTGATCTTCTGCAAAAGAAAGGCGGAGAGCTGCTCCGGGGAATATTCGCGCCCGCGCAATGAAATCTTCTCCCGCCTTCCCATCCTGCGCTTGAATGCCGTCGCCGTTCCTTCCGGATTGGCGCTCGCCTGACGCCTCGCAGGTTCTCCGACCAGGATCTGTCCGTCTGCGGCAACGGCAACATGACTCGGAAAGGCCTTGCCCCCCAGGCTCACCCCTTCGCTGCTCGGGATGATGACCGGACGCCCGCCCCGCAGCACTGCGGCTGCGGAATTGGAAGTGCCGAGATCGATGCCGATGATGGTCATGCCTTCTCCTCCGAATGGATGCTGTTACTTCTGATATAGCTCAAGGGGCAGGAAGGGCGTAGCCCATTTCGAACAGTTCGAGGCAGGCATCGACGATCTGCGGGTCGTAGAGTTTGCTGCGATTCTCCCTGATTTCTGCGAGGGCGACCCCGATCCCTCTTCCCGGACGGTAGGGACGATGCGAGGACATCGCTTCGACCACGTCTGCGACGGTCAGTATCCTCGCTTCCAGGATGATTGCGCCGTCGCGAAGACCGGCAGGATAGCCGGAACCGTCCAGCCTTTCATGATGCTGCAAAACGGCCTGAGCGATCGGCCATGGGAAATCGATCCCCTTCAGGATGTCGTAACCGGCCTGGGGATGGGCCTTGATGAGGCCGAATTCAATTTCGCTCAATTTTCCGGGACGACTCAGGATTTCTGCAGGGACCAGGATTTTACCCAGATCATGGACGATCCCGGCCAGCCGGATGCCGTGGACCTGATCTTCGGGAAGGCCCAGCATGGATGCGATTTTTGCTGCGAGGTTCGCCACACGCCGCTGATGCCCTGCGGTATATGGGTCGCGCATCTCGACCGTATAGGCGATTGCCTGCAGTGCGTCCTCGAGGCTCGATCTCAACCGCTCCGCATATTCCTGGCGCTCGACGACCGCCCTGTCGCGCTCGCTCCGCATTCTGAGATTGACGATGCCGAAAGTCAGGTCTCCCGCCATTTCCTCGAGCAGCGAAACCTCATCCGGCGTCATGACCGAAGATTCAGCCGAACAGATGTTGAGCACGCCGAAAACCTTGCCGTTTTCCTGAAGGGGAAGCGCGATGCAGGACTGGCAGCCGATCTCTGCTGCGGGAATCTTCCATTCTTCGAAACCGGGAACATCGCTGATGGCGATCTGCGTCCTGCAGGTTCTCACCGCCATTCCGGCAGGCCCCAGTCCCTGCTCCTTCCAGGAAAGGTTCACCGATTCGACGGGCTTGCCTAGATCGCCGGAGACCGCGACCGGATCGATGCGGCCATCCTCTTTCGCAAGACCGATCCAGGCGCGCATGTAGCGACCGCTTCCCGTGATCACTTCGCACATCCTCTGCATGAGGTCCGCCTCGTCCGCCGCATGAAGCAGGCTACGGTTTGCCTCGCTCAATGTTTTCATCAGCCGGTTCACCCGCCGGATTTCCGCATCCGATTTCTTTCGTTCGGTGATGTCCTCCAGGATGTGAACCGAAAACAGATATTCCCCGTCCGCATCCCTGGCCGAAAAACTTCGGGAGATGAAAGTCCTTCCCCCCTCCGCCAGGATTTCCTCGTCGGCGGTTTCCAGCAAATTTCCGAGAACGCTCCCGCAACTTGCAAGAGGACCTTCGCCTTTCGGAAAAATTTCCCAGTATGGCTTGCCGATGATTTCCCGGAAGGGTAAGCCTGCCTGCTCGACATAGGCGCGGTTGCAGCGCGTGATCGAGCCACTCCTGTCATGGAAGAACAGCGGGTCTTTCACCGCATCGAAAGCGCTGTTCCACTCGTCTCTTGCAAGTTTCACCTGACGGTAGCTCTCGCGAAGCGCATTTTCAGCTTCCTTTCTCGCCCTCACGCCCTGCTCCGCAGAAAGCACGCGCCCGATCGCAGGGGAAAGACGTGCGAGCCTGTCTTTCAGTACATAATCCTTCGCCCCCGCCTGGATCAGATCGACTGCCTCGATGTCGGACAATGCACCGGTCACCATGATCACCGGGATTTCAGGGTGGGCATCCCTCGCCATCTGCAGCGCGCTCATGCCGTCGAAGGAAGGAAGCTTGTAATCGGAAAGGATGATGTCCGGACGATATTCCTCGAGGGCCATGGAAAATGCCTCCCTCGTTTCGACGCGGAGCGCAGAAAAGGAAATGCCTCCGCGGCGCATGGCATGCTCGATCAGCTCCGCATCGGTGGGCGTATCCTCCAGCATCAGGATGCGCAGCTCTTTCGATTCCCCGTTCATTTTTTCGCGACCGGAGACTGGTTCACGACCAGCCAGTAAAGCCCGAGTTCCGAGACCACCCTGGCGAATTCGTCGAACTCGACCGGCTTGCCGATGTAACTGTTCACGCCAAGCTGGTAACTGTCCGCGATGTCGCGATCTTCGCGGGATGAAGTGAGCACCACCACCGGAATGGTTTTCGTCCTCCCGTCCCCTTTGAGCTTCTTGAGTACTTCCATTCCGTCCACCTTGGGCAGGCGCAGATCGAGCAGGATGACCCGGGGGCCGTTTTCAGGTTTTCTTCCCCGATACTCGCCCTCCCCGAAAACGAAATCGAGGGCTTCGGCGCCATCCTTCACCCAGACCAGGCTATTGGCGAGATGGTTCTTCCTGAGCGCACGGATCGCGAGTTCGGCATCTGTCGGATTGTCTTCGACGAGCAGGATTTCCACTTCCCTGAATGATTCATCCACGATTTCCCTCCTCGGGCAGACTGAAATAAAAGGTTGCCCCTTCGTCCGTCTTTCCTTCCCCCCAGACCCTGCCGCCGTGGCGGGTGACGATGCGCTTCACGATGGCCAGACCGATTCCGGTTCCCTCGAATTCACTCACTGCATGCAGCCTCTGGAATACCCCGTAAAGCTTGTCGTAATATTTCATGTCGAATCCCGCCCCGTTGTCCCGAACAAAATAGACGGTTTCGCCTTTTCCAGCGAGACAGCCCACCTCGATTTTCGCCTTTTCCCTCTTCCGGCTGAATTTGACCGCATTGGAAATCAGGTTGGTCCATACCCGAATCATCATCGCGCGGTCCACATGCGCCGGGCGCAGCTTCCCGACCGAGAAATCGATTTGGACAGAAGGCCCGAGGTCGGAAATCACCTCCCGAACCAGCTGTTCCATGTCCACGTCGACAGGAGAAAGCTCCAACCTTCCGGTTCTGGAAAAGGCGAGGATGTCTTCGATGAGCTGCGCCATCTTGCGCGTATTTTCCCTGACCACACCCAGCAGTCGCTTTCCCTCCTCGTCCAGCCTGTCCCCGTATTCCTCGACGACGATTCCCGAAAATCCTTCGATCGCCCTGAGCGGTACGCGCAGGTCGTGCGAAACAGAATAGGAGAAGGACTCGAGCTCCCTGTTGGCCGCCTCGAGCTGCGCGGTGCGCTCCGCCACCCGCGCTTCCAGGTCCCGGTTGAGCGCATTGATCCTGTCTTCCGCCTCCTTGATTTCCGTGACATCCCGGCTGATGCCGAATATGCCGACCACGGTCTTCCCGTCCTCTGCAAAAACCGGCCACTTGTTGGTGCTCACCCAGCGCAAAACCCCCTCCACGTCGTAATAGGGATCGATCCTGTTGAGAAGCGGAACCCCTTCGGAGAAGATCGGTTTTTCCTCTTCATGATAGATCCTGGCAGTCTCCTCCGGGAAAACCTCGAGGTCGTTTTTTCCGATCATTTCGCGCCAGCGGGTATGTCCGGTGATGTTCGCAAGCGTCTGGCTACAGAACCGGAAGCGGCTTTCCCTGTCCTTGTAATAGATGAAATCGCCCGTGTTCTCCAGCAGCGTGACGAAATCGTGATTGAGATCCCTGAGTTCGTTTTCGACCCTTCTCCTTTCCTGCGCGAGATGGATTCGATCTATGGCGCCGGCAAGCTGGCTCGCGAGGGAGATCAGGTATTTCTGTTCCGATGGGGTAGGAACCTTCACCCCTTCCTCGCCGAAAGTGCCCGTCCCCACGCTGCCCAGATGCCGGCCGGAAAGGATCACCGGGATGTTCACGATGGTCCGGTTGCCGAGGCGCCCGACGATTTCCCGGTTGACCCCGGAACCGGTCTGCGCATCCTCGATCAGCACGATTTCGGTTGCGTTCGCAATCTCTTCCAGCATCGGGTCGCCTTCGATGACGAGCGTGGCCGCCCCCTGTTCCGACATGACGATATCCGAGCTAGGTCCGCCCGCAACCAGCGCCTTTGCAAATTTCCTGTCTTCGCTCAAAAGATACGCCCAAAGGTTCCGGTAGCCGATCACGGCCTGCACTTCGTCTCTCGCCGCCTCGATCACATGCTGATAGCCTTCCGCCCGCTCCAGCGCTCTGGAAAGCCTGAGGAGGGAACGGGAATGCATTTCCTGCTCCCTCAGTTCCTCCTCTGCGTATTTCTGCGCGGTGATGTCATGCACAGTGCCGACCGAACGCAGCGGCTCGCCATTCTCGCCATAATGCGTTTCGCATTTCTCGTTCACGTACTTGATTCGCCCGTCCTTCATCCTGAGCCTGTGAACGATGTCGTAACCTGCATGATTTTTCAGCGATTCGGTATAGGCGAGGTTGACTCTTTCCCGGTCTTCGGGATGGATGGC
The DNA here is from genome assembly GCA_021848705.1 of Pseudomonadota bacterium. Taxonomy (GTDB): domain Bacteria; phylum Pseudomonadota; class Gammaproteobacteria; order Burkholderiales; family JABEVD01; genus JABEVD01. Next base: position 9,739 of record JAJZTT010000010.1, read on the forward strand.
GTCGAGAAAGGCTTCGTAGGAAGCGCCGAATTTTTCCGGGTCGATCTCGAAAATGCGGAATATTTCGTCCGACCAGGAAAGGCGTCCGGTCGCAACATCGAGTTCCCAGTTCCCGAGGTGGGCGATACGTTGCGCATCGGCCAGCCCCTGTTCGCTGCGCTTCAATTTTTCCTCGGCGATCCTGCGCTCGGTGATATCCCGGAACACCACCACAGCACCGGAAACCACGCCTTCTTCCAGGATCGGCGTACTGACAAATTCGACAGGAAAGGCGCCTCCATCGCTTCGCCAGTAATGATCCCTCCCGCGCCTCACCATGCCTTCCCGGTAGGCCGCATGGACCGGGCATTGCTCCCTTGGATAAGGCTTTCCGTCCGGAAAGGAATGATGGAAAAGCTGGTGGGAATTCATGCCCGAGATCTGTTCCCAGGAATATCCCAGTATCCTGAGCGCAACCGGGTTGGCGAAAGTGCACCTGCCCTGGATGTCGAGACCATAAATTCCTTCTCCGGCGGAGTCGAGGATGAGCCGGTTTCTGAGATTCGCGCGTGCGAGTTCCAGTTCTGCGAGCCTTCTTTCGGTGATGTCGCGGGCCGCCGCAAACACGCCAAGGACCTTTCCATCCTCGTCCCGGTAGAGGGAGGCATTGTAGATCACATGAAACAGCCTGCCGTCCCGATGGCGCAGTGTGAGGGGATAATCCTTCACGAAACCTTTCCCGAACACCTCGAGGTATCCCTCCCTCGCCTTTTCAGGCTCGGTGAAATAATCGGAAAACTCCGTTCCCAGGAGTTCCTTCCTCGAAACGCCGGTCGCATTCACGGTGGCCTGGTTGACATCGGTGATCTTGCCTTCCGAACTGATGGTGACGAGAGGATCGAGGCTTGCCTCGATCAGCCTTCTGGCATACTGGAAAGCCTCGGCAAGTCCCCTGCGGTTTTCCGCAAGGGCGTCGAGCATGCTGTCGATGCTCGCAGCAAGAACGGAAATCTCGTCGCCCTCACCGGTCGAGCCGGATCTTCTGTCGAAATCACCGGATTCCACACCCTTCGCGATTTTTACCAGCGAGCCGACCCTGCTGCCGATCCTTCCTGCCAGAAGATGGGCGGCAAGAACCGAAAGAAGGGTCGAGGCCAGCACGAACCAGACTCCGTCGCGAACGATTCTGTCGAGATTCGCGGAAACGATCTGCCGCTTTCTGCCCACCCGCGCCCAGCCGAGATGGGTTCCTTTGACGATGACGGGAAAAGCCACATCGATGAAATCCGCATCGTCCCGCATCACGTACGCTCCGGGAGAATCAAATTGCAGCATGCGGCCCGCCGGATCAGCGACGATTTTCCCGATCATTCCAGGATCGGTATGCGCGAGGACACGCCCGGAAAGGGAGATCACCATCGCATACTCGAGTCCAGGATCATTGCGGATGGAATGGATCACTTCCTCCAGGCCTTGAAGATCGGAAGCGGAAACCCTGGAACCGCAAATGTTCGCGAGCGTCCCGGCAAGCGCCAGGGTTCTTTCATTGCTGACCCGATACAGGGCCGCCACTTCCTGTCTCACCATGTAGAAGACGAACAGCGAAACGAGCACGAAGAAGCCCGCCACGTAGGTCAGGATGATCTGTTTCCTGAAGGATTTGGGCAAGGCAGCATTCCCTTCGCGAAAGAACGTTTTTCCCAGAACATTCTAGGATGCCAAAATCCGATCCACAACTTTGAGCATCCTCCGAATGCGTGTAAAATGATTTGCATGAAAGCCATTGAAACGGCGCCTTCTGCGATAGAATGGCGCATTCACCACGCGAAAGCGAACTAAGGATTGGCGACCTATCAGGAATTTTCCCGGTTTCTGGCTGAAGTGGAAAAGCGTGCATTCAAGCATGCGATCTTTGCAGTAAAGGACAGGGACGCCGCGCTCGACATCGTCCAGGAGGCCATGCTCAAGCTCACCGAAAACTATTCGGGGAAACCTCCAGGAGAGCTGCCCATGCTCTTCCAGCGCATACTGCAAAATGCCATCAACGACCATTTCAGGAGGAACAAGGTCCGCTCCCTCTGGACGGTCCAGGCATCTTCCCTCGTCAGCGACGACGAAACCGACCCGCTCGAGACCCTCGACACCAGGGAGACCAATCATTTCTCCAATCCTCCGGAACTGCTTGATCGCGCCCGGGTCGTAGCCAATATAGAGGCTGCGCTGGAATCTTTGCCCCCACGTCAACGCGAGGCCTTCCTGCTGCGTTATTGGGAGGAGATGGATACCACGGAAACTGCGGAAATCATGGGATGTTCGGAAGGAAGCGTAAAGACCCACTGTTCGAGGGCGGCGCACGCCATTGCGGCATTCCTGAAAGCGAAGGGGATAACGCCATGAATACAGGAAAAATCAGGGAATATCTCGACTACGGACTCGATGAAATCGAGGGCGAAACGCTCGATCGGCTCGAAGAGGCCCGCGAGCAAGCGCTCGCCAGATACCGCATGCACACCTATTCCGTGGAAATCGCAGGTCACGGCATCAGCCATTCCTTCCACCCCCGGCTCGGCGTATGGCTCCCGGCCGCCGCCCTCATCTTCGGAATCTGCGCCATCCTCTACTGGGGGAACACCGCGCAGAAAAACGTCGACCAGACAGACGAAGACACGGCGCTTCTCGCAGACGATCTGCCAGTACCGGCTTACACGGATCAGAAATTTTTCGATTCATGGTTAAAACGATCGCAGCACTGATCCTCGGACTATCCATCTCCTTTGCGTCCATCGCCGCCCCCGCAGGCAAGGCACCGCAGTGGGATGAACTGAGCCCGCAGCAGCGGGCCGTGCTCGCACCGGTTGCCTCCCAATGGAACAATTTCCCCGAGTTCCAGAAAAGAAAGCTGCTCGGCGTGGCCAAACGATTTCCGCAGCTCACCCCCATCCAGCAAAAACGCGTGCAATCGCGACTCCGGGAATGGAGCAGACTCACCCCGGAAGAGCGTTCCGAGGCGAGAAGAAACTTCCGGAGCCTGAAGCGGCTCCCGCCGGATCAGCGCAAGGCGGTGAAGCAGAAATGGCTGCACAACCGGGAATCCGGCCACCTGCGCCGCCATCCGAAGCAGCATCCCGCCCCGATCCCGGCTAGCGGCGTTCGACCCACCACAACGTCGCCAGCGCGATAAGGAAGAAGATCACGGTCGGCAGGGCCGCGCTCAGAAAGGGCGGCCATTCGTTGATGAGGCCGAGTCGATCGGACAACTGGTTCATCAGGTAGAAGACGAGGCCGACCATGATGCCCCCCACGATTTTGGCGCTGATCCCGCCCTCCCTTCTGCGATGATAGGAAAACGGTAACGAAATCAACATCATCACCAGCACCGCGAAGGGATAGATGATCTTGGTCCAGAAAGCGATCTGATATCGGGTGGCCTGCTGCCGGTTTTCCAGCAAATGACCGATGTAGCGGTGCAGCGCGACAATGGACATATGCTCCGGATAAATCAGCAAAACGTTCAGAAGATTGGGCGTGAGCACCGATTTCCAGGCAAGTTCCGGAATCGAGGATACCGAGACGTTCTGACCGGTGAAGCTGGTTCTCACCACGTTGGAAAGGCTCCAAAGGTTGTGGCCCTTGTACACCCCCCTGGTGGCGAAGCTGATGGTTTTCAGCGCATGCTTGCTGTCGAACTGAAAAACCCGCACTCCGGCGAGCGTGGCATCCGGCATCACTTCCTTCACGTTGATGAAACTCGCTTCGTCCTTCACCCAAAGTCCCGAGCGGAACTCCTGGGCAACCACGCTCTTCGTCGCGCGCAGCCTGAGATGCTGAGCAGCCTCGTCGGAAAGCGGGGCGAGCACTTCGCCGAAAAGGAAGGTCAGGGCGACGAACACCAGGCCGGTGCGCATCAGGATGACCGCCATCCCCCTTCCGGAAAGCCCGGAAACCCGCATCACCGTGAATTCCGAATTCGCCCCGAGCTGGGCGAGGGCGAATATGGTTCCGATGAGGGAAGCGATCGGAAAAAGCTCGTAGACATGACCTGGAATATTGAGTAGCACATAGGCGAATGCGTACAGAAGATGATAGTTGCCGATCCCGACATCGCCCAGTTCGTGAATCAGGTCGAGAAAGGTGAACAGCACGAGCAGCGCGAGGAACACGAGCAGCGTGCTGGAAAAAATCTGCCTAGCCAGATAGCGTTCCAGGACCTTCATCTTCTCCTCCTGAACAGCCCGAAGGGAGAAGTACGCCAGTAGAAAAGGGCGGTCATGACGAGAAACATCAGGACGTGCACCCCGAACAGACCCGGGAGCGTCCCGATCTTCTGGCGCGTCACCCAGACATTGGTCATTCCCAGAAAATTATTGTAAATCATGTAGATCAGGATGGCCATGACGATATTGAGGGATCTGCCCGCCCTTGGATTGACGAAACTCAGCGGAATTGCGAGCAGCGCAAGCAGCAGGGCCGAGACCGGCATGCCGATTCTCCAGCCGAGTTCTGCGACATAGTACGGCTTTGGATCGGCGAGCAGCGCCATGGTCGGCATCGCCTTGGCTTCCGGAATGCCCGACTTGACCTTCGAAGCCTCGATGCGCATTTCGTAGCGCGCGAAGTGCATGATCCGGTAATCCATCTGCCCCTCGACTCCCTCGTACCGGGTTCCGTCGAGCAGCACCAGATACTTGTCCCCTTCCGGCTTCACTTCCTGGAATCCGGATCGGGCGACCATGGTGCCGACCTTGCCGTTTTGCGTGGATTGCACGAAGATGTTCGCCACCTGGTTCTTCTGTCCCTGCTCGAAGAAATACACCCGGTCCGCCTCCCGCGATTCGCGGAACACCCCTGGCGCGATATTGGTCACCTCCTCGCGGCTTTCCAGTTGCGCCCTGAATTGTTCCCCTTGCGAGATCGCCCATGGAGTGAGCGTGAAGCTCAGGATCGCGATCGTCAGGACGAAGGGCGCGGAAAACGAAAGCACCGGAGAAATCCAGCGCGAAAGGCTCACCCCGCTCGCGAACCAGACTGTCATTTCGCTGTCCTGGTAACTGCGTGTCAGGGTGAGCAGCACGGAAATGAAGAGCGTGAGCGAAAGCAGCACGGGCAGATAATTCAATGCACTGAACCCGAGCAGCACCAGCACTCCCTTCGTGGCCAGCGTGCCTCCTGCCGCATCTCCCAGCAGGCGACTCAACTGCGTCACGAGGACGATGGCGATCAGGACGGCGAAAACCGCGAGCGAGGTACCGGAAAGCTCGCGTTGAACGGCAAGATCGAAGAGCGGTCGCTTTGACTTTTTGCCGACAGACCGTGGATAATTCGTAATCAAAACGAACGCGAAGCCTTGAGGAGAAAAACTTGGAATTTAGCATAAAATGCGCTCCCCCGGAAAAACGGAAAGCGGCCTGCATCGTTCTCGGCGTATTCGAGGGACGCAAGCTGACCGCCCCGGCCGCCCTCGTCGACGAGGCTTCGGGATCCCATCTTTCCTCCATTCTCGGGCATGGAGACATGGAAGGGCGCAGCGAATCGACGCTGCTGCTGCACAATGTTCCGGGAATCGCTGCGGAAAGGGTACTGCTCGTCGGCCTCGGCAAGGAATCCGAATATGGTGAAAAAACCTTCATCGATGCCGTAAAAGCCACTGTTTCCGCGCTTGCCAATACCGGCGCGAAGGATGCCGCATTCCATATTTTCGAGCTCGGCAAGGAAGCGGCTTCCCGGGAAATCGTCCATGCCGTGATCGCGATTCAGGAGGGCCGCTATCGGTTCACTTCCCTGAAGGGCAAGAAGGAAAAGAGACAGGACGCCCTGAAGAAAATCGTTTTCGACCAGGAAGGCGACGACGCGGATCAGGCGCTGAAGGAAGGAATCGCGGTTTCCGGCGCAATGAATTTCGCAAAGGACCTCGGCAACCTTCCCGGAAATGTCTGCACACCCAGCCATCTCGCCGAACAGGCAGAATCCATGGCACGGGAATTCGGGATCGATTCGAAAATCCTCGACGAAAAGGAAATCGGCGAACTCGGCATGGGCTCCTTCCTTTCCGTAACGAGGGGCAGCCAGGAACCCGCCAGGCTCATCGTGCTGCAATATCACGGCGCATCGAAGAAGGAAAAACCGGTCGTGCTGGTTGGCAAGGGCATCACTTTCGACACCGGAGGCATTTCCCTCAAGCCGGGCGCCGAAATGGACGAAATGAAATACGACATGTGCGGAGCGGCGAGCGTGCTGGGAGCGATCCGGGCCGCTGCGGAAATGAAGCTCGGGCTGAATGTCGTGGCGATCGTACCGACTTGCGAAAACATGCCTGACGGACGCGCAACCAGGCCCGGGGACATCGTCACCAGCATGTCTGGCCAGACCATCGAAATCCTCAACACCGATGCGGAAGGTCGCCTCATCCTTTGCGATGCGCTCACCTATGCAGAAAAATTCGATCCGGAGGTGGTGGTCGACGTCGCCACCCTGACAGGCGCCTGCGTCATCGCGCTCGGCCATGTCGCTTCCGGCCTCTACAGCAACCGGGAAGAACTCGCCCGGGAACTCATCGAGGCGGGCAACGAATCGAGGGATCGCGCCTGGCACATGCCGCTCTGGGACGATTATCAGGAACAGCTGAAAAGCAATTTCGCCGACATGGCGAACATCGGCGGCAGGCCCGCGGGCAGCATCACGGCCGCCTGCTTCCTTTCCCGCTTCACGAAAAAATACCGCTGGGCGCACCTCGACATCGCCGGAGTCTCCCATCGCTCCGGAAAACACAAGGGATCGACCGGACGCCCGGTTCCCCTGCTTTGCCGTTTTCTCATCAAGCGTTCGAAACGGGCATGACTCGTGTGGACTTCTACACCAGCGCGAAAGACAAGCTCGGGACGGCTTGTCTTCTGAGCGCAAAGGCGTTTGCGCAGGGACTGAAGGTCACGATCCTCACGCCGGACCACGAAACCAGCAGAAAGCTGGAAGAAATGCTCTGGCGCATCCCGCAAACCGGTTTCATCCCGCACTGCATGGCGACCGACCCTCTCGCCGCGGAGACGCCGGTACTCCTCGACGAGGATGGGAAAAATCCCCTCCAGGATGAGGTGCTGCTCAATCTGGGACGCCATGCGCCGCCCTCCTTCAGCCGCTTCCGGCGCCTCGTGGAAATCATCGGGGAAGAGGAAGAAGACATCCGGGCCGGCCGGGAAAGATACCGGTTCTACCGGGACCGGGGCTATGAAACGCATCACCACAAACTGAACGGGAGGGGTGAAGGATGAGTTCCGGAGAAGAAGACACGCTCAGGAAAATCGACGCGCTATTCAGGAAACACAAGGGCGAACCTCTGGGGGCGGAAAACATTCCCACCCTGACCGAGATGATCGGCAAACCAGGAAAGGCACCTCGCCAGGAACCCGAATGGGTCGAAAAACTGACCGACAGGATCGTGGACGAGGTCGCCTCGCGCTTCGACCTGTTCAGGAAAGAAATCACGACGGCCATCCTTGAGGCCATCAACGAAACCACGCAGCAATCGAAACCAGACCAAAAAATGGAACTTGCAAAAAGCTTCGAACCCAAAACCATCGAAAGCCACTGGTATCCCATCTGGGAAACCTCCGGCTACTTCAAGCCAAGACATGGCCATGCCGCATCCCCTTATGCCATCATGCTCCCTCCGCCCAACGTGACGGGCACGCTGCACATGGGCCATGCCTTCCAGGACACCCTGATGGACTGCCTGATCCGCCACAACAGGATGAAGGGAAGCCCGACACTCTGGCAACCCGGCACCGATCATGCGGGCATCGCCACGCAGATCGTGGTGGAAAGAAGGCTGGAAGGCAGGGGACTCGACAGGCGCCAGATGGCCAGGGAAGAATTCCTCGAGCATGTATGGCAATGGAAGGAGGAATCCGGCTCCACCATCACGAGACAGATGAGGAGGCTCGGCGCGTCGGCAGACTGGTCTCGTGAACGCTTCACCATGGATGAAGGGCTTTCGAAAGCGGTCACCGAAGTGTTCGTGAGGCTCTACGAGGAAGGACTCATCTACCGCGGCAAACGCCTCGTCAACTGGGATCCGGTGTTGCAGACCGCGGTTTCCGATCTCGAGGTGGTCTCCGAGGAAACCGAAGGAAATCTCTGGTACATCCGCTATCCGGTGGAGGGAAGCGAGGAATCGCTGGAAGTCGCCACCACGAGGCCCGAGACCATGCTAGGCGACGTCGCAGTCGCCGTCCATCCGGAAGACGAACGCTACAGGCACCTCATCGGCCGCCATGTCAGGCTGCCGCTTTGCGAGCGCACCATTCCCGTCATTGCCGACGAATATGTGGATCCTTCCTTCGGCTCGGGATGCGTCAAGATCACGCCTGCGCACGATTTCAACGATTACCAGATCGGGCAGCGCCACAAACTGGTGCCCATCAACATCTTCACGCTGGATGCAAAAATCGGCGAAATGGCTCCCGGGGAATATCAGGGTCTCGACCGGTTCGATGCCAGGAAGAGGATACTCGAAGACCTCGAGTCGGCCGGGCTCCTGATCGCCACCAGGCCGCACAAGCTGATGGTGCCGAAAAGCGAGCGTACCCACAGCGTGATCGAACCGATGCTGACCGACCAGTGGTTCGTCGCCATGGAATCTCTCGCAAAGCCCGCGATCGAAGCAGTTTCTTCCGGAAAAATCCGGTTCGTGCCGGAGAACTGGTCTCACACCTATTTCCAGTGGCTCGAAAATATCCAAGACTGGTGCATTTCCCGCCAACTCTGGTGGGGACACCGGATTCCTGCCTGGTACGACGAGGACGGCAACATCTTCGTGGCAAGAAGCGAAGAAGAAGCCGTTGAAAAAGCCGGTTACGGCAAGATCCTCAAGCGCGACGAGGACGTGCTCGACACCTGGTTCAGTTCCGCGCTCTGGCCCTTCTCCACGCTCGGCTGGCCCGAGCAGACCTCCGAACTGAAAACCTTCCTGCCGACTTCGGTGCTCGTCACCGGATTCGACATCATCTTCTTCTGGGTGGCCAGAATGGCGATGATGACGCTGCACTTCACCGGAGAAGTGCCTTTCAGGGAAGTCTACGTGCACGGGCTCATCCGTGACTCTGAAGGGCACAAGATGAGCAAGTCCAAGGGCAATGTCATCGACCCGATCGACCTCATCGATGGCGTGGGCCTGGAGGAACTCGTCGCCAAGCGCACCAGCAACCTGATGAATCCCAGGCAGAAGGAATCGATCGAAAAGACGACGAGAAAGCATTTTCCGGACGGAATCCCCTCTTTCGGCACGGATGCGCTGCGCTTCACCTTCGCGAGCCTGGCCTCGCACGGCCGCGACATCAAGTTCGATCTCAATCGCTGCGAAGGTTACCGAAACTTCTGCAACAAGCTCTGGAATGCGACCCGATTCGTGCTGATGAACACCGAAGGCCACGACACCGGACTCGACGGCAACCTGCCGGTCAGCCAATCCTGCGCGGATCGCTGGATCGTCGCGAAACTGCAGCACGCGGAGCGCGACATCGAGGAGGCCTTCTCGAATTACCGCTTCGACATGGCTGCCCGCACCCTCTACGAATTCGTCTGGGACGAATATTGCGACTGGTACCTGGAACTGGCCAAGGTGCAGCTTGCAGAAAAGGACGAGGCTGCATTGCGAGGCACCAGGAAAACCCTGGTTCGCGTACTGGAAGCCACGCTTCGCCTCGCCCACCCGATCATTCCCTTCATCACCGAAGAGCTCTGGCAAAAGGTTGCCCCCCTTGCCGGGAAAAGCGGCGAGAGCATCATGCTCCAGTCCTATCCGGTTGCGGATTTCCGCCTCGTCAACGAGGAGGCGATGGAAAGGATTGCACTGCTGAAGGAAATGGTCAATTCATGCCGCCAGCTCCGCGGCGAAATGAACCTTTCCCCGGCTGAAAAGGTTCCGCTCGCAGTCGCAGGAAACCGCGCCCAGGTCGAACTGTTCTCCCCCTACCTCAAGGCGCTTGCGAAGCTTTCCGAAGTGAGCTGCCACGACGAACTGCCGGATGCGGATGCGCCGGTTGCCGTCGTCGGGGAATTCAGGCTGATGCTGAAAATCGAGATCGACGTAGAAGCCGAGAAAGCCAGGCTTTCCAGGGAGATCGAGAAGCTTTCCGGAGAAATCGCCAAATGCAGGGGAAAACTCTCCAATCAGGGGTTCGTCGAAAGGGCTCCCGGCGCGGTGGTGGAACAGGAAAGGGGCAGGCTCGCGAATTTCGAATCGACGCTGGAAAAGCTTTCGTCGCAGCTCTCGAAACTGGGTTGATCCATTCCCTGAGAACCGGTATTTCATCCTGAAATACCCGGCCTTCACGACATCCCGGGCCAAAGCCCGGGATGTGATTTTTCACCTGATAATCATTTCCAATTGGTAGTATAATTTTGAATTTGCCGCGTTTTGCGGCCTGCAGAACTCGGAAGGAAAAAAATGTCGATCACGGATGGCAACAAGGGATTGAGCACATTCTGCAACATCAGCGGGCTCAGCGAAGAGGACGAGGAAATCATGTTCAGGGTAAGGCCGCATATCGTCCCCCACCTTCCCGATCTCACCGACCGCTTCTATGAAGCGCTGCAGAATGACGAGCAGACCTCGCCTTACATTGCAGGACGGCTCGATCTCCTCAAGAAGACGCACAACAACTGGATGCTGGACCTGTTCGGCGGAGATTACGGTGAAGAATTCGTCGTACGCCAGAAAAAGATCGGTGAAATGCACGTCAGGGTGCAAGTGCCGCCGCTATTCGTTGCAGCGAGCATGAGCTTTCTGCGGGCGGCGCTGCCCGCGGTGATCATGCAGAAAGTAGCCGACGAACAGGACGCGGTAAAAGGGGTCGCATCCGTGCTTCGCCTGCTCGACCTTTGCCAGTATCTCATCGACAACAGCTACAACGGCGCATTGATGGACAACCTGGGCATCAGCCCGGCGCTGCTGGTGAGGCTGCAGACGGTCAGCTCGCGCTCTTACCAGAGAGACACGGCGCTGCAGTGAAGTCCAGACGGCCCAGAAACCCCGCAAAAAACTCTCCCAGCAGGTCGATTCTTTTCGAAAGTCTGTGATCGTCCCGGATAAGGTGCAGATTCGCGCCATACTTCTTCGAAAAGCGCACCGAATGCTCGAAGAGGATGACATCGTCTTCCCATCCGTGCACCACTTCGACCTGATCGCAACCTGGCGACACGTCGGGATACCCCGGAAAATAGAAGGCGGGCGCCATCAGGAACAGCCCCGACACCGGCACTTGCGCTGAAGCCGCAGTCGCCACCCATCCTCCCATGCTGGAGCCGACCAGCACCAGAGGCCCCGGCAGGCCGCGACAGGCGGCAACCAGTTTTTCGGCGCGATCCTGCGGGGAGTCCATTCCGGAATAATCCAGGCTTTCCACCTCGAACCCTCTATCCCTGGCGAGTGCGGCAAGGTGCGTGATCTTGATCCCCCATGGCCCGCTCCCCATGCCGTGCGCGAAATGAACCAGTGGTTTCTCCAAGAATCCTTCTCCTGAAATCGATTTGTGCATTTTCCTCTTTCCGGGGCGGTTTCCGTTCAGTTTTCCCTGAACCAGGTCTCGGTTCGGCCAAAGATGGGCGCAAGCAGGTAACCGCGCAGTTGGAGCTTCCTTCCGTCTTCAGCAAGTTTCATGCTGCATCGATAGAGCTCGCCGGAATCCGGATCGAGGATTTCCCCGCCGGCATATTCCTTTCCATTCCAGTGCATTCCGGTGAGGATGGTGAGCCCTTCCACCGGCTGATTTTTGCGGATCCCCGGACATCGATCGCAGATCGCCGAAGGATCGATTCCAGGCCTCGGGAAAACCTTGACGATTTTCCCCACATAGGTCCCATCCCGACTGTCGATGCGAACCAGGGCTTCTGCCACGCCGCTCTTGTCGCCGATCACGCGCCAGAGTCCGTCCGGTGTTTGTTGTGATGCGCATGCAATGCCTGCCCATGACAGGAGCAGCAGGAATTTCAGCATGACTGGTAATTCCTCAGGAAGCGGTCGAGATGATTCGAAAAGGATTGACGATCCTGCTGGTTCATGGCGGGAGGGCCTCCACTCATGATGCCGCTTCCCCTGAGATTGTCCAGAAAATCGCGCATGGTGAGGCGCGCGGCAATGTCATCTTCGGTAAACCATTCTCCCCGCGCACCGAGGGCATTTCCCCCCAGCTTCAGGATCTGGGCCGCCAGGGCAATATCGGAAGTGATCACGAGGTCCCCCGGAGAAACCTTTCGAACGATTTCGGCATCGGCCTTGTCGAACCCGGGTTCGACCTGAAGCGACGATATCCATCTGGAACGCGGCACCTGGAGGAACTGGTTGGCGACGAAAGTCACCTGCACGCCGACCCGCTCGGCAGCCCGATAAAGAACCTGCCTGATATCCTTGGGACAAGCGTCCGCATCCACCCAGATTTGCATCGAACTTTCCTGTGTTGACAAGCGGGGCGCGCAGGCAGGCCAATCAGGCGGTGGTATTGACGTTCTGCCCGAGATGAGGGGGAAGGCTGGATTGCGGGGAAGAAACAGCGTCGATGAGCTGCATCGCGCCCTGCGCCTCTGCTGTGAGGGCCTTCTTGAGTACGGCAACGCCCACTGCGCCGTTCACGTTCTGCGCAATTGCAGAAGATGTATTCATGCTGATGTCCATCATGATTCCTCGCCGACAATGGTTCAAGGATACTACCTCTCAACCATTTTGACAAAGAATGGCTCGGGAAGTTGTGCAATTTTCCACGATCGAATACGATCATTGAAAACAGCCCCGCCTCCGCAAAGGATCGACACATGAAAAAAACCATGCTGGCCCTCATGATGGCAACCCTTCCGGCAATTTCCCATTCCGATCCGATGACGAAGGAACAGGGGGACGCCATCCTGAAGGAACTCCAGGGAATTCACCAGATCCTGGCAAAGCAGTTCCCCCCCGAACCGCCCGAAGAAAAACTCGCCGTGGACGTAAGCGGCATTCCGGGCGAAGGCAACCCGAATGCGCCGCTCAGCCTGGTGATCTTCACCGATTACCAGTGCCCGTTCTGCAGGCGCTTCGAACTGGGTGCGATGCGCGAAATCAAAAAGGAATACGTGGACACCGGCAAGCTCCGCTTCCTGGTGCGCGATCTTCCGCTCGGGATCCACCCAAATGCGGAGAAAGCTGCAGAAGCCGCCCATTGCGCGGAAGATCAGGGAAAATTCTGGGAATTTCGCGACAAAATGATCGAGAATTCGAATCATCTCGAGGCCGAGAAACTCCCCGGCTATGCAAAGGACACCGGGCTCGATGCAGACAAATTCTCAACCTGCATGAAAAGTGGGAAATATGCGAAGTTGATCAAGGATAGCATCTCTTATGCAGATGTTCTCGGCATTTCCGGTACGCCCACTTTCGTCCTTGGAAAACGCGAAGGGGACAAGGTCGAAGGCGTCAAATTGATCGGCGCCCAGCCCTTCCCCGCCTTCGACCAGAAGATCCGGGAAATGCTCGAAAAAAAGCGCTAATCGTATCTGGCGAAAAGCAAGGCAAGCTCGGCCTTGTCGCAAATGCCGAGCTTCTTGAAGATCGCGGTCAGGTGGTTGCTCACGGTGGAAGGCGAAATGCCGCAATAACGCCCGATTTCCTTGTAAGTCTGCCCGCTCGCGTAGGCCCTGGCGATCTCGCATTCGCGATGAGTGAGTTCATCGACAGCAGATATCTTCCTTGCCTTCAGAAACCTTTCATTTTTTTCGAAAAATGAGTCGACGACGAGATTCTTCCCCACATATCTCCCCCCATCCGGTATCCCGGCAATGGCCGTGGGGAATTCAGGCGTGACCGTGCTTGGCCATAGTCTGGGTTCGGCCCTCGGCACCTACCTGACTGCTGAACTCGCAGGACGGTTTGCGAATATACCGTTGTCGGCCTGTTTGTTCGCTTCGCCGAAACCGGGGGACGGCGACTTCGCGAAGGATTTCGATGGCAAGGTGCGAAATTATATCGTGTACAATTACGAAGAGGATCTTGTTCCCGATGCCCCGCCGATCGGGTTTTCGGCGCTATCCAATTGCGTGATTCTTCGCCAACAAGAGACGTCCCCCAGTATCGGCGACGACAAGGCGTGCTGCCACCACCTTATCAGCTATATCGCCCTTCTGTCTGCCGATGAGTTCAAGCGCGTAATTGCTCTGCAAGGCACTACGCATGATGATTGCAAATGCGCCGCGTGTGTGACTTTAAAACCCGCTTGACCAATTTCGAGATGGAAAATGGAAGATCGGCAGCGGAAGTCGTCAGAGGATTGGCAGAATGGTTCCATGAGGAAGAACCACATATATCTGCGCATGCATCATTGGATGCATCATCGTGGATAGCGTCTCACCCGTTTGCCTTTATATCATAATAATTATCATGGTGGTTGGAGGGCTGACCAGCAAAAAATAAGCGTGTGGGAACTCTCAATGCGTCAGCAGCTTCACGATCCCGGCGATCAATACCGACTGGGTGATCAGCAGGCCTGCAACCCATTTGATCGTGTCGGACTTCGTCGTTGCGATATCTTTTCTGGTGCGCTCGATCTCGAGCATCAATTCCGCAACATCCGATTTCGTGGCGGACTGTCTGTCCTTCATTTCGAAAGTTTCGGCGAGCGCCTCTTTTTGCGCTTCCGCTAGCGCCCGGGCCTGCTTTTCCTCGAAGCCTGCCGCTTTCAGGTTTTCCGCATATTTGAGGGTGTCGAAAGTAATGGTGCTCATGATTTTCCCAGTCTATCATCATCAGATTTTCTTCGCCATGGCGGACAATGATTTGCCGGAGCAAGGCCGCTTGCGCGGCCTTTTTCACTGCTGCACTGCGGTGACTTCGACGTGGATGGTGTCCCCGGAAGGAGGATAGTTCATGACGGTCGAGGCCCGGTGCCCTGCATAAATGTAATGCACCTCGTAACCCGAGATCTCCTGTTTCTGCACGTCCCGGCAAACCTGCCGGGTCTGCGGAACGGCCGCATTGGCCTGTTGCTGGTTGTTCTGGATGCGGTCTCCGG
Organism: Pseudomonadota bacterium; assembly: GCA_021848705.1. Lineage (GTDB taxonomy): Bacteria > Pseudomonadota > Gammaproteobacteria > Burkholderiales > JABEVD01 > JABEVD01. The sequence goes on from JAJZTT010000010.1 coordinate 24,744, forward strand.
TGATCGCACCGGCGATCGCGCCGACGGCCGCCGCCGCGGTTCTTCCACTTCCCTGCCCAACCTGGGATCCGAGCAATCCGCCCACCAGTCCGCCCAGGATGGAGCCGCCCATCTGCCTTTGCTGTGGCTGCTGGGGCTGCTGAATCATGACCGTTTCGTCGTGGCATTCCTGCGTCGTGTAGGTCTGGTAGATCGGTTTCGACGAAACGACCTTGGCGGTATCGGTGTAATCCGAGGCCTGTACCGCAATGGCAGCCGAAAGGCTGGCCAGACCGAAAACGACGGCGCTTCTTTTCATGATTTCTCCTTTCGAACGCACTTGTACACATCTGCTTAGAAAACCGGGGACGAAATTAGTTTACCATCGAAAACGACTCCGGGGTGTAAACTCATGTTACGGAATGTACTGATTTTTTTCTTAATGAATGATTAAGAAAAATCAGGCATGCGCCCCGAAAAGTTGAAATGCCCAGGTTTCCCGTGCTAGTCTTGCGGCCATGAATCTCACCGAACTCTTCAAACACGAAACCGACCTCGTCCAGGTTGCCGAAGGAAGCTTCATTTACGAAGCAGGCGATCCGGGAGACAGGATGTATGTGCTGATGGCGGGCGAAGCACAGATCGTGGTTGGAAACACGGTGGTCGAGCGCGCAACTCCCGGCTCCCTGTTCGGGGAACTCGCGCTCGTGGACGGATCCGCGCGCTCGGCGAGCGTGATCGCGGTGACCGACTGCAAGCTGCTGCCGATCGACGTGAAGCGCTTCCAGTTTCTCGTGCAACAGACTCCGAATTTCGCCCTCCATGTCATGAAAGTGATCGCCGAACGGCTGCACAACATGGACAAGCGCCTGCTCGAATCTCAGGAACCCTGATTTTCCTCCCAGTGGCGGATCAAAAGCTGAAGAGTGGAGGATCCGTTGTATTCGTTGACCGAAAGACAGTAGACCGCGCGAATTTTTTCGGGGACCGGATCCGCGTGGAAAAAGAGCATCGCATCGAATGTTCTTGCGCCGAAGCCCAGCTTCAGCTTGAGGTGCTTTTCCCCGACCACTCTCTGGTTGAGGACCGAGAATACTCCCTCGAACTGGGGCTCAGGAAATCCCTGCCCCCAAACCTCCTGCTCCATCCTTTTCGCCAGATCCAGCGTCATGTGCGAAGCTTCCAGCGCTCCGTCCGTTTCGACGATCTTTTCGAGGTCCGATTCGGTGAGCAAGGACGAGGCCGCCTCCTCGAAGGCTTCCCGGAATGCCGAAAAGCTCTCCTCCCTCAGGGTGAGGCCGGCAGCCTGGGCATGACCGCCGAATTTCAGGATGAGACCCGGATACCGCTTCGAAACGAGATCGAGCGCATCGCGAAGGTGGAACCCGGGGATCGATCTTCCCGAGCCCTTGATTTCCCCTTCGTTTCCCCTTGCGAAAGCCACCGAAGGGCGATGATGACGATCCTTGATTCTCGACGCGAGGATGCCGATGATGCCCTGATGCCATTCCGGATCGAACAGGCTGATGCTGTACTTTCCATCGAAATCGACCGATTCCAGCGCGGAATTGGCCTCCTGCTGCATCTGCGACTCGATCGATTTCCTTTCCCGGTTGAGCCCGTCCAGCCGCTCCGCGAACTCGAAAGCCCTTCCCTCCTCCCGGCTCAACAGGCATTCGATGCCGATCGACATGTCTTCCAGCCGCCCTGCCGCATTCAACCTGGGGCCGAGCATGAAACCGAGATCGTAGGAGGAAGCCCTGGCAGCATCGCGCCTTGCCACCGAGAACAGCGCCCGGATGCCCTCCCCGGCCTTTCCTTCGCGTATCCTCTTCAATCCCTGGGATACCAGAACCCGGTTGTTGGCATCGAGTTTCACCACGTCGGCGACGGTGCCGAGCGCGACGAGATCGAGCAGCGCGGCGAGATTCGGCTCCTTTCCTTCAAAATGACCGCGATTCCTGAGCTCGGCCCGCAATGCCATCATGACGTAGAACATCACCCCCACCCCGGCAAGATGCTTGCTTGGAAATTCGCACCCCGGCTGGTTGGGATTCACGATGCAAAGCGCATCAGGCAGTCGCTCTCCCGGCAAATGATGGTCCGTGACCAGCACATCGATGCCGAGCGACTTGGCCTCGCTCACCCCTTCCACGCTCGCGATTCCGTTGTCCACCGTCACGATGAAGTCCGGTTTTTTTGCGCTCGCGAGATGAACGATTTCAGGAGTGAGCCCGTATCCGTATTCGAAGCGGTTGGGCACGATATAATCGACGCGCGCCCCCATCGCGGCAAGCGCCCTCATTCCGACCGCGCAGGCGGTCGCACCGTCCGAATCGTAATCCGCGACGATCAGCAGGCGCTTTCCTCCCTTCACCGCATCGGCGAGGATTTCCGCCATCCTCTGCGCATTCTTCAGCTTTCCGAAAGGGACGAGACGTTCCAGCGATCTTTCCAATTCCCCTGAAGAAAGAATGCCTCGCGCAGCATAGACCCTGGCCAGAACCGGGTCGATTCCTTCCTGTTCCAGCGCATTCCGGGCCCCTTCAGAATATTTTCTGGAAACGATGCGCTTCATGCCGGATGCTCCAGGAGAGGCCGAATTCTTTTCCAGAATTTCCAGAGATCGAGCTTTTCCACCCCGAAATGGAGCCCGGATTCGCAGTCGGAAAGGGTGAGGGAGAGCCCCTTCTGCACCGCCTGATGCAGGGGAAAGAACCATTGCTGCTCGAGCTTTCTCAACCTCCCGTCCCATTCGTCCCCGTCCCGGTATTTCCAGGGGAGGGAAACATCCTTCAGGACGAGGAGATGCTCGCCTTCCGCGAGGGAGGAGATCCAGTTTCCTGCTTCTTCCGGAACCGGGCCGCAGGGAATTCCGGTCCTTGCAGCAAGCAGATTTGCCAAGGGATCATCGCTTCGGATCGATGCATATCCGGAACATGCGATTTCGGGCGCGACTCCCCCTCCCCAGAGCCACAGGCTGTTGACCGGAATTTCACCCCGCTTCTCGCGCTCATCATTGACCGGATGATCGTGGAGCAACATCTGGATTTCGTTCAGCACATGGTTCCAGCGCATCGCTTCCTCCCCTTGCGGCAGATGCTTCGAGATGTCCTTGCCCAGCACATCGGAAAGCGGTGTGGTGAAGAGATCCGGCGCTTCGGGCAAATGCAGCAGCCAGATTCCATTTTCCGCCGTGAAAAGAAACCCGTCCCTGGAAAAATGACGGTTGAGCGTATCGATGAGGCGCGCAGTCTCCTCACCCGAGACCGGAAGGAGTTCCCCACCGATCAGGACGAACCTGTCACGCATCAGTTGCAGGTGGACGGGATCGGCGCGCAGGCAGTAACCGCGTTCTCCTTCCGGCCGGAAAAGCGGCGCAACCGGCCAGTCGTTCTGCCTTTTCACCCCGAAGGCGCGGCAAAGCCATTCCTCGATCGACATTTTTGCGGATTTCGACGCATCTCCCCTGGCCAGCAGCATCTCGAGCGCGGGGAGGGGATCGATCCGGAAGGAAGCATCGGGCCAGAACAGCCCTGGAATCATTACATGACATTTCATGGATAGAGTGTAGCCGAAATTTGTCTATGCTTCACCGTTGTGTCAAACTTCACCTTTTTCAGAAAATACCGCCTTGCTTCCCTACGAGCTTTTTGTCGGATTGCGCTATACGCGCGCAAAACGCAGAAACCATTTCATTTCCTTCATCTCGCTCATCTCCATGGTCGGGATCGCGCTCGGTGTCGCTGCCCTCATCGTGGTGCTTTCGGTGATGAACGGCTTCCAGAAGGAACTGCGCTCCCGCATCCTCGGGGTGGCCGCCCATGTGGAAATCACTTCGGACAACAACCTGCTGCAGAACTGGCAAAACGTGGCTTCGATCGCGTCGAAAAACCCCGAAGTGAAGGGCGCCGCCCCCTATGTGCTCGCCCAGGGAATGCTTTCGCTCGACCAGTCCGTGCAGGGCGTGTTCATCCGCGGGATCCTGCCCTCCGAGGAACCGAAGGTCGCTGACATTGGCAGCCACATGAAAAAGGGCAGTCTCGAAAACCTCAAGCCGGGCGAATTCGGCATCGTGCTGGGTTCGGAAGTCGCTCGCTCCATCGGTGCCGCCATGGGGGACAAGATCGTCCTGATCGCCCCCCAGGGCCAGGTGACCCCGGCGGGAATCCTGCCCCGCCTCAAGCAGTTCACCGTGGTCGGAATTTTCGAGGTGGGCATGTTCGAATTCGACAGCGGGCTGGCCCTCGTCAACCTTTCCGACGCCGAGCGCCTCTACAGGATGGGCAATGCCGTCACCGGGGTGAGACTGAAGCTTGCGAATCTCGACCTCGCCCCGCAAGTTTCGGACGAACTGCAGGCGAAGCTTCCTCCGGACGACATCGTGACCGACTGGACGCGCCAGCATGCCAACTTCTTCCGCGCAGTAAAAATCGAGAAGAACGTGATGTTCATCATCCTGTTCCTCATCGTAGCAGTGGCCACCTTCAACATCGTCTCCACGCTGGTGATGATGGTCACCGACAAGCAGTCGGATATCGCCATCCTGAGAACGCTCGGCGCCTCCCCTTCGAGCATCATGAAGATCTTCGTCGTGCAGGGTTCGCTGATCGGGGTGATCGGCACCCTGCTCGGGGTGTTTTTCGGCGTGCTGATTGCGCTCAACATCGACGTCATCGTCCCGTTCATCGAACATGTCTTCCACACCCATTTCCTCGCCAAGGACGTGTATTACATTTCCGAAGTGCCCTCCAGCCTGGAAAAATCGGACGTGGTCTCGATCACCCTCCTTTCGCTCACGCTGAGCCTGCTCGCGACGCTCTATCCGAGCTTCCGCGCATCCAGAGTGAATCCCGCGGAGGCGCTGCGCTATGAATGAAGTGCTCTCCTGCAAGGGCCTCAGGAAATCCTACTTCCAGGGCAAAATCGAGGTGCCCGTATTGCTCGGGATCGATCTGGGAGTGGGAACGGGGGAGAGCGTCGCCGTGATCGGCGCATCCGGATCCGGGAAAAGCACCCTGCTCCATCTGCTGGGTGGTCTCGACAGCCCCACTTCGGGAGAGATCCGCATCCTGGGGAGGAACATCGAGAAGGTTTCCGAGGCAGAAAGGGGCGAAATCAGGAACCGTTCACTCGGCTTCGTCTATCAGTTCCATCATCTCCTGCCCGAATTTTCCGCGCTGGAAAACGTCGCCATGCCGCTGCTCATCAGGAGAACGGCGAAAAGCGAAGCCGAGCAAAAGGCGGCCGCGATGCTGGAACGGGTCGGCCTTGGAAAAAGGCTCTCCCACAAGCCGGGGGAACTCTCCGGAGGCGAAAGAAGCCGAGCGGCGCTCGCGCGCGCACTGGTGACCAGTCCTGCCGCCATCCTCGCGGACGAGCCCACCGGAAATCTCGATCGCCATACCGCGGAATCCATGTTCGAACTGATGCTGGAACTCAACCGATCCCTTTCCACCAGCCTCATCATCGTCACTCACGACGAATCGCTCGCGAGGAGAACCAATCGGGTACTGAAGCTGGTCGACGGAAGATTCGCCTAATATTCGACCGGAACCGGATCCAGGCTGCGCCATAGATACCAGGTGGCGACCGAGCGCCACGGGCTCCAGATCAAGGCGATTTCCTTCATTTCCTCCCTGCCCAGCATTTCTCCGTAATGGAGGCGGATCGCGCGCTGCAATCCGATATCGTCGAGCGGCAGAACATCGGGCCGCAGCCCCTGGAAGATCAGGAACATCTCCGCGGTCCATCTGCCGATCCCCTTCACCGTGGTGAGAAGGCGGATCAACTCCTCGTCGGGCAGTTCGTCCCAGCCATCGAAGCGTCCGCTATCGAAATGCTGCGCGAGATCCCTGAGGTATTCGACCTTTCTTGCCGAAAGTCCGCAGGAGCGAAGTTCTTCGCAGGAGCGGACAGCGCCGGGCGTGATTTCGCCGAGCAGGCCGACAAACCTTCCCCAGACGGTATCGGCCGCCTTCACGGAGATCTGTTGTCCGACGATCGATCTCGCCAGGGTGGAAAAAGGATCGCTGGTCCTTCTCAGGCTCACCCCGGGATGATTCGAGATGATCCCGGCCAGCACCGGGTCGCGCGCAGCAAGCCCGGATTTGGCTTCTTCCCACCAGGATGGAATCAGCATCTGCGCCTTGCCCACTTTCTGCAGATGTGAAAGCGCCAGGCGAGCATGACGAGGACATAGGATGAAAGGGAAAGAAGAAGCGCCAGGATGGGTATGCCGACCAGGAGAGGCTTGCCGAGATGTTCCGCATATTCGATCAGCGCTGGAAGCCATTCCGAAAATGCCTTGTCCCCGAACTCCAGCAGGTGGATTTCTTCCGCCTCCACCCCCATCGCCCAGGCTCCGATCCTGTGCGCCAGCGCATACAGGGGTAAAATGGTGAACGGATTGGTGTAAAGCGTGGTGAACACGGCAACCGGCAGATTCACCCTGAAGAGCATGGAAAAGAGCGCTGCGCCAAGCATCTGGAACGGCCCCGGAATGAGGCCGGCAAACATGCCGACCGCGACTCCTCCCGCGACAGGACGGCGATTGAGGTGCCACAGGGCGGGGCGCCGGATTGCCGGACCGAACCAGGAGAGGTTGCGGTTTTCCAGCAGTCTCTGGCGGCTCGGAAGCCATTTTCTCAGGTGTCGCCTCGGCAAACTGTCACAATCCCGTCATACTGGAAAGCTGATTTTATACCATAGAGTTTCGCCAATTAGAATAGAATTCATCCATGAAAATTTTCAGCCTTCCCGCAACCGTATGGCTGCTCGGCGCGGTGAGCTTCGTCAACGACTCGGCAGGCGAGCTTGTCTACGCGGTGCTTCCGCTCTTCGTCGCAACGATGGCGGGGCCCGCCGTTCTCGGCCTCCTGGAAGGGGTCGCGGAAGCCTCGGGCAGCCTGTTCAAGCTTTTTTCCGGGGTGGTCTCGGACAGGATGGGATCGACAAAAGGGTGGGTGCTGGGCGGGTACGGGATCGCAGCGCTGTCGAGGCCGCTCCTGGGGCTCGCAGGCTCCTGGCCGGCGATTCTCGCCTTGCGCTTTGCAGACCGGCTTGGAAAGGGACTCAGGACTTCCCCTCGCGATGCGCTCCTGGCATCTTCCGTCGATCCCTCGAAGCGCGGACTCGCATTCGGCCTGCACAGGAGCATGGACAATGCAGGCGCGGTGGCAGGCCCACTCGCCGCGGCCTTCCTGCTTTCCAGGCATATGGGGCTGCGGGAAGTGCTGCTGTTTTCCGCACTGCCCGGATTGCTGGTGATGCTCTTCGCGCTCTTCGTCAGGGAGCCTGAAAAAACCACACCGAAAATACGCAACTTCGACTGGAAACTGGGAAATTTTCCGCTCGAATTCAGGCGCTACCTGCTGGTGCTCGCCCTCTTCACGCTCGGAAATTCCTCGAACATGTTCCTGCTGTTGCGCGCGAAGGAACTCGGAGTGGAGGAAGCGCAGGTGCCGCTCCTGTGGGCGCTCACCTCGCTGGTTGCCGCGCTTTTTTCCACCCCCTTTTCCGCGCTTTCCGACAGGCTGGGGAGGAAGACACTGATCCTCGCCGGATGGGCAATCTACGGGATTTTCTATCTCGCGATCGGGCTGAACGGGAAGGTTGCCGACCTCTGGCTGCTCTTCGCCTTTTACGGGTTTTTCCTCGCTGCAACCGAAGGCGTGGAAAAAGCCTATGTGGCAGACTTCGCACCGCCCGCCCTGCTGGGTTCGGCCTACGGATGGTTCAACATGACCACCGGCATCATGCTGTTGCCCGCATCGCTGCTGTTCGGGGCGATCTGGCAACTGGGCGGGGCGCAAACTGCGTTCGCATTTTCTTCGACCTGCGCGGTATCCGCTTCCCTGCTCCTCGCCTTCCGGGTCAAGCCTACTGGTACCTGAGCGCCTCGATGGGCTTGAGGCGTGCCGCCTTTCTCGCCGGATAATAGCCGAAAAACACCCCCACCCCTGCCGCCACCAGGAATGCCATCACGATGGAAGCGCCTGTGATCACCACAGCGATTTCCGCCAGCCGGTTGACGAGGAAAGCGCCGCCCACGCCGATCAGCACTCCGATCGTGCATCCCGAAATCGAGATGAAGATCGCCTCCATCAGGAACTGGGTGAGGATGTCCCGCTGCCTTGCGCCGATCGCGACCCGGATGCCGATCTCTCGGGTCCTTTCGGTGACCGAAACCAGCATGATGTTCATGATGCCGATTCCGCCCACCAGCAGCGAAATCGAAGCGATGGCGCCCAGCATGATCGACATCACCCGGGTCGCCTGGGCCGCTGTATTGGCGAGCGCGGTCAGGTTGCGGATGGAAAAATCGCTTTCAGCTCCTTCCTGGATGTGATGGCGCTGCCTCAAAAGATCAGTCATGTCCCGTTCCGCCACTTTCATCCTGTCTGCCGATGCCGCCTGTGCCATGATGAATCGCACCGTACCCTGGAATTGCGTACCGAACAGTTTTCTCTGCGCGGTGGTGACCGGGATCAGGATGGTGTCGTCCTGATCGCGCCCGTCGAGGCTCTGCCCCTTCGACCCAAGAACGCCCACCACGAGATAAGGGCTCTGCTTGATGCGGATGGTCTTGTTGACCGGATCCTCTTCCCCGAACAGGTTCTGCGCGACGGTCTTGCCGATGAGCGCCACGCGGGTGGCCGATCGCACGTCGGAATCGGTGAATGGATAGCCCTCCGCAATCGTCCAGTTGCGCACGGTGAGATAGGCCGGGGTGGTGCCGTACACCGAAGTGCTCCAGTTGTTCGATCCATAGACGATCTGGGCGACGCCCGGCACTGCCGGGGCAACCGCCGAGATCTCCGGCAATTCAGAAATCGCCTGGGAATCCGCGACGGTGAGGGTCGGGGTGGCGCCTGAGCCCATGCGCAGCCCGCCGCTCGTGGAAGAGCCGGAAAGGATGATGAAAAGATTGCTCCCCATCGAGGAAATCGACTGGTCCACCGAATATTGCGCTCCCTGACCGATCGCGAGCATCATCACCACAGCGCCCACGCCGATCACCATGCCGAGCATGGTGAGGAAGGTCCTGAGCCGGTTCGCCCCCATCGCCCGCCAGGCTTCCACCAGCATCTGCAGGATCATGTGTGCGCCTCCGAAACGTCGCCGTCATAGATGAGCCTTCCATCCAGGAACTTCACCAGGCGCCTGGCATAGGTCGCAATGTCCGGCTCGTGGGTGACGAGCACGACGGTGATGCCATCCTCTTCATTGAGTTTCCTGAAGATTTCCATGATCTCCCGGCTCGTCCCGGTATCGAGGTTCCCGGTCGGCTCGTCGGCCAGAATCAGCTTCGGTCGGTTGACGAGCGCCCTCGCGATCGCCACCCGCTGCTGCTGACCGCCGGAAATCTGGCTGGGCAGCGAGGATGCATGCCGGGCCAGCCCCACCTTTTCCAGCATTTCGTGCGCCCTTTTCGACCTTTCCCCTTTCTGCACATTGCAGTACACGAGGGGAAGCGCGACATTGTCCTCGAGATTCGCCCTGGGCAACAGATTGAAACCCTGGAAAACGAAACCGATCACCTCGTTTCTCAGGCGTGCGAGCTGATCAGCATTCAACGTGCCAACATCGCGCTCGTTCAGGATGTAGCTTCCGGCAGTCGGGGTGTCGAGGCAGCCCAGGATGTTCATGAAAGTCGATTTGCCGGAACCGGAAGGCCCCATCACCGCGACGAACTCTCCCGAAGAAATGGACAGATCGATCCCCTTCAGGACAGGAACCGCACCCGCTGCGGTATCGTATTCCTTGAAAAGCTTCTCGATCCTGATGACGGAATTGATCACAGCATTCTCATCCTGAAGGAGCTTTGCGAACCTTCCTCGGAAGATTTCGCCTCCCCGGTCACGATCCTGTCTTCCGGACCGAGTTCCCCACCCGAAATCTCGGTCATCCTGTTGTCGGTGATGCCGGCTTTCACCGCAACCGGAACCAGGCTCTCTCCGCGAAGCACGTAAAGGGTCCTCATCCCCTTCCCCCCCTTCCTCGGGGAGGCGCCCTTTTCCGGGCTGAAACGGAAGGCGGCATTGGGAACGAGCAGCACATGCCGTTTCTGCGCGATCACGATGTTGACATAGGCGGTCATCCCAGGCTTCAGGATCTGCTCGGGATTGTCGACCGAAACCACCACGTCATAGGTCACCACGTTCTGCTGGATGGTGGCATTCAGGCGGATCTGCGCGACCTTTCCCTGGAAAACCCTGCCCGGAAATGCATCGACCGAAAAATGGACCTGCTGCCCTACACGGAGTTGGCCGATGTCGGCTTCCGCGAAGCTCGAATCGATCTGCATGTTCCGCAAATCCTGCGCGATCCTGAAGAGGGTCGGGGTCTGAAAGCTCGCCGCGACCGTCTGCCCCACGTCGATCTGGCGGTCGATGATGACGCCCGAAACGGGGGAGCGGATCACCGAGTACTGCAGATTGGTCCTGTCCCGTGCGAGCTGCGCCCTCGCGAGCGCAACCTGGGCCTGCGCCGATCGCCTCGCCTGGATCGCAGTTTCGTAGTCCTGCCTCGCGATGTATTGCGCTTCATAGAGCTGCTTCGAACGCCCTTCGTTGGCCCTGGCGAGATCCAGGCTCGCCTCTCCATTGGCGAGATTCGCCTCGCTTTGACCGACCTGGGCAAGGAACAGGGCGGGATCGAGCCTCGCCAGGATCTGCCCCGCCCTCACGCGATCGTTGAAATTCACATAGAGGTACTTCACCGTGCCGGAAACCTGGGTGCCGACATTGACGAGAATCACCGGGTTCAGGGTTCCGTTCGCTGAAACCGTCTGCACCACGTCGCCCTTCACCGCCTGCACGGTCCGGTATTGCCGGTCCAGGGGAACCGTCCTGCCTTTTTTCCAGGCGAGGAAACCCGCTCCAGCCAGAAACAGCGCGATCACGATCAAGATGATTTTTTTCTTCATGATTTCATTCCTTTGCCGGGAGTGCATTCAGGTTGCCCATCGCCTGAGCGAGGATCGCCTTGTCGATCTGCCAGGTGTAAAGCGCCTGGGCGCGCTGCTGGCGTGCGGATGCAAGCGCGGACTGCGCAGTCAGCAGGTCGACGATGATGCCGACCCCGGCCTTGTATCTGCCGAGTGCGACCCGCTCCGCCTGGATTGCGCTCGAGAGCAGGACCTCGGTCGATTTCAGGGTTTCGGTCGCCGTGACGAGATTCTGGTAGGCTCGCCATACATCGAGCGTGACCTGCCGGGAAATCTTTTCGACCTGAGCCCTGGATGCTTCCACCTGGGCTTTCGCCGCCCTCATGCGGTAAGTGGTATTGAAGCCGGTGAAGATGGGAAAGTTGATCGCAAGACCGAGGGAAGTGCCGCTATAGGGATCGTACACGCTCGAATGGGTGTAGTTCTGGCTGGCGGAAAGCGTGATGGTCGGAGATCCGGTCGCTTCGGCTGCCAGCACGTTGGCCTTCGCAGCTTCGAGCTGGGCCTTCGCAGCGAGCAGGTCCGGACGTATTTTCTTCGCTTCCTCCATGAGGGAATCGACCCTGCCCGAGAATTTTCCTTCGTCCTCCAGGCTGCCCGGGGGCTCGATGCGGATCGGACTCCCGGCATCCAGCCCCATCGCATTTGCAAGGGTTCCTTCGGCGATTTTTTCGTTTCCCTGCGCGGTGATCCGGTTGAGCACGGCCTGCTCGAGCGCAGTTTTCGCCTGCAGGGCGTCGGCTGGCGTCGCAGTCCCCACCCGGTTGCGGGTCGAAGCCGCATCGTAGCTCTCCCGACCCGATTTTTCCGCTTCGATGGATGCCTCGAGCACCGCGTGCGCAGCGAAAAGCTGATAATAATCCTGAACGGCAGCCAGGAATACGCCCTGCATGGTCGCATCCCCGGTCTCGTTCAGGGCTTTGAGCGTTTGCTCGGCATTTTCCAGAGCGGCCCGCCTCGCTCCGAAATCGTAGAGCAGCAGGCTCAGCGTGAGCGAA
>JAJZTT010000136.1 GCA_021848705.1 Pseudomonadota bacterium
TCTACTTCCAGGATGCAGGACACTTCGGAAGGATTCGGTCAGCCGATCCGGCAGATTTTTGAACCCTTCTTCAGGATCGAGCGCGAGCTTCCTTCCCCGTTCGATTCCGCCCCTCGCTACCGGGGGGTGAGCGGGGACAGGATCTGGAACTGGATTTATCTTCCGCTCGGCAGGGCCACGGAATTTCTCGCTGCGCTTTTCGGCAAGATCCAGCAGGGCAGGATCCTCGTCTACCTGCTCTACAATTTCGTGACGCTGATGGTCCTTCTCCTCATCGTGCAATGAGCGCATTCGGCATATTCACCCAGATCCTCCAGTTGCTCCTCACGGTGCTGCTCGCCCCTTTTCTGCTCGGATGGGTGAACCAGTGCCGGGCCTGGCTGCAGAACCGCAAGGGGGCGGGAATCGAGCAGCCTTACCGGAAGCTCGGCAAGCTTTTCCACAAGGATGCGGTGATCGCGGAAAATGCCTCTTCGCTCTTCAGGATGGCGCCCTACATCATTTTCGGCGCGATGTGTCTTGCCGCTGCGATTGTGCCCACGCTCGCCACAGATCTCAGCTTTTCCGCTGCGGCCGATGCGATCGCTCTGGTCGGCATCTTCGCGCTCGCCAGGATCTTCATTTCCCTGGCAGCCATGGACATTGGCACCGCTTTCGGCGGAATGGGGGCGAGGCGCGAAATGCTGGTGGGTTTCCTCGCAGAACCGGCGCTGCTCATGGTGCTGTTCACCGCGTCCCTCATCAGCCGTTCGACTTCCCTCACCGTCATCGTCGAGACCCTGGCGCATCGTCATTTCGAGCTCTATCCGAGCATGGCTTTTGCCGCCATCGCCTTCCTCATGGTGCTGCTCGCAGAAAACGCGCGCATTCCGGTCGACAACCCGGCCAGCCACCTCGAACTCACCATGATCCACGAAGCGATGATCCTGGAGTATTCCGCCCGCCATCTCGCACTCATCGAGTGGGCGAGCAGCATCAAGCTTTTCGCCTATGTCTCGATCGGCATTGCGCTGTTCGCGCCCTGGGGAATCGCGCAGGCGGCCGACTGGATGGGCATCGCCTTCGCGCTGCCCATCCTGATCGCGAAACTGCTCATTGCAGGAATGGGGCTCGCCCTGATCGAAACCCTGATGGCGAAGCAGCGCATTTTCAGAGCGCCGGAATTCATGGGGACCGCCTTCCTGTTCGGCGTGCTCGGCATGCTCGTGCATTTCCTGCTGGGGGCCTGAGCGTGGCGGATTCGAACCAGTACATCAATCTGCTGGCCTCGCTCCTGCTGCTGCTCGCCTTCGCCATGCTCTCGCAAAGAAGGATCAAGTCGCTCGTCGGGCTCTTCATGGTGCAGGGCATGACGCTTGCGACCAGCACTGCGGTGATCGCAGCCACCACCGGGCAGAGTCATCTGTACATCTCCGCGCTGCTCACCTTCCTTCTCAAGGTGGTGGGGCTGCCTTTCATCCTCTACAGAATGATCAAGAAGCTCGACGTGGAATGGGATGTCGAAACGCTGATCAACATTCCCTCGACCATGCTGCTCGGCATCGCCATCGTGATCGTATCGTTCAATCTCGCCCTGCCGATTTCGCATCTCGCAGGAACCATCACCAGGAGCACCATCGGCATCGCCATGGCCTGCGTGCTGCTTTCGCTGCTCATGATGATCACCAGAAGCAAGGCGATCTCCCAGGTGATCGGCTTCCTTTCGATGGAGAACGGGCTTTTCTTCGCAGCGACCAGTACCACTTACGGCATGCCGCTCGTGGTGGAACTCGGCATTGCGCTCGACGTTCTGGTGGGCGTGCTGATCATGGGCGTGTTCTTTTTCCAGATCAGGGAAAAATTCGAAAGCCTGGATTTGAAGCATCTGGAAAAGGTGGAAGAAGAATGACCGAAATGATCGCGGTTCTGTGCATTCCGCTTGCAGGCGGCCTGCTGCTCGCCCTTTTCGGAAACCGCAGATGGGCGCCCGAGCTCAACGTGTTCTGCAGCTTCCTCACCTTCGTCTTTGCCGTTCCGCTCGCCTCGAAGGTGCTGCACGGAGGATCGCTGATCGTGCTCTGGGAACAGTTCTTCATCGATTCCTTCAATGTTTTCCTGGTGGTGCTGACCGCTTTCGTCTCCTTCACCACCGCGCTGTTTTCCCGTCCCTACATGAGGAACGAGGAAAAGCAGCTTGCTCCCTACCAGATGCGCCTCTACCACAGCATGTACCAGATCTTCTGCTTCACCATGCTGCTTGCGCTCACCACCAACAATCTGGGCATCCTCTGGGTCGCGATGGAAGGGGCGACGCTCGCCACCGTGCTGCTCGTGAGCCTGTATCGTACCAAGGAGAGCCTCGAAGCCGCCTGGAAATATTTCATCCTCTGCGGCGTCGGCATCGCCCAGGCGCTGTTCGGCACCATCCTCATCTATTTCGCTGCCGAAAAGGTGCTGGGAGCGGGAGGGACAGCGCTTCTCTGGACCCATCTCGACGAGGCGAAAGGTTCTCTCGAACCCACCGTGCTTTCCATCGCCTTCGTTTTCCTGCTGATCGGCTACGGTACCAAGGTGGGGCTCGTGCCGCTCCACAGCTGGCTGCCGGATGCCCATGCGGAAGGGCCGACGCCGGTGTCCGCGGTGCTCTCCGGGCTGCTTCTGAATGTCGCGCTCTATGCCGTGGTGCGCTGCAAGATCCTGGTCTCGGGCGCGCTTCACAGCCATTTCGCGGACAACCTGATGACCGGCTTCGGCCTGCTTTCGGTGCTGACCGCTGCCTTTCTGCTCTGGCGGCAGAAAGACATCAAGCGGCTATTCGGCTACTCCTCGATCGAGCACATGGGGCTCATCACCTTCGCATTCGGAACCGGGGCGAATTTTGCAGCGCTCCTGCACATGACCGTGCATTCCCTCACCAAGTCCGCGATCTTTTTCGCAGTCGGGCACGCGGTGCAGCGCTCCGGAACCAAGACGATCGATTCGATCCGCGGGCTGGTGCAGTCTCCTTCGATCGGCTGGGGGCTGATGCTGGGTTCGCTCGCCATCCTGGGCATGCCGCCTTTTGGCGTCTTCACCAGCGAATTCCTGATCCTCACCCATGCCATAGAATCCCGTCCCTGGGCCGCGCCGGTCCTGCTGCTTGCGCTCGGAGTGGCTTTCGCGGCGATCTTCGGCAAGGTCCAGTCCATGGTGTGGGGGGAGTCCGAAGGCGAAGAGTTGCAACATGCCCCCGCATTTCTTCCCATCCTGCTGCATCTTTCCATCGTGCTGCTTCTGGGGCTTTACATTCCCGAGCATCTGGCAAGATGGTTCCAGGAGGCTTCGAGACTGATCGACTGAAATGATGAACTACAAGGGAATGGAGAAAATCGCCTGCCCGCTTCCGGCCTGGAAACTGGAGGCTGACCAGGATTCCTGGAGAGAAATCGCCCGGGATTGCGCACAGGCGGGCGGCAGGCTGGTCGCGCTCTGGGGAAGCTCGGCCGGGGGGAAATTCTTCGTTCATGCCGCGCTTGCCTTCGCCGAAGGGATGCTGATCGCAGCCTGCCCGGCAGAAGACTCCTTTCCCGGCCTGGAGGACCTCTTTCCCCATGCTTCCCGCATGCAGCGCGCGATTTTCGATCTTTGCGGCGTCATGGCGAGGGGCGGGGACAGGAGGCCCTGGCTCGATCACGGGAAATGGGAAGGTTTTCCGCTCGGCAGCCAGCCGCTTTTGGAGCCCTTTTCGCCTGAATCCGACTATCCGTTCGTGACCGTGGAAGGGGAGGGTGTGCATGAGATCGCGGTGGGGCCGGTGCATGCCGGCATCATCGAGCCGGGGCACTTCAGGTTCCAGGTGGTGGGGGAAAAGGTGCTGAGGCTGGAGGAGAGGCTGGGCTACAAACACAAGGGGATCGAGAAGGCATTCGAGGGACTTTCTCTTGCAGAAGGCAATGCGATTGCAGGCCGGATCAGCGGAGACAGCACGGTGGCTTTTTCCTGGGCATATGCGATGGCGGCGGAATCGGTCTGCGGGCTCGGGATTTCTGCCAGGGCGAGCCTGTTGCGCGGAATTTTCCTGGAGCGCGAACGCATCGCCAACCACCTGGGGGACCTGGGCGCGCTCGGCAACGACGCCGGTTTTTCCTTCGGCCTTGCGCAGTTTTCCACCCTGAAGGAAGAGATGCTGCGGACCAACAAGGCCCTTTTCGGTCATCGCTATCTCATGGACCGGATCGTGCCGGGCGGAGTTTCCTGTGACATCGACGATTCCGGGCGGGAAATGCTGCGCGAGGAAGCCGGCAAACTGCGCAGGAAGGTGCGGGACCTCAAGGAAATCTACATGGATCACACCGGACTTCAGGACCGCTTCATGACCACCGGGAGGGTGGGGCTTGCGCTTGCCGCGAGACTCGGCCTCGCCGGCCTTGCGGGCAGGGCGAGCGGGATCTGCCGCGATCTCAGGGCCGATCATCCCGCGCCCCCCTACGAAGGATTGCCATTTTCCCCGGTCTGCGAGCGGGGCGGGGATGTCGCTGCGAGGGTGCTGGTCCGCTTCGGGGAAATCGAATCTTCGTTCGATCTCTTCCTCGCCATGCTGGAGAAAATGCAGCCGGGGGAAATCCTCGCGGAAATGCCGATGGCATCCGGATTCGGGGCCGGATGGGTGGAAGGATTCAGGGGGGAGGTGTTTCTCGCCGTCGAGGCCGAGGCCGGGATCCTTCGCCGCGTCCACGCGCACGATCCTTCCTGGCAGAACTGGCCGGTTCTGGAGCATGCGGTGATCGGCAACATCGTTCCCGATTTTCCGCTCATCAACAAGTCCTTCAACCTGAGCTACAGCGGTCACGACCTATAGGGACAAAATGTACAGGATACTGAAGGAAATCATCCAGAACGGGATCAGGACGGAAAGGGCGCCGGAGCCCGATCCCCGCCTGAAAACCTGGGGACGGTCGCTCGACGAAAAAAAACTTGCCACGCTCGGTGGGGCTCTGTCCATCCGCCATGTCGACGCCGGCTCCTGCAACGGTTGCGAACTCGAAATCCATGCGCTCAACAATCCATTCTATGCGCTCGAAAATCTCGGCATCCAGTTCGTGGCGAGCCCCCGTCATGCGGACATGCTGCTCGTCACGGGACCGGTCTCGAAGCACATGGAAGATGCCCTGAGGCTCACTTATGAAGCGATGCCGGAGCCGAAGGTGGTCGTCGCCCTGGGCGACTGCGGCAAGGACGGCGGCGTGTTCTGCAAAAGGAGGAATTACGCGTGCGCGGGCGGGGTTTCCAAGGTGGTCCCGGTCGACGTCATGGTGCCCGGATGCCCGCCGGAACCCGAAGCGATCCTGCAGGGGATTCTCACTGCGACGAAGGCTTGAGCAGGGATTCCAGATCCTTTTTCATTTCGGAGGGCTTTTCCCCGTATTTCATGTAAACACGCAGGTGACCTTGCGGATCGAACACGAAGCTCCCTGCGGTATGGTCCATGGCGTAGTTCCTCATGTCGTCCTCGATCTGCACCTTCCGGTAAAAGACATGGAACTCGTCCGCGATGCGTTTCGTTTCTTCTGCATTGCCGCGCAATCCGATGAAGGATGGATCGAAGGAGGGTACGTATTTCTTCAGGATGGCGTCGGTGTCGCGATCCGGGTCGATCGTGACGAAAATCACCTGCACCTTCGATGCATCCTTCCCCATCATTCTCCTCGCCTCGGAGAGATCGGTAAAAGTGGTGGGGCAGACGTCCGGGCAATGCGTATAGCCGAAGAAAAGCACGACCTCCCGCCCCCTGAAGTCGGAAAGCTGCCTGATTTTTCCATCGAAATCGGCCATGCGGAAATTTTTCCCGTAATCCGTTCCGGAGAGGTCGTGCGGGGGAACGAAATCCAGGGGATCCTTCGGAGGCTGTTTGCGGCTGCTGCAACCTGCGAAAGCGGCGAGCACCATCGTGATCAAAACGAGTTTGCGCATCGTGAATGTCCCGTATCCAAAAGCGGATTTTACCCCTGTTCGTGCTCAAGAAACACCGAGATACTGTCGATATGATGCCAATTATGTAATAATCCACTTCATGAATACGCGAAATCTCTATGACAAACTTTGGGAAAGCCATGTCGTCAGGCAGGAAAGCGACGGCACGGCCTTGCTTTACATCGACCGGCATCTTGTCCACGAAGTGACGAGTCCGCAGGCATTCGAGGGGCTGCGTCTTGCGGGAAGGCGTCCATGGCGCACGGGATCGGTGCTGGCAGTGGCCGATCACAACGTGCCCACGGTGGGCAGGGATGTCGGGATCCAGGATCCGGTATCCCGCCTTCAGGTCGACACCCTGGATGCCAACTGCGATGAATTCGGCATCCAGGAATTCAGGATGGATGACGTGCGCCAGGGGATCGTGCACGTGGTGGGGCCTGAACAGGGCGCGACCCTGCCCGGCATGACGGTCGTTTGCGGGGATTCCCATACCAGCACTCATGGCGCTTTCGCCGCGCTTGCCTTCGGCATCGGCACCTCCGAAGTCGAGCATGTGCTCGCCACCGAGTGCCTGCTTTCCAAGAAATCGAAATCCATGCTGGTGAAGGTGGAGGGAAATCTCGCGAAAGGCGCCACCGCCAAGGACATCGCCCTCTTCGTGATCGGCAGGATCGGCACGGCGGGCGGGACAGGACATGCCATCGAATTTGCCGGAAGCGCCATCCGCGGCCTCTCCATGGAAGGCAGGATGACGCTCTGCAACATGGCCATCGAGGCCGGTGCGAGGGCCGGAATGGTTGCAGTCGACGAGAAGACCGTCGAATATTTCAGGGGCAGGCCTTTTGCCCCTTCCGGAGAAATGTGGGAAGCGGCATGCCGCTACTGGCGCACACTGGTTAGCGACGAGGGAGCGCACTTCGACGCCGTGGTGGAGATCGATGCGTCGCAAATCAGGCCGCAGGTGACCTGGGGCACTTCTCCGGAAATGGTGGTATGCATCGAAGGGAAGGTTCCTGATCCGGCTTCCGTTTCCGATCCGGTGAAAAAAAGCGGGATGGAGAAGGCGCTCCAATACATGGGGCTTCGTGCGGGAATGGCGATTTCGGAAATTTCCGTCGACAAGGTATTCATCGGTTCCTGCACCAATTCAAGGATCGAGGACCTGCGGGCTGCAGCGGGAATCGCGAAGGGGCGCCATGTCGCTTCCTCCGTGAAGCTTGCCATGGTGGTGCCGGGCTCCGGTCTCGTGAAGAAGATGGCGGAAGCCGAGGGGCTCGACCGGATTTTTCTCGACGCAGGTTTCGAATGGCGCGAACCGGGATGCTCGATGTGTCTTGCCATGAACGATGACAGACTCTCCCCGGGCGAGCGCTGCGCTTCCACTTCGAACCGCAATTTCGAGGGAAGGCAGGGGGCGGGCGGCAGGACCCATCTGGTCAGCCCTGAAGTCGCGGCCGCTGCAGCGATCGCAGGTCATTTCATCGATCCGGAGGCGCTCCAATGAAGGCATTTGACCGTATCGTCGGACTGGTCGCGCCACTCGATCGTCCCAACGTCGACACCGACGCGATCATCCCGAAGCAGTTCCTGAAATCGATCAGGAGAAGCGGTTTCGGCCCCAATCTTTTCGATGAATGGCGCTATCTGGACCACG
>JAJZTT010000137.1 GCA_021848705.1 Pseudomonadota bacterium
CCACGAAAGGTCCGGGTCTGTCAAACAATGAACTGGAAATTCGCTTTCCGGTTTTATCGGAAAAAGGGGCCTGCATATGGAAGCATGTCTGGCGTTATTGAACCATGTCGAGGAGGGGATTTGCATCCTCGATCCCGAGGGCAATCTGGTCGAGGCAAACGATTCTTTTTGCCGCATGCTCGGATATGTCCGCGAGGAAATGAAAGGGATGAACTGCTCCTTCAGGGAGTTCATGCCGGGCGGGGTGGAGGGGGCCACTTTCGAGACGAAACATCGTCGAAAGGACGGGACGTTCCTGGATGTGGAAGTCTCCGTTCGGCCCATCTTTTTCGATGGAAAACCCGCCCTGTTCCTCTCTTCCAGGAACATCGCCGAGCGGAAGCGGGTGGAATTCGAATTGCAATTTTACAGCGAGATCACCCTGAATGCGGCCACTGCGATCGTCGCGGTCAGGATGGATGGCACCATCCATTACGTCAACCGTCGTTTCGGCGAAATGTTCGGATATTCTTCGGGCGAACTGCTGGGAAAATCCGTTTCCCTCGTCAATGCGCCAACGGAGCAATCCCCCGAGGAAGTTGCAGCCGGAATCATGGCCTCGCTGGAAAGGGATGGGCGCTGGTCTGGGGAAATATTGAATCTCAGGAAGGACGGATCCTCGTTCTGGACGGAAGCCCATATTTCCAGTTATCTGCACCCCGAGTTCGGAACCCTGCTGATTTCCCACCAGACCGACATCAGCGACCGCAAAAGGGACGAGAAAATCCTCAATGACTTTTCCAGGGAGATCGAGGACCTTTACAACCATGCGCCTTGCGGTTATCACTCGATCGATGCGGAGGGCAGGATCGTCAGGATCAACCAGACCGAACTCGACTGGCTCGGATACAGGCGGGAAGAAGTGATCGGAAGACCCGTCACCGATTTTCTGGCTCCCGCCAGTCAACAGGCGGTACGAGACATCCTGGAACATTTCAAGAAGGAAGGTCATGTGCATGGGGCCGAGCGCGAAATCGTTCGAAAAGACGGGGCGACCATCCACGTCCAGATCGACAGCACGGCGATCTACGACGATGAAGGAAAATTCCTCATGAGTCGTACAGTGCTGACCGACATCAGCGACCGCAAGGACGACGAGGCGAGGATCCAGCAACTCGCCTATTACGATCAACTTACCGCCCTTCCGAATCGAAGGCTGTTCCGCGACCGCCTCGAGCAGGATGTGCTGCGTGTGAAGCGGAACAATGACTCCCTGGCCCTGTTGTTCCTGGATCTGGATCGATTCAAGGAAGTGAACGACACTTTCGGGCACGACAAGGGAGATATGCTGCTGGTCGAGGCGGCGAGGCGCGTCAGGCAGCATGTGCGCGAAATGGACACCTTCGCCCGCCTGGCCGGGGACGAGTTCACCATCATACTACCCGAATACGAACGGAGGTCGGCTATCGACCGGGTGGTGCAGAGCGTGCTGCATGAGCTTGCCCTGCCTTTCGACCTGGGCGAAGGGGATGTGGGAAACATTTCCTGCAGCATCGGCATATCGCTCTATCCGGAAGATGCGAAAAGCGTGGAGGATCTCCTCAAGCACGCCGATCAGGCGATGTACGAGGCGAAGCTGGCGGGGCGAAACGGATTCACCTATTTTGCCGGGGAAGCGCGGTGAAGCAGGTTTTTCCACGAGTGTTCGGGCTCCCGCTGCGGGTGGTGGTGGATATTGCATGAAGCGACAGGAATCCCGAGGAGCCGGGACTCGGGCTTTTCAGGGCGGAAATTTTCGGCATTCTGTCCACTGCGTCTGCCATGCCGGGATTGATATGTCAACCGTGCCGGATCGGTTCATTTTCATACCATATCTTTTTGTTTATTTGAATAAAAATTTACGCATAAAAAACGGGCAGGGGCGTGGCAACCCTTGATTCCAGCCGATTTTCGGCCCCTGTTCATGGCTTTTCAACAGGCTTATCCACAGGAAATGTGGATGAACGGTTTTGTCCTGAAATATCCTGTGGATGGCGCAGATTCCTCGATTCGGCCTGAATTGGCCTTCTTGAAAAGCCGAAACCCCCAATCCGGGCGAGGCCCGGACCATGGCCGAGTTGCTGCATGAAACAGGCGTGGCTGGCAAGGAAGAAATACACGGCATCGCGGATTTGATGGAGTTGAATCGGTGACTCGCAACCTGCGCGAGTTCAGCCGCTTGCAGGGGCTGAAGGTCGAAAACCGGGAAGAAGACAGAAGCCAAGCGCAACCGGCAAAATGAATATCGGCGGAAGATGTTCGGGCCCGCTCACTTCCAGATTTGTCCTGGATGATTTCGAGTCATGGATCGAACCGTAAAGGGTTGAAGCAAATCATCGACGATTTGGTCGTAACGGGTACGAATCAACCAGGATTCAATGACTTGGGAGTTGATCGGCGTTTGCGTTTGAGCCTGTTTCAGGCTTGACGTTCATGGCGTCCCAAGCCTTGATGACTTTGGGATGCGAGAAAACATGATGACTGCCGCCTTCGCATCTCAGCACCAGACCAGCCCTGCGTGCAACCGTCTGGAGCTGAAGGTAGGCACGTGGAAATTTTGGCCGAAGAAGAGCATGTCCCGATGAACCGGTTCTTCGTGACGGCGATCGCCGAAAAGATTTTCGCGCGGAAGGCCGAAGCCTATTTCAGGGAGCGGCAGCCGCGCGGCGAGCCTTTCGATGTCTGGATGGAGGCAAGCCCGGACACGACGCCCGGACCGGGCGACCAAATCTGATTTTTCACTTCTTCGCCAGCCGGTCGAGTTCTCTCAGGTGTTCGAGCTTCTCGCCGATCCTGCCTTCCATGCCGCGCGGGGTGGGGCGGTACCAGCCGGGGGGGCGGATTCCTTCAGGGAAATAGTTTTCCCCGGCGGCATAGGCTTCCGGTTCGTCGTGGGCATAGCGGTATTCGTGACCGTAACCCAGCTCCTTCATGAGTCTGGTCGGCGCGTTCCTCAAGTGGACCGGCACTTCGCGGGATTTGTCCTTCTTCACGAAGGCCATGGCTTCATTGTATGCGTTGTAGGCGGCATTGCTTTTGGCCGCGACCGAAAGGTAGATCACCGCTTCGCCAAGTGCCAGCTCCCCTTCCGGGGAGCCGAGGCGCTCGTAGGTCTCGGCCGCATCGAGCGCAACCTGAACACCGCGCGGGTCGGCAAGGCCGATGTCTTCCCAGGCCATGCGCACGATGCGGCGCGCAAGGTAGCGCGGGTCCGCACCGCCGTCCAGCATCCTGCAAAGCCAGTAGAGCGCCGCATCGGGGTTCGATCCCCGCACCGATTTGTGCAGCGCCGAAATCTGGTCGTAGAAATATTCCCCGCCCTTGTCGAAGCGCCGGACATTCAGCGACAGCGCGCCCTGTAGGAAGTCTGCGTTCACTTTTTTTAGGCCTGCAGCCTTCGCCGCAGTCGACGTCTGTTCCATCAGGTTGAGCAGCCTTCTCGCGTCCCCGTCCGAATAACCGATGAGGGTCGAAACCGCGGGATCGTCGAATTCGAGATCGGGAAGAGCCTTCAGTCTCGCACGCGAGAACAGCGCCCGGAGCTCCTCCTCGCCGAGGGATTTCAGCACATAGACCTGGGCGCGTGACAGCAGGGCGGAATTGACTTCGAAGGAAGGATTTTCCGTGGTTGCGCCGATGAAGGTGACGAGCCCGGATTCGACATAGGGGAGGAGAGCATCCTGCTGCGCCTTGTTGAAGCGGTGGATTTCGTCGACGAAAAGGATGGTTCTTTTTCCCTGCTGCAGGTTCCGTTCCGCTTCTTCCATTGCGGCGCGGATGTCCTTCACTCCCGAAAAGACCGCGGACAGGGCGATATACTCGCAACCGAAGGATTGCGCCGTGAGTCTCGCGATGGTGGTTTTCCCCACTCCGGGCGGTCCCCAAAGGATCATCGAATGGAGCTTCCCGGAGCGGAAGGCGAGCTCGAGCGGTTTTCCCTCCCCCAGCAAATGGGTCTGGCCGATCACCTCGGAGAGCTTTTTCGGCCTCAGCTCCTCGGCAAGGGGAGGGGCGGGCTCGGCGGAAAAAAGATCACTCACCGATGACATCCGCTCCCTTGGGAGGGGTGAAATGGAAGGTCGATGCCGGGATCGAGGGATTGAGCTTCATGTCGGAAAAATGAATGATGGTGACCTGGCCGAAATAATCCTTCAGCACCATGACGGAAAGCAGTTTCCCTGAAAATCCCAGCTTGAGGCTCTGGAAATTGCTCTCCTTTCCCTTCGGGCTCGCCTCCACCCATTCCAGGCCTTCCCTGGTTCCCCCGTCCGAAAGAATGAAGGCCTTTTCGATCTCGTTGTCCCCTGCCAGCAATGCGGCAGGGCTGCTTCCGATCGCCTGGTCGAGTTTCCTCACCGTGACCTGCTCGAGATCTTCGTCGTAGACCCAGAGCTTTTCCCCGTCCCCGACCAGGATTTGCGCATAAGGCTTGTCGTAGACCCACCTGAATTTTCCCGGGCGGGAGAACATCATCTCGCCCTCTGCATTCTGTGTCTGGTCCATCTTGCTGTTGTAGACGGATTGCACGAAATGCGCCTTCAGGGTATGGGTCGCCTTTACGAATATGCTCAGCCTGTCGACTGCGGAAGCATGTGCGCCTGCCGAAAATAGCAGCGCGGCCAGTAGGATCGCTCTCATTCGTTGTTCCTCGATGGCACCAGGATTTCCCGGTTGCCGTTGCTCTGCATGCTGGATACCAGCCCCGATTTTTCCATCTGCTCGATGAGGCGTGCCGCCCGGTTGTAGCCTATCCTCAAATGCCGCTGCACCAGGGAAATCGAAGCCCGCCTGTTCTTCAGGACGATTCCCACCGCCTCGTCGTAAAGCGGATCGGATTCCATGTCCCCGCCGCCTTCCTCGCCGGTCTCTTCGGTCTCCTCGGGAGAGTCGAGGATGCCGTCGATGTAATCGGGCCCGGAATGGGCTTTCAGGTATTCGACCACCCGATGCACTTCCTGGTCGGAGACGAATGCGCCGTGAACACGCTGCGGATAGCCTGTGCCGGGCGGGAGATACAGCATGTCGCCCTGGCCGAGCAGGGCTTCCGCTCCCATCTGGTCGAGGATGGTTCGGGAATCGATCTTGCTGGAAACCTGGAAGGCCACCCGGGTCGGGATGTTGGCCTTGATGAGGCCGGTGATGACGTCGACAGATGGCCTCTGCGTCGCGAGGATCAGATGGATTCCGGATGCTCTCGCCTTTTGCGCGAGCCTCGCGATGAGTTCCTCGACCTTTTTGCCCACCACCATCATGAGGTCAGCGAGTTCGTCGATGATGACCACGATCATCGGCATGGTCTCGAGCTGTTCGGGGTTGTCCGGCGTGAGCGAGAATGGATTGGTGAGCGGATTTCCTTCACGCTTCGCCTCCAGGACCCTGTGGTTGTAGCCGGAGAGGTTTCTGACGCCCACGGCAGCCATCAGCTTGTAGCGCTTTTCCATTTCCCCCACGCACCAGTTGAGGGCGGAAGCCGCCTGCTTCATGTCCGTCACCACCGGGGCGAGCAGATGCGGGATTCCCTCGTATACGGAGAGCTCCAGCATTTTCGGGTCGACCAGGATGAGGCGAACCGCCTCGGGGGAGGACTTGTAGAGCAGGCTCAGGATCATGGCGTTGATCGCGACCGATTTTCCGGAACCGGTGGTGCCCGCTACCAGGACATGCGGCATCTTGGCCAGATCGGCGACCACCGGGTTTCCTGCGATGTCCTTCCCCATCGCGATGCAGAGGGGGGATGCCATGTCCGAATAGACTTTCGCGCCCAGGATCTCGGAGAGGCAGACGATCTGCCTTGCCGGATTCGGAATCTCGAGGCCCATGTAGGATTTCCCGGGGATGGTCTCCACCACCCGGATGCTCAGCACCGAAAGCGCTCTCGCCAGATCCTTCACCAGGTTCACGATCTGGCTCCCCTTCACGCCGACCGCGGGCTCGATCTCGTAGCGGGTGATGACGGGGCCGGGATAGGCGGCCACCACCTTCACTTCGACCCCGAAGTCGATGAGCTTCCTTTCGATGAGGCGGGAGATGAATTCCAGTGTCTCCGAAGAAATCACCGGAATGTCGGAAGGAGGCCGGTCGAGGAGATGGAGCGGCGGGAGGTCCGAGTCGGGCAGTTCGGAGAAGAGCGGAACCTGCCTCTCCTTTTCCACCCTCGGGGATTTCGGGATCTCTACCGGACCGGTCTCGATCTTCACCTTGTGCTCCGGATCGATTCGCTTCTTTTCCACCTCGACAAATTCGTTTCTCCGGGTGAGCGCCACCTTTCCTGCGCGCCTGTCCTGCCAGTTCTCGATTTTCTGCAGGGTGAGAAAATATCCGTCCTCCAGCCATCCTCCCAGCCACTCGATGAAGGAAAGCCAGGAAAATCCGGTGAAAAGGCTGAAGCTCACCGCAAGGATCAGGATCAGCAGGATGGTCGATCCCGTGAAGCCGAAAGCTTTCGATACTGCCTCGCTCAGCACATCCCCGATCAGCCCGCCGGAATAGGAAGGAAGGCTGCCCCTCGCGGAATGGAATCTCAGCGCTTCCATCGCGCTGCTGGAGACGAGGAGCGCGACGAATCCGATGAAGGAGACCAGGAAGGAGGCATGCTCATCGCTTTCGGCCTGATCGATCTTCCTGTATACCCAGGCGATCGAATACACGAGGAAGGCCACACCCCAGTAGGCGGAATGCCCGAATGAATAGAGCAGGATGTCGGCGAGGAAGGCGCCGAACACCCCGCCCGCATTCTGCACCCCGGGATGGGTCGCGGTGTGAGACCAGCCGGGATCCTGCGGATCGTAGGTCTTCAGGATCAGCACCAGGAAAATTGCGGCGGCCACCAGCACCAGCCACCACGATTCGCGCAGGAGGGCTGCCAGCTTTGGAGGAAATTCTTTCGGTTTGTTCGCCATCTATCTGTCGGCAAAGCAAGTGGTTCAGCCTGTCATTATATCCCACTTCCACCGCTCCAAAGCGTCTCGACAAATTTCCCGCGTTGCTTTAGATTCCTCAATTTTACATTGCGAGAATCCAGATGAATTCCAGACACTGCAGACTACTGATCCTGGGGTCGGGCCCGGCAGGCTATACCGCTGCGATCTATGCAGCCCGCGCCAACCTGAAACCCGTTCTCGTCACCGGAATGGCCCAGGGCGGTCAGCTCACCACCACCACCGAAGTCGACAACTGGCCTGCGGATGTCGACGGCGTACAGGGACCGGAACTCATGGAGCGCTTCCTGAAGCATGCGGAGCGTTTCGAGACCGAGATCCTTTTCGATCACATCCACACGGCCAGGCTCACCGAAAAACCCTTCACGCTGATCGGGGATGCCGGAACCTATACTTGCGATGCGCTCATCATCGCGACCGGCGCTTCCGCCATGTATCTCGGACTTCCCTCCGAGGAAGCCTTCATGGGCAAGGGCGTGTCCGCCTGCGCCACCTGCGACGGATTCT
>JAJZTT010000138.1 GCA_021848705.1 Pseudomonadota bacterium
GAAAATCTGCATCCTCGGGGCGGGCGCATGGGGAACGGCCCTTGCGATCGCGCTTTCCACTCATCATGAATTGACGCTCTGGACGAGGGATCCAGGGCACTGCTCGGAAATGGGTGCGGAAAGGGTCAACCGCAGGCACCTCGATTCCGTCCCCTTTCCCGCAGGACTCGTCGTGTCTGCGGATTTCGATTCTGCGCTTTCCGGTGCGGAACTCGCGATCGCAGCCGTTCCGGTTTCAGGTCTCCGGGAAACCATCCGGCATGTCGCGCTTTCCGGAGGAAAGATGCCGCTGGTCTGGGTTTCCAAGGGTTTCGAGGCGGGCACTTCGAAACTTCCCCATCAGGTCGCCTCGGAGGAATACGGGAATGTCGCGCCGATCGGCGTACTTTCCGGACCGAGCTTCGCATGGGAAGTGGCGAAGGGTCTGCCGGTCGCCCTCACCCTCGCATCGAGCGATGGTGAATTCGCCGCAACAGCCGCATCCCTTCTCAGCAGCACGAAGATGAGAATCTATTCCAGCGAGGACATCGTGGGCGTGGAAGTGGGCGGAGCGGTCAAGAACGTGATGGCGATCGCAGCAGGCATTTCGGACGGGCTCGGACTCGGCAGCAATGCGCGCGCAGCCCTCATCACCAGGGGGCTCGCTGAAATCACCAGGCTGGGCCTCAAGCTCGGCGGGAGATTGGAGACCTTTCTCGGTCTTTCCGGAGTCGGGGATCTCACGCTCACCTGTACCGGAAATCTTTCCAGGAACCGGACGGTCGGATTGCTCCTTGCGCAGGGAAAGCCACTCGATGCGATTCTTTACGATCTTGGCGCGACTGCAGAAGGGGTGTACACCGCGAGCGAGGTCGAGCGTCTCGCTTCGAGCCTGGGTGTCGAGATGCCGATCACGAGCGCGGTGTGCGGCATCCTTCACCACGGAATTGCGCCACGGGATGCGGTCGAGGAACTGATGCGCCGCGACCCCAAGCCGGAATGATCCGAATCGGGTTCGCATCTTGATTCGAAACCCTATCCGGCAGGCGAATTCGAGAGGAAATTCATGAAAGGGCCGGGTTGGGCCCGGCCCTTGGGATCAGATTGCGAATTCTTCCTTGGATTTACCTGCGGCGAGCGCATCCTTCAGCCACCTTGGCTTGGGGCCCACGCCGGTCCAGGTCTCGCCGTTGGGGCCCCTGTATTTCGGTGCGGACTTGGTTGCCTTTCTGGCTGCTGGAGCAGAAATGCCGAGGTCCCTGGAGCTGATTCCGTATTGGGCCATCTTCGCCTTGATGTCGGAAACCACATCGGCAATTTCCTTCTTGCGTGCTTCTTCCGCCTGGCGGAGAAGCTCTTCTCCTTGCGCTTTCAGTTCGAGATACGTCGACATTTTGTATTCCTTTCAGGTTGGTGGTGGGAAGACTACTCCATAACATCGTAAAAGGCAACCGGGTTTCTCTGTCTTCTGAATGCAGGCGCGATGAATCAACATAGATTCGAACTCAGTTCCTGTCCAGAAAAATCGTCAAATTCAGCGAGAAAAGGATGAATATGGAGAATATGAACATCCGCACCGCCCAGGCCCTGACGTTCTTTACCGGGGTCAATGCCATCGTCATCCATGTCATGCAAAGCGCGATTGCTGCGAGGAAATAGAATCGTCCGGCATGGCCAAGAACGGCCGGGAGAATGGCCGAGAAGCTGAACGGGAC
Organism: Pseudomonadota bacterium; assembly: GCA_021848705.1. GTDB lineage: Bacteria > Pseudomonadota > Gammaproteobacteria > Burkholderiales > JABEVD01 > JABEVD01. The sequence goes on from JAJZTT010000138.1 coordinate 1,695, forward strand.
GATCCATAGTGCGAGCCTTGTCTTTGCAGAAGGAATGCCGATTTGAATGGGAAGGACAGGAATGGATGCTGCGGCATAATCTTCGATGCGGAAAATGGCGATGGAAATGAAATGGGGAATCTGCCACAGGAAATAGAGCAGAAAAAGCAGGATCGCAGCCGTGTCGATTCCTCCCGCTCCCGCGCAGTATCCTGCAAGCGGCGGGGTTGCCCCGGCAAGGCTGCCCATCAGGATGGCGTGGGAAGTTCTCCTTTTCAGCAACAGCGAATACAGGATCACGTAGACGAAATGCCCGGAAAGGACCAAAGCGAGCGGCAAGCCAGGTCCGAGCAGGAACGTTCCGGCGCAGGCTGCGGCTGCGGAAAGAAGCATGGCGTGCCTTGCAGGAATTCTTCCCGATGCGACCGGCCTGGAACGGGTTCTTTGCATCAGAAGATCGATATCCCTGTCGATGACATTGTTTAGGATGCATGCCGAGGCGACCAGCAGCGAAATGCCGGATGCGGAGCCCAGGAGGAGTCCAGGATTCGAATGCCCGGTGGAGGCGAACAGGAACCCGGTCGATGCCGAAATGAAATTTCCGCAGACCATGCCGGGTTTCATGGCCCGGAGCCAGTCGCCTAATTCAGGCGCTCGCCGAGGTTGTACATGATCCATATCGTTCCGGAAATCATCAGCACCATGATCAGGGCGGTGAAAAGCAGGGCGAACAGATTCCAGGAAGAATCCGGAGAGGAATCCACATGAAGGAAGACATGAACGTGAACCAGGACCTGCAGGAACGCGGAAACGAACAGAATCGTCACCGCGAATTCCCGGAAATGCGAATGGCTTGTCGCCACCCAGAATGAAATGCCGGTGAGCAGCAATGAGAGCAGGAATCCTGCCGTCTGTTTGCCCGCCTTCATGCAAGTCTCCCGAGCAGATAGACTTCCGTGAAAACGCAGATCCAGACGATGTCGAGAAAGTGCCAGAACATGGCAAGGCGCAACATCCTGGAGCGCAGCGGAAGGCTGAGCCCTTTCTGCAGGGACTCCATCATCAGGATCAGCATCCAGAATAGCCCGCAGGAAACGTGCAATCCATGCGTGCCGACAAGCGTGAAAAAGGCGGAATAAAGCCCGTTTCTTTGCGGGCCATATCCCTCCCGGATCATCCTCGCAAATTCCCCGACTTCAATGAAGACGAATCCGGAACCGAGCAGGAATGTCGCGGCAAGCCAGAAGAGCATGGTTCCCTTTTTGTTTCCTTCCATGAAGCTCATCGCCGCTGCGCAGGTTGCGCTGCTGGAAAGGAGCAGCATGGTTTCGAGAAAAACCTGCCGGAGATCGACGATTGCAGAGATCGATCCTTCCCTTCCCATCACGGCATAGGTCGCGAAAAGGGACGTGAACAGGATGAGGTCGGTCATCAGGTAGATCCAGAAGCCGAATTCCCTGATCCCGGTTTCAGAAGACATGGCCGGCCTCCTCGATTCGCTTCACTTCGGCAGAAGGCAGGATCAACATGGTTTCCTCTTCCATTGAGCGGGAAATGACAACGAGGATGATGAGAAAGGCGGCCGCTGCGGCCAGCCACCAGATATGCCACACCAGGCCGAATCCGCATGCAAAGGAGGATGCGCCAATGAATGCGCCCTTTGAACTGCCCAATGGGATTTCGATATCCTCATAGTTGGAATGGGAATGAATCCATTCCTTTTTCATTTCCAGAAAGGCGTCTCGATCCTTCACTTGCGGCAATACCGCGAAATTGTAGGCAGGAGGAGGGGAAGGGGTGGCCCATTCCAGCGTCCTTCCGTCCCAGGGGTCCCGATCCGCCGCCTTTCTGTCCGGCCCGAGGCTTTTCGCGAGCTGGATTCCCTGGAACAGGATGCCGAAAAAAATCAAAACAGTGCCGAATGCCGCGAGAATGAGCCAGGGCTGCCAGGCCGGGTTTGCATAATGTTCCATCCTCCTCGGCATGCCCAGGAATCCAAGGACATAAAGCGGCATGAATGCGAGATAGAATCCAGAGATCCAGCACCAGAATGCACGCTTTCCCCATTTCTCGTCCAGCATGAATCCGGTCGCCTTCGGGAACCAGTAGGAATATCCTGCGAAATATCCGAAGAGCGCGCCGGGAATCAGCATGTTGTGGAAGTGCGCGACCAGGAAAAGGCTGTTGTGCAGCACGAAATCCGCCGGAGGGAGGGAAAGCAGCACGCCCGTCATGCCGCCGATGGCGAAGGTGGTGAGGAAGCCGAGCGTCCAGTACATCGGAGAGGCGAATCTGACCCTTCCCCGATACATGGTGAACAGCCAGTTGAAGATTTTTACCCCGGTCGGGATGGCGATCAGCATGGTCGCGATGCCGAAGGCGGCATTGACGTCCGCGCCGGCCCCCATGGTGAAGAAATGGTGAAGCCAGACTGCGAAGGAAAGCACCGTGATTGCGCCGGTTGCATAAACGAGCGACTCGTATCCGAAGATGCGCTTCGAGGAGAAGGTCGCCACCACTTCCGAGAAGATGCCGAATGCGGGCAGGATCACGATGTAGACTTCAGGGTGACCCCAGATCCAGAATAAGTCCACGTAGAGCATCGGGTTGCCGCCCTGTCCCGATGTGAAGAAATGCATGCCGAGATATCTGTCCAGGGAAAGCATGGCAAGCGCTGCGGTGAGGACCGGGAAGGCGGCCAACATCAGCATGTTGGTGAAGAATGTGGCCCAGACGAAGATCGGCATGCGCATGAGGGTCATGCCGGGAGCGCGCATCCTGAGGATGGTGACGAGGAAATTGATGCCGCTCATGAGGGAGCCGATTCCCGCGATCTGCAGCGCCCAGGTCCAGTAATCGACTCCGACGTCGGGGCTGAACCCGAGTTCGGAGAGCGGCGCGTAACCGGACCATCCCGCCTTCGAGAAATCCCCCACGCCGAGGGAGACCATGACCAGCATGGCGGCCGATGCGGTGAGCCAGAAGCTCACGGAATTGAGGAAGGGAAAGGCGACATCCCTTGAGCCGATCTGAAGCGGGATTGCGATGTTCATCAGCCCGACCAGGAAGGGCATCGCGGCGAACAGGATCATGATCGTGCCGTGGGCGCTGAAGATCTGGTCGAAATGTCCCGGAGGAAGAAACCCGTGGCTGGAGCCTTCCGCCATCGCCTGCTGCAGGCGCATCAGGATGGCGTCGAAAAAACCCCTCACCAGCATGACGATGGCGAGGACCACGTACATGATGCCGATCTTCTTGTGGTCGAGGCTGGTGAGCCACTCCTTCCAAAGATATCCCCACTTTTTTCTTCGCGTGATCTCATGGGCGATCCAGATCGCGATCAGAATCGCGCAGGTTACGGCGCTCATGATGATCGGGTTGTCGATCGGTATGGCTGAAAATGTCAGCTTTCCCATGGGTCGGATTCATTTCCCTTTGAGGATCTTCCCGAATAGACCAGGTTCCACGCCGGAAAATTCTCTCACCGGATAGGAAATTCCAGGTTTCTCGATTTCGGCGAGTCGCGTGTCGTCGAGTTTCACCCCGGTCCGCGACACTTTTCCAGCCCATCTGGAGTATCGATCGGCGGAAACCGCCTCCACCCGGAAGTGCATGTCCGCATATCCCCGCCCGCTGTATTGCTGGTTCTGGCCGGAGAATTCCCCTTCCCGCTGCGCCATGAGGTGGAGCCTCGTCTGCATTCCACCCATTGCGTAGACCTGGCTGCCCAGACTGGGTATGAAGAAGGAGGTCATGACGGTTGCGGATGTGAGCCTGAAGCTCACCGGGACGTTCACCGGTACGACGAGACGATCGATGGTCGCGATCTTCAGGTCCGGGTAGATGAAAAGCCATTTCCAGTCGAGCGAGACCGCCTCGATCCTGATCGGGGTTCCCGGGATCGGCCGGAACGGATCGAGCCTGTGGGTCGCTCGCCAGGATATCGTCGCGAGCGCGGCCACGATGATTGCGGGGATCAGCCAGACGACGAACTCGATGGCGGGGGATCGGCACCATTGCGGATCGTATTTTCCTTTCGGGTCGGATGCGCTGAATTTCCTGGGGAACCAGAATGCCATGAAGGTGACCGGAATCACCACGATCAGCATCAGGGCGAAGGAAATGAGTATGAGGTGGAGTTCGGATCTTCCGACCGGTCCGGCAGGGTCGAGCAGCGGCGCGCTTTCGCAACCGGAGAGCAGGATTGCGGTCAGGAATGTCTTGGGAAGGCGGTTCATGGTACATCATAGTGAATCGCACGGGAAAAGGACAAATCCGGGCGTTCGGTTCCCGCCATGGACGGACCGCAAGGATGCGTCAGTTCCTGCGCCAGAGCAGGGGGCCTGCTGCATGCACGGAATTTCCATGCGAATCGACCGCCACCGTGACCGGCATGTCCTCCACCTCGAATTCGTAGATCGCCTCCATGCCGAGATCTTCGAATGCCAGCACTTTCGCTTTCCTGATCGATCTCGAGACGAGATAGGCGGCCCCCCCCACCGCGATGAGGTAGGCTGCGCCGCGCCGCCGGATCGAATCGATCGCGGAAGGGCCTCGCTCCGCCTTTCCCACCATGCCGAAGAGGCCGAGATCGAGCATCATGTCCGTGTAGGCGTCCATTCTGGTCGAAGTGGTGGGGCCGGCGGGGCCCACCACTTCCCCTTCGACCGGGTCGACCGGCCCCACGTAATAGATGAAGCGCCCCTTGAAGTCGACAGGAAGGGCTTCACCCTTTTCAAGCATCAGCGAAATTCGCTTGTGGGCCGCATCCCGCCCGGTGAGGAGCTTGCCCGACAAAAGCAGTTTCTCCCCGGGTTTCCAGGAGGAAATCTCTTCCTTCGCGATGGAGTCGAGATTCACGCGCCGAGCAGAGAAATCGGCTTTCCATTCGATATCCGGCCAGTCTCCTGGTTTCGGTGCGGCAAGATGGACCGGGCCGGATCCGTCGAGGAAGAAATGCGCGTGGCGGGTCGCCGCGCAGTTCGGGATCACGCAGACGGGAAGGGATGCGGCATGGGTCGGATGATCCAGGATTTTTACGTCCAGCAGCGTGACGAGCCCCCCGAGTCCCTGCGCGCCGATTCCGAGTCCGTTCACGCGGTCGAAAATTTCGATGCGCAGCTCTTCCAGGCGATTTTTCGCGCCGCGCGCCTTGAGTTCACTCATGTCCACCGTTTCGAAAAGCGCTTCCTTGGCGAGCAGCGCAGCTTTTTCCGCGGTGCCGCCGATGCCGATTCCGAGCATGCCCGGCGGGCACCAGCCCGCGCCCATTTCCTCCACCGCATGGACCACCCAGTCAGCGATGTCGTCCCCGGGATTCAGCATGGCGAGTTTCGCCTTGTTCTCGGACCCGCCTCCCTTTGCCGCGATCTTCACCTCGACTTTCGACCCGGGTACGATCTCCATGTGCACCACGGCGGGGGTGTTGTCGCGGGTGTTTTTGCGCGAGGCCGCAGGGTCGGCTACGATGGATGCTCGCAGGGTGTTTTCCGGGTCGAGGTAGGCGCGCCTCACCCCTTCGTTCACCATCTCTGCGACCCCCATGGTCGAGTCCCACCGGACATCCATGCCGATTTTCAGGAAAACCACCACGATCCCGGTGTCCTGGCAGATCGGTCGATGATGTTCCGCGCACATCCTGGAATTGGTGAGGATCTGCGCGATGGCGTCCCGCGCGGCATCGGATTTTTCGATCTCGTATGCGCGCCCCATCGCGCCGATGAAATCGGGGCTGTGGTAGCAG
>JAJZTT010000139.1 GCA_021848705.1 Pseudomonadota bacterium
TCTCGTCCTGCTCGAAATTTTCCCAGTACTTTTTCAGCAAGTCTGGGTTGCTTCCGCGCAGCAGCACGTCCTTCCATTCCTGAACCTGTTTCTTGAAATCGAGCTGCATGCCGAGAACCATTCTTTCCTCCGCATCCCGGGCTTCCATCTCCTGCTCGAGAGAATGCAGGTTTCCCCAGGATAGCCAGAATCCGAAAAGCGCTGCGGCGAGCAGAAGCACCGTACCCGTGCCGGAAATCAGAAGCAGTTCCGTGCGTATGCTTTTCCCGATCGGATTCATCCATTCCCCCTTTTAACCGTGACCGTCATCCTATTATCAGCCCGGGGTTCTCCATTTTCAAATGGTTCGGTGCGCGACTTGGCATCCCTTGGCCCCGGATGCCGGTACAAGCGGAGAGGCGGGTGGCGCAATTGCGAATTCCGTTCTAGGATGGATCGTGGCACTGAACAAATTTCAAGGGAGAGAACAATGGAGCTGGAAGAAAAGCATGGGAACGACATCCTGTTGGCCGCATTCGCGCTTCTGGTCTTCTTTCTCGCCATGTCCATGGTGAACGGCTAGTCGACCCGGTAGGCGAGCAAGGCCTCGTAACGATACTCCCCGGGTTTCCTGCCAAGGACCAGGATTTCTCCAGGCTCGACCGGGGTGAGCGTTCCTTCGAACGATCCATGTACTGAATCCATGGTGATCCAGTGCTTGCCGTATCGGAGCGCCATTTCCTCAAAGGCCGAACTCGTCAAGATCCAGTGTTGCGGCGTTCCTCCCGGAAGCCTGTAGGCGAGTGGTGCATCGTTCACCTTCACCATATTCCAGGGCGTGTCGAAAGTATGGACGAATTCACCCCCAAATGATGGAGACGAGAGCGCATTCCATGCCGACTTTCCCGAGATGCCGAGGTTGAAGAAGGCCGGGCCGGGAAGGGGAAGGGATTCGAATTCCCGTCTTGTGAGATGCGAACCCGATTGCCACGAAGGGTTTTCCGGGAAATGGGTGAAGGCGAGTTCGTCCGGGGAGGCGAGGAAAAAGCGTTCGGAAAATTCGCGGAAAAATCGCCCTTCCTTCATGTATCCGGCGCCCCAGGTTGCGTCCACCAGGCGCCATGAGCCGTCTATCCGGACCGCGTTCCACTCGTGCTCGGCAAGAGGGCTTCCGGATGAATAGCCGTAACCCTTCGCATGCCCCCGGATCGTTGCGACCTCGAGTCCTGAGGCGCGCCCCAGCGCCTCGAACAGCTTCGCATAGCCGGAGCAGACGCTCCTTTTCCTTTGCAGCACGGAGAACGGGCCCTCATCCCGAATCCTTCCGGAAAGATAGGCCTGCGCATCGTATTCCACCCTGTCGGTCACCCACCGATAGATCGCCCGGGCCTTTTCCTCGTCCCCATGGGCGTTTTCGGAGAGGTAGCCGGCGAGGGATTCCAGGGAGCGTTCTATCTGCGGCGGGGCGGCCAGGGCATGTTCGTCCACGGAAGAATAATCCGCAGCGAACGCGGATCGGGCGAAAAGGAAAAGAAGCAGGAAACGCATGAAACCCTCCATGTTTTCGGAGAATATAAGCGCACAAGATTAATCCTGCCTGATCACTCCCCGGAAAGAAATGCGGACTCCCTGAGGAGTCGCAGTTGGTCGCGCAGCCTGGCCGCCTCCTCGAATTCGAGGTTTCTCGCCGCTTCCAGCATGGCTTTCTCCAGGCGCTTCAGTTCCTTCGCAAGCTCTGCTTCCGAAAGCACTTTCGCTTTCGCGGGCTTTCTGGTTTCGCCTTCGTCGTGAACGCCCTCGATCAGGTCCTTGATGCGCTTCTTGACGCCGACCGGGGTGATGCCGTGCTCCTGGTTGAATGCGATCTGCTTCCTGCGGCGGCGCTCGGTCTCGCCGATCGCGCGCTGCATGGATCCGGTCATGTTGTCCGCGTAGAGGATGGCCCGGCCGTTCGCATTTCTCGCCGCGCGCCCGATGGTCTGGATGAGGGATCTTTCCGAACGCAAAAAACCTTCCTTGTCCGCATCCAGGATCGCGACCAGCGAAACTTCGGGGATGTCGAGCCCCTCCCTCAGCAGGTTGATTCCGACCAGCACGTCGAACACCCCGAGCCTCAGGTCCCGGATGATCTCGACCCGCTCCACCGTTCCGATGTCCGAATGCAGGTAGCGCACCTTGATGCCGTGGTCGGAGAAATATTCGGTGAGGTCTTCGGCCATGCGCTTGGTGAGCGTGGTGACGAGCACGCGCTCCCCGCGTTCGACGCAACCGCGCACTTCCGACATCAGGTCGTCGACCTGGGTGGTGGCGGGGCGGATTTCCATGATGGGATCGACGAGCCCGGTCGGCCGGATCACCTGTTCGACCACCTGCTGCTGGTGCTCGGATTCGTAAGTGGAAGGGGTGGCCGAGACGAATATGCATTGCCGCATGATCTTCTCGAATTCCTCGAATTTCAGCGGGCGGTTGTCGAGCGCCGAAGGCAGCCTGAAACCGAAATCGACCAGGTTCTCCTTCCTCGACCGGTCACCCTTGTACATCGCGCCGATCTGCGGGATGGTGACATGGCTCTCGTCGATGATCATGATCGCGTCCGGCGGCAGGTAATCGATCAGGGTGGGGGGCGGGTCGCCCGGGTTTCTGCCCGAAAGATGCCGGGAATAGTTTTCGATCCCCTTGCAGAACCCCAGTTCGTTCAGCATTTCCAGATCGAACCTGGTTCTCTGCTCGATCCTTTGCGCTTCCACCAGCTTGTTCTCGCGGTTGAAAAAGGAGATCCGGTCCCGGAGTTCCGTCTTGATGGTCTCGATCGCGCGCAGCGTGGTGCTTCTCGGGGTCACGTAATGGCTGGAAGGATAGACCGTGTAGCGCGGCACTTTCTGCTTCACGTGCCCGGTGAGCGGATCGAAGAGGCTGAGGGATTCGACGGTGTCGTCGAACAGCGAGACGCGCAATGCGAGTTCGCTGCTTTCCGCCGGGAAGATGTCCAGCGTGTCGCCGCGAACCCTGAACACGCCACGCTTGAATTCCAGGTCGTTGCGTTCATACTGCATGGCGACCAGTCTTTTCACCGCATCCTTCTGCGAGACGGTTTCGTTTTCCCGCAGATGCAGGATCATTCCGTGGTAGTCGACCGGGTCGCCGATGCCGTAGATGGAGGAGACGGTTGCGACGATCACGCAGTCCGGTCGTTCCAGGAGAGACTTGGTGGCCGAGAGCCTCATCTGCTCGATCTGCTCGTTGATCGAGGAGTCCTTCTCGATGAAGAGGTCGCGGGAAGGAACGTAGGCTTCGGGCTGATAATAGTCGTAATAGGAGACGAAATACTCGACCGCATTTTCCGGGAGGAATTCGCGCATTTCGGAATAGAGCTGCGCCGCGAGCGTCTTGTTGGGGGCCATCACGATGGCGGGGCGTCCCATGCGGGCGACGACGTTCGCCATGGTGTAAGTCTTGCCCGAACCGGTCACGCCGAGGAGGGTCTGGAAGCGCATTCCCGCCTGCAAACCTTTCACCAAACTTTCAATTGCCGCAGGCTGGTCTCCCGCGGGCGGAAAAGGCTGGTGGAGGCGGTATGCGCTATTGGGGAATGTGACGATCATCGGTATAATCGGATGGTTGTAAAGGGCGATTTTAACACTCAAACATTAGGGATCATCGTGAAACTCTCGACGCGAGTTCAAGCCATCAAACCCTCCCCAACCCTCGCCGTGACTGCGCGTGCAGCCAGGCTCAAGGCGGAAGGCCGAGACATCATCGGGCTCGGCGCTGGAGAACCGGATTTCGACACGCCGCAGCACATCAAGGATGCTGCGATCGAAGCCATCCACAACGGCTTCACCAAGTATACCGCGGTGGGCGGCACCCCTGCGCTGAAAGCCGCGATCATTTCGAAGTTCAGGCGGGACAACGGCCTCGAATACAATGCGAAGCAAATCCTCGTTTCATGTGGGGGCAAGCAGAGCTTTTTCAACCTGGTGCTCGCCACCATCGACGAGGGCGACGAGGTCATCGTGCCCGCCCCGTACTGGGTTTCCTATCCCGACATCGTGCTGATCGCGGGCGGCAAGCCCGTCATCGTCGAAGCGGGGATCGAGCAGGGATTCAGGATCACCCCGGAACAGCTGGAAGCTGCGATCACCGAAAAGACCAAGATGTTCGTGATCAACAGCCCGAGCAACCCGAGCGGCGCGGTCTATACGAAGGCCGAACTGGAAGCGCTCGGGGAAGTGCTGAGGAAGCATCCGCAGATCCTGATCGCGACCGACGACATGTACGAGCACATCAATCTCGAAGGCACGAAGTTCGTCAACATCCTGAACGCCTGCCCGGATCTCTACCACCGGACCATGGTGCTGAACGGCGTTTCCAAGGCCTATTCGATGACCGGATGGCGCATCGGCTATGCGGCGGGGCCCGAAGCCATCGTCACGGCGATGGAGAACGTGCAGTCGCAGAGCACCTCGAACCCCACCTCGATTTCGCAGATCGCGGCCGAAGCGGCCTTGAACGGCGACCAGGGCTGCATCGTCCCGATGCTGGAAGCCTTCCGGGCGCGCCATGTTCGCGTGGTGGACGGGCTGAACGCGATTCCCGGCGTGAAATGCCTGCCCGCGGGCGGCGCCTTCTACGCTTTCGCGGATGCGCGCGGGGCGATCTGGTCGCTGCACTCGGAAGGAAAGATTTCCGATGCGACCGACATCGCCTTCAGCGAATACCTGCTGGAGAAGGCGGGGGTCGCCGTGGTGCCGGGCTCGGCTTTCGGACTCGAAGGCTACATGCGCCTTTCCTTTGCCACTTCGATGGAAAATCTCGACAAGGCGATCGAAAGGATTTCGAACGCAGTGTCCTGAAAGCTTGACAGGGTGCCTTAAGAAACCTATAATGCACACCTATTCCCTGATAGCTCAGTCGGTAGAGCGACGGACTGTTAATCCGCAGGTCCCTGGTTCGAGTCCAGGTCGGGGAGCCAGACAATACAATGGGTTGCGAGTGATCGCAGCCCATTTTTTTGTGGATAATTTGGCAGAATATTAGGCAGTGCCAAATATTTTTGAATCAGCGCGTTATTCCTTCGGCCCAGTGCTGGCATTCAAGCGCGGTTTCCCTGTCCCGGTCGGCGTCCCTTGCAAGATCTGCGAGAGCCTGTCCTGATATGATTCCGGGCTGACCTGCATCATCACTTGCGGAGGCGGCGCTGGCGGCTTGGGGCATACCGTGGGCACCATTACCGGAGCAGATGCGCAGCCCGCGAGCAAGAACAAGATTCCGATGATAAGCATCCTGGATCTTCTGATCATTTCGTATTGCCTCCTGTGAGATTGCATCCTGCAAAACTTTGACCTGCTGCGACTGGTCAGCAATCGCCTTTTCTGACGCTTCCTGCTGAGTCGCTTTGTAGCTGGAGAGAGTTTCCTGAGCAACCAGCACCTCACCATGCTCGAACCTGTAGCCCAGACCAAAGCCGAAGCCGATGAGTGTCACCGCTACCAGAAACTTCGCTATCATGGAAAACGGGATTGATGGCATGTCAGTTCCCCTTGTTCCGCTGGTTGATCAGAAAGGCATGCCCCCCCGCGAGCGCGCCGCCGCCGATCCCGAACTTCTCTGGATAAAACACCCCCCCCTTGTAGAGCGCATAGAGCTGCGCCCCGATGTAGGCAATCGCCATCAGCATGGTGATCACCTTGCTTTCATCCACATTGCCGGATGCATCGGACAGCATCGATTTCAGCCACTTCATCATTTCTCCTTTTCCATTCTGGATTGCAGATCCACCCACAGCGACGCGTTACTGGATGGCTCCATTGCCAGCACCGTCCAGTCTGGGCGGTAGACATACATTTTCGATCCCGAGATCCCGTAAATGGGCTGATACTCGTCCCGGCAGTCGTCGAGGAGGGCGGCTTCCTGTTTCCGGCTGTCCAGAACGTATTCCCCACTCGAATCCGACGCTGTGCAGATCATATGCATCTGGTCGTCGGAGAGTCGCACCCCGATCACCTCGAGGTTGCTTTCGGGGATGCCATACGCGAGCAAGGTGTAATAGTTGCCAATGGCGAAATCGTGGCAAACGCCCTGCTGACGGGTAATGGTTTCCGCTGGCGTGTGCCAGGTTTCCCATCCCGGAGATTCCTCCCACTGGAATGCGTTCCAGAAACTCATGCTGTCGCATGCGGCATGGAACAAATTCTCGCTCTTGATGGAGTCGATTAATTGCTGCATGGAGTAGGGGATTTTCATTATCTCAGCCTCCTGTACCGTCGCCCGAATTTCCGGTTCCGCCAGCGGTAGAATCCGTTGACGATTGCACCGGCCCAGAACAGCGCGCAGATGACTGCAGTGCTCAGAACGGCGATTTTGAAGATCATCATGCCGGCACCTCGACGTGATCGTATTGCTGCAGCTCATGCGAACGAATGATCGAAATGATCTTGCCCGCATACAGCGGATCAGTCGCATACCCTGCCGCGGCGACTGCTCGCGTGAAATCTTCTGAATTTGCGATGTGCTGGAACGCATCCTCGTATCGCGGATTTTGCAGCAGGAACTTCGCATGATCATCGATGCATTCGAGCCAGTTCGAATATTGCCTCCAGGGCGCAGGGACAATCTCCCATGCCCCGTGAAGATATTCCCTGGTGCGCATTTCGATTGTCGGCCCCTTCCAGGAAGGATCGGCTTTCACCCCGAAGAGATTCATCCCGCGCTCGGCAAGCTGGGAAGCCCCCCATGCGGACTCCAGCGCACCTTCTGCGATCACAAAGCTCGCCGGGATCCGCGTTTTTTGCATCGATTGCCGCGCCGCTGGCGCGATGGCTGCTATGAAATCATCTGGTTTCATTTCTGTCCTTTCGTGACGTGTTGTGCGGCCATATGCTCCGCGATGAGCTGCGCCTGGAAGCGATGTACAGCATGTGGATCCGTGAAAACGGTCTGCGTGTTGTTCTGCGCTTTGTATCCAGCGCCGCCCGCAGAAGTGGCTTTCAGGATGAATGTGCCTTCCCCTGAATTACTCCAGTTCGTCGAGCCCTCGCACCCAACCACGCCATCCGCGACAAATCCCTTGGTGTGGCTGATCTGGTGAGTCGCGCTCTGGCCGATCACGAAATGAGTTTGAAACCCTTCCGGATCCCTGGCTGCATCGCTGTCCAGCAATCGCTTTTCATGCACGCCGCCGGCCTGGGATTTGTCGAGAGTGATCAGGCAGGTGATCGCCGGGTTATGGACGATGTCCATGACGATCTCGTTCAGCTCGTCGTCGTCATACCCGAACATGTTCAGGTAGAGGCTCGTCTGCACCCTGGTGAGAATGTGCCGGAGGATGCGGTGTACATCGTCTCGTCCCACGAAGAACA
>JAJZTT010000140.1 GCA_021848705.1 Pseudomonadota bacterium
GCGCATCAACTATTATGGCACAACAAAATCAACTCCAGAAACCGCATCTAAACAATCAATGTGTTACAAGAATATCGGACTCAAAAACCCCGAAAAATCGCAGGGAGGTGTTAAAGATGGGGTAAATGGTTTGATCTGAAACTGTATTCTAATTGCATGTTATCGGTCGGGCAATTGCCATTCCTAAAATAAATTTCATGGAACAAAGCCGAATGGATCGAGTCCTAATTTCCAAAATAGCGGTGATGATTTTGCCAAGCACAGGAGGAGTGATGACTACGATGAACAGATACGAAGATGGTGAAGGCGCCATGAAGAATCGGGTCATAGACGACAGGGATGGAAGATGGTTCAGGCATGTCATGGATGCGATAGAGCATGCGCCGGATGACAGGAACGCCGTTTCGGAAGTCATTTCGATCCGGATTTTTGGAGCGAGGACTGCCGATCCAGAAAGAGTCGGAGGGAAATTCGACTGAACCTGCAGCAGCTCCACTCCTGGCGAAGGACATGGTATCATTCAAGAATATTAAATTCTTCTAATATTCTTGAAAGGAGCGGAAATGAAGCCGATGGGACTCATGGATTTCGTCAGCGCGGCCAGGGCGGAGATCACCGAGATCGGTTGTGCGGAGCTGGAAGCGATGCGCAGCGATCGCAAGGATCTGATCGTTCTCGATGTTCGCGAATCGAGCGAGCATGAGCAGGGACATCTGAAAGGAGCGATGCTGGTTCCCCGGGGAATCCTGGAGGCGGCTGCAGACGCAAGCTATCCGAAACGGGTGCAGGAACTCGCCGATGCCAGGGCGCGCCCGGTGGTGCTGTATTGCGCAACCGGAGGCCGCTCTGCCATGGCTGCAGCCACCCTGAAAAGAATGGGGTTCGGCGAAGTCTACAGCCTTGCAGGAGGCATCGCGCAGTGGAACGCGGAAGGACGCCCGGTGGCGAAGGAAGCAAGGTACGTCTAGAAGGAATTCACTGAACTTCCGCAAGGCACAATCATCGATCCATGTTGGTCCTGCCCTTGGCAATCCTGCCGCTTCATGGCGGGTTTCCCAGGGATGAGATCAAAAGTGGCCAATTTGTGAAATGGTTACCGGAAAAGCGGGGCTGGATCGGAGAGAATGGAGATTCCTCCTTTCCGGTGGCGCCAGCCCCCGCTTTTTTCCTCACCTCATCGTTTCATCCGCAAATGACGGAATGGATCATGCCCGCGGGGGACTGCGAAACGGCTCAGGATGAACGGCATGCTCGCCTGCGCAAGTTTTAGTTGCCAACTATTGATTTCATCCGGAAACTGGGTCATCATCTCGTGATCCCGAATACAGGGAACATCGCGTCGTCTGGGTGGGCGGGATGAACAGGCTTGGCTACAATCGCGGTCTACTGGATCGCCATGAGAACGAAGTTCCGGGGCTCGCCGGGGCTGTCAAAACTGCGCGGGGGATTCGAATGTTCGGCAAGACCAAAAAAAACAGTCACTCGATTTCAATCAAGAATCTTGAAACCATCATCGGCAGGTCGGTTCGCATCGATGGCGACATCCAGGTGACCAGCGGCATCCGCATCGACGGCGTGCTCAACGGAAACATCCTGGCCGAAGATGGTCATTCTGCTACCGTTGCCATCGCGGAAGGCGCCTCGGTCAAGGGCAATGTCCGGGCCGGGCACATCATCATTTCCGGCGAAATCGTCGGAAACGTCACGGCGGACCGCCTGGAAGTCCTCCACACCGCCCACATCCAGGGCGACCTCAGCTACAAGTCGGTGAGGATAGAAAGCGGGGCGAGGATTTTCGGCCTGCTCAACCAGACCGAACACAGGGCTGCCGAAGCAAAGACGGGAAGCCTCAGCATTCTTCGTTCCGAAGAAGACAAGAAATCCGCAGCAGCCTGACCGGGGGCCATCATGCAGCTCATCTGGGTTTCCGGCCCGGTAGGCCGGATCAGGCGCGTCAATTTGACGGCCAGGCGGCTTCTCATTTTTGCAGGAGCGGCAAGCCTCGTGCTGATCCTGGTCGGGGTGATGCTCGAGTTCGCGGGATTCCGGATTGCAGTCGAATATGATCCGAAAATCGTCCGCCATGTAGGCAATTTCTATTCCGAATCCGAAATCAGGGGGCTCAAGGAAAAATACGAGACCAGGGTGGACGAAATCGAGAAAAACCTCGCCGCATTCCATGATCGCCTGAACGATCTCGATGAACTGAACCGCAAGCTGAAGCTCATCGCCACGCCACCTCCCCTCATTTCACGCCAGGACAGGACGGATGCGATGGGTGGCCCTTTCATCGGCCTGCCTGCCGGTACAGGCGGGACCCTGATGAGCCATGTCGAGGATCTGCACGAAAACGCCAGTCAATTGCTGAAATATTCTGACGATTCCCTCAATTACTGGAAAAATCAGCTGGACTGGCTGGAATCGAAGCCGATCCTGTTCCCTTTGAAGGGGGAGATTTCCATTACCAGCGGTTACGGCGAGCGGGTGGATCCCATCGTGAATCGCTCAAGCTTCCATCCCGGGCTCGATTTCCAGGGATCCGTCGGTGAAAGCGTATACGCGACTGCCAACGGCGTGGTCGAATTCGCCGGATGGGATGCTGGCTATGGGCAAAGCGTGATCATCGATCACGGGGATGGATATCAAACTCGTTATGCTCACATGAGCCGGTTGTTCGTGAAGGAAGGGGAAACCGTTTCCCAGCGGGAGAAAATCGGCGTGGTCGGAAGTACCGGAAGGTCGACCGGCCCGCATCTCCATTACGAAATCATCAAGGATGGCCGCACCATCAACCCCGAGACGATGCTGCTGAAGCTCGCTCACCGCTAGCTTTCAAGGGGCGAATCAGCGCGGTTCGCCCCGCAGATGATCCGGGTGGAAGTTTTTTCCGGCGAAATGAAATATTTTCCCGAAAGGCGCGAATCCGGTCGCATCCCTGCGCAAATTCCCCAGTTCCGCAAGAAATTTTCCCACCTTCCTTTCCGCCTTCCGGAAAAGTATCCACGGGACCGCGGACTGGAAGTAGATTCCGGCGGCAAGCAACACGGGGAGAAGCGCGAAAAGTCGCATCGGCGCGCTGCAGCAGGAAATTTCCTGCCAAAGGTTGAAGACCACCGCGCGATGGGTGAGTTCATCCTGTGCATGCACCGAGAAAAGTTCGCGCGCAAAATCCGATCCGAATTCCATTTCGCTTTCCGATGCGGCATAGGCGAGCGAGAAGACCGCGGTAAAATGCTCCAGTGCGGAGGCGATCGCCAGACGCGAGGAGAGCGGAAGCCTTTTCCTCGCCAGATCGAGCAGATGTTCCACCCGGGCAAGAGCAGGCGGCTCTTCCCCGAGATGTTCGAGCAGCCTGGAATTGAGCTTGCGGTGTGCGCAGGAATGCAAGGCTTCTTCCTTCATGAATCCGAGGCAGGATGCCCGGAAGGGGAAGGGTGCCGCGTCGAGTCCGTCGGATACCGTGCGGATCAGGAAACCTTCTATGACGGGCGTGACGAGGCTCACCGCTTCCAGCACGCTGGTTGCGGCGAGGCTTCCGTTGAACCAGGCTCCGGAAAATTCTTCGGCCGGCTTTCTTCCGGAAAACCTTTTCATTTTTCCGCTCCATCGAGCCTGGAAAAGGCTCCAGGAGGAATCCGGTATTCCTCGTCCCCTGCATAGGCCTCGATTTCTGTGGTCCTGCCGCCTTGCTCCCGGACTGAAAGCTTCCTTGCCGCAATTCTTCCCGATCCGGTTTTCATCGTTTCCTTCACCTGTATCGAACGGATTTCTGATCTTTCCTTTCCGAACATCCTCGTCCTCAGCGAGAGACCATGATCGAGGCAGCTTTCGACAGATTCCCCCTCCCCGTTCCTGGAAAGCAGCAGGGTGCAGCGGATGTCGCCGGCTTCGGAGGATCCTTCCTCCCGCTGGTTTGCCCAGGAAAACCAGGGGGAAAGAAGATCGCGAAGCACGATCCCAGAGGAAAATATTCCCTTTCCGGCATCGAATGGAGCGGCATTTCCTGTTCCGTCCCAGGAAACTGCGCGGATTTTTCCGGATGGACTCCTTTCTGCAGCATAAAATTTGTCGTGGATGGAGGCGGGGGAAATCCCCCTTGCGATGATCCTCTGCCTTTCCCTTCCGAATGCTCCGATCAGGGCGATCTTCATCGGGAAGGTGCGTTTGCCGCTATTTTCGACGACGTAAACGTTCATCCTCGCTTCGAATCCCTCGGAAAGCTTCGCATCCATGGCTTCTTCGGCAAGAATTTTCCCGGTACTTGCGCAGTGCCCTTCGATCGCGAAAAGGAGAAAAGTGAGGGACAACAATTTTCTCATTCCTGCCTCAATGCCTGGGCAGGGCGGAGTCTCGCAGCCTTGAGGGCGGGATGGAATCCTCCCAGAATGCCGATCAGTACCGAGAGAATCAGCACCATGGCGAGAAAGGGAAGGGAAAACACCGCCTGGATCTTTCCTTCCATGACCGGAAGATGGCCGAGTATCGCGGCAAGCCCGGCGCCTGCCGCGATGCCCAGGATTCCGCTTGCGAATGTCATGCAGGAAGCCTCGAAAAAAACCAGTTGCATCAGCAGCTTTTTCTGCCAGCCGAGCGCAAGGAGGATGCCGAATTCGCGAGTCCTTTCGTGGATGCTCATCAGCATGGTGTTGAACACGATCAACGCGCCCACGAGACTTGCGATGAGGATGGTGGCATCGCTCATCGCCTTGGAGATCCTGACGATTGCGTTCTGGCTCACGAGTTCTCCCGAAGTGATCGCGACATATCCAGGGAAGGATGTTTTCACCCGGTTGCGGGTCGCATCGAGTTCGGCCTCTCCGGAAGACGGATCCAGCTTGATGTTGATGAAATTGACCTTCCCGGGTTTGTCGGTGGCTTCCTGGGCTCTTTCCAGCGCCATCAGGATCGCGCCGTTTTCGACCATGGCAGGACTCCGGAAAATTCCGCAAACCACGAAACCGATTCCCTCGATTTCGAGCCTGTCGCCGACCTTCCTGTGCAGCATTTCCGCCGCCAGATTGCCGAGAACAACCGACCTTTCCTCCGGGCCATCAGGAAAGCGTCCTTCGATCAGGCTGAGATGATCCCAGAGATAACTCCGGTATGCCCAGCCGAATACGAACATGGGCGGAGCGCCCGCGCTCACGCTCAGCATTTCGGACAGCATTCCGGACGCTTCCTTCACATGGGGAAGCCGCCTCAATTCCTCGGCGATCCCTTGTTCCTGAAAAGGGGAGGGCATCGCATTCTCGCTGGTGGTTCTGGTGACGACGAGATCGGTTCCCCTGGCATCGTTGGCATTCTGCCAGCTTGCTTCGAAACCCCAGGAAATGGCTGTGAGCGCGACCAGGGCAGCGATTCCGAGAGCGGTGGCGAATATGGTGAGCATGGTCCTCGCCGGCCTGCGCAACAGGTTGCTGAAGGCGAAGGATGGAATGTTCATCGGGGCGATTCCGTCCGCTCGATCCTGCCGTCCTTCATGTGGATGATCCTGTCCGCGTGAGAGGCGACATCCCTGTCATGGGTGACCATGAGCATGGTCAGATTGCGCTCGCGACGGACCGAATCCAGCATTTCGAGGACGCGCAAGGCGTTTTTCGAGTCGAGGCTTGCGGTGGGTTCGTCCGCGAGGACCAGTTCCGGTTCGTTGAGGAGCGCCCGGGCGATCGCGACTCTTTGTCTTTCCCCTCCGGACATTTCCGCCGGGTAATGGTGCGTTCTTTCTTCCATTCCAAGCAGGGAAAGAAGTTCCCTTGCGCGGGTCTGCATCCTGGCTCCAGACCATCCCAGCGCGGGAACCAGCACATTCTCGAATGCGGTGAGGGTTGGAATGAGGTGGGAGGACTGGAAGATGAAGCCGATGTGTTTTCTCCTGAAGAGGGAAAAATCTTCGATTCCGGAATAGTCCTCTCCCCTCAACCTGATCCTGCCAGAAGAAGGGGCTTCCATGGTGCCGATGAGACTCAGGAGGCTCGATTTGCCGCAGCCGCTGGGACCTGCGATCGCGACGAACTCGCCCTCCTTCACGGAAAGGTCGATTCCGTCGAGTGCGCGGGTTTTTCCATCATCGAAAAGAAGATGGAGATCTTCGACGCTGAGGATGGAAGTCATGCTGGGTCCGGAAGTAGATGCTTTGCAGACAAGGATAAGGGATGAAAATTTACTTTCCCTTAAATGATGCCTTTCTACCGGACGGGCGAAGGGATGGGGCAATCGGCGGGATTTTAGGCGGGAAGGGCGAACCCGGAATGCGGATTCAGGCCGATCCTTGCGTCGGTGGGGGCTCGCAGGGAGCCCCGCCACCCTTACTTCACGCCGAGGAGTTCGACTTCGAAAATCAGCGTGGCGTTGGGCGGGATCACGCCGCCTGCGCCGCGTGCGCCATAGCCGAGATTTGACGGGATGGTGAGCCTCCTTTTTCCGCCCACCTTCATGCCGGCAACGCCCAGGTCCCAGCCCTTGATGACGCGGCCCTCTCCGAGCGGGAAAACGAAAGGATCGCCGCGGTCCACGCTGGAATCGAATTTCCTGCCGTTTTCCAGCCAGCCGCTGTAATGCACCGTGACCCTGTTTCCTGCCGCGGCCTCAGCCCCTTCTCCGACCGCGATGTCCTCGATCTTCAGTTCTTCGCTCATTTTACTCTCCATTTCGAATGAATCGGCAATATAACACAGTTGTTGCGCCCGGAAACGAAATTGGACTAGAATGGTCCTAGATTAGAGAGGCATTATGTTGAGACTGAGCAAAATGGCCGATTACGGCAGCCAGGTGATGGCTTTCATGGCGAAAAACGATTCCGTGAAGAGCGCGGGCGAAGTGGCCGTTGCGACCGGAATCGCCATTCCCACGGCGAGCAAGATCCTGAAAATGCTATCCCGGGCAAGCTTGCTCACTTCGGTGCGGGGCGCCAAGGGAGGGTACGTGATTTCCAGGCCTGCTGCGCAAATATCGGTCGCAGAGATCATCGATGCCATGGACGGCCCGATCTCGATCACCGAGTGCAGCACCTCGACCTGCGAGCAGGAATCCTACTGCTTCACGAGAAGCAACTGGCAGGGGATCAACGATCTCATCAGGGATGCGCTGGAGAAGGTGTCCCTGGCACAGATGATAGAACCGAGGCCGCAGGTGGTGAACATCGACGGTCTCGGCAAGGCGATACATTGAATCGGAGACTGAAATGACAGTGACCATGACGGAGAGCGCGGCGAAGCAGGTGGCGGAGCAGGCGGGCAAATCGGGCGGACTGGGCCTGCGCCTGGGCGTGAAGAAATCCGGCTGCACCGGGTTCGCCTACGACTATTCCATCGCAACCGAAATTCTCG
>JAJZTT010000141.1 GCA_021848705.1 Pseudomonadota bacterium
AACAAATCCCTTTGAATCAATATGATGAAGGATATTTCCGGGCATGGCAAAAAGACCGCCTGTCGCCAAATTGAGACAGCATTTAAATGAAAAACACAAAATCCCTTTCCATTCATGGAGAAACACCTGTCTCCAAATGACGACATCATGCTTGTCGGCGGTCTTGGGGTTATACTTCAACGCATGCGAACCCCCTTTTCCAGTCGTATCTTCCGATGACGGCTCCGCTTCCCGAGTTTTGGCAAGCCGAGACGCAAACTCGACTCGCGCCCGGCGAGGCTGTGCTCGCCTGGCTGGAAACGGACCTGGATGCGCAGTTGCGGTTTTCCCGCGGCCTGCTGCTTTTGACCGACCGGCGCCTTCTGGCGGGGGATGCAAACGGCACCTGGCGCGACTGGCCCTGGCGCCAAGGGTTGAAAATCGAGCGGCGTGACCATGCCGGGGTGGGCCACCTTGAGCTCACCGACGCAGCTTCCCTGCTTGCCGCCTGGCACTACACCCTGGGGCTGGACGAGTCCGCCCGCAGGCTGGCGCAATGCTTCCTGGAGCGCAATGCCGCGAGCTCCGAAGGACGGGAACCCGAGCCCTGCGCAGTCGAGAACTGCCCCGGATGCGGCCTGCCCCTGCCTGCCGGACATGCGCTTTGCAGCGCCTGCACCCTTGAAGCGAACCGCCCCCCTTCCACCTGGACGCTGCTTCGCCTGTGGCGCTTCGCCCGCCCCTATCGCAATCAGCTTCTCGTCGGATTTTTGCTGACCCTGGCATCGACCGCAGCAACCCTGGTGCCGCCCTATCTCACCATGCCGCTGATGGACGACGTGCTGATCCCCTTCCAGAACGGCACGCCGATCGACCCGGGCAGGGTGAAGCTGTACCTGGGGGGGCTGCTTGCCGCAGCGCTGGCAGCATGGGCGCTGGGCTGGGGAAAAACCTATATCCTCGCGCGCGTCTCCGAGCGGATAGGCGCCGACCTGCGCATCACCACCTACCAGCACCTTCAGAGTCTTTCGCTCGAGTACTTCGGCGGCAAGCGCACCGGGGATCTGGTCGCCCGCATCGGCTCCGAAACCGACCGGATCAACGTATTCCTTTCCCTGCACCTGCTGGATTTCGCCACGGATTTGCTGATGATAGGCATGACGGCTGCGATCCTGCTTTCCATCAATCCCTGGCTGGCGCTGGTGACCCTGCTGCCCCTTCCCTTCATCACCTGGATGATCCATGTCGTGCGCGACAGGCTGCGCCACGGCTTCGAGCAGGCCGACCGGGTATGGTCGGAGATCACCAGCGTGCTGACCGATACCATACCCGGCATCCGCGTGGTCAAGGCATTCGCCCAGGAGAAACGGGAAGTGAAGCGTTTCAGCGACGCGAATGCGCACAATCTGGCAGTGAACGACAGGGTGAACACCGTCTGGTCGCTTTTCGCGCCCAGCGTCACCTTGCTGACCGAGATCGGGCTTCTGGTGGTATGGATGTTCGGCATCTGGCAGGTGTCGCAAAAAGAGATCACGGTCGGCGTGCTGGCCGCGTTCCTCGCCTACATCAGCCGCTTCTACGGCCGTCTCGATTCGATGAGCCGCATCGTTTCCGTGACACAGAAGGCCGCGGCCGGCGCCAAACGTATTTTCGACATACTCGACCAGGCCTCCAGCGTGCCTGAAACGGCCAAACCCATCCATCCCGGACGGATCGAAGGGGCGATCGCAGTGAAGAATGCAGGTTTCCGCTACGGCAACCGGACGGTATTGAGCGGCATCGATCTTTCCATCGCGCCAGGAGAAATGATCGGGCTGGTGGGCCAGAGCGGTTCCGGAAAAAGCACGCTCGTCAATTTGATCTGCCGCTTCTACGACGTGGCGCAGGGCTCGATCCTGGTCGACGGGGCGGACATCCGTTCTTTTCCGATCGGGGAATACCGGCGCAACATCGGCCTCGTGCTGCAAGAGCCCTTCCTGTTTTTCGGCACCATAGCCGAGAACATCGCCTACGGGCGGCCTGACGCGAGCCGCGAAGACATCGTCGCAGCAGCGCGCGCGGCGCATGCGCACGAATTCATCCTGCGCCTGCCGCACGGCTACGATTCGCTGGCCGGGGAGCGGGGACAGGCGCTCTCAGGGGGAGAACGCCAGCGCATCTCGATCGCCCGGGCGCTCCTCATCGACCCGCGCATCCTGATTCTGGACGAGGCGACCTCCTCGGTCGACACGGAAACCGAACTGGAGATCCAGGCGGCACTGGAAAACCTGGTCAGGGGACGCACCACCATCGCCATCGCACATCGGCTCTCCACCTTGCGCCGCGCGGACCGGCTGGTGGTGATGGAAAGGGGGAAGATCGTCGAGGTCGGGCGCCACGACGACCTGCTCGAAAAGCAGGGCGCCTATTACCGCCTGTACCAGGCGCAGACGAAACAGATGGAAGGGGGGGAGGGGGAAGATGCCTGAATTCGAACTTGCCCGGAACGCATTCGGGCGACTGGTCCTGAAAAATGACGAGGGTGTTCACGAGGGCGTGGCGCCGGTCAGGGCTTTCCCCGTCACGGCCCCCGGGGAAGGCGTTGCACTGATGAGCGCACAGGGTCGGGAACTCGCCTGGATCGCTTCGATGGGAGCATTGCCGGACACGACGAGAATCCTGCTGGAAGAAGCGCTGCGGGAACGGGAATTCATGCCTGAAATCCTTCGCCTCGTTTCCGTTTCGGGATATGCCGCACCCTGCGAGTGGAAAGTGGAAACCGACCGGGGGGATACCGCATTCACCCTCAAAAGCGAGGACGATATCCGCCGCATTTCCCCTTCCGCCCTGATCCTGACGGACAGCCATGGCGTGAATTTCCTGATCAAGAATCCAGTAGACCTCGATCGCCACAGCAAGAAGCTGCTCGGAAGGTTCCTCTAGGACACTGCGTAAAGCGGATTTCGTCTGGCGGAAAGGTCAAGGGAGTTGGTTTTCCAACTCCCGTATCGGACGTTTACTGGGGCTTTCCGCCCATATCGATGGCTTTGCCCTGGGAAAGGGAGGTCACGTAGCTCACCAGATTCGTCAGCGCTTCGCTTCCGGCCACAGGTGGAGTGCCCTGAAGCGCATTGCCGACGCAGCTGCGGATCTGGTCTTCCAGCGTCACCACCTTGTTGGCTTTCGGATTGAATCTGGGGAAGATCGTTGCCGCGTTGGAAAGGCTGGGTATGGCCTTGCCGTTCGGCAATTTGCCCGGCCCCACCCCGCCGTTGACATGACAGGCATCGCATGTTTTGCCGTTACCGCCGAAGGTTTCGTGGGAAAAAAGCTGCTTTCCGTCCCGAATCGCCTTTTGGAGCGGGTCATCCGCAGCATGCGCAGATATTCCTGCTGAAAGAAGCAGAACCGACAGCACTGCACTCAACTTTGAATTTTTCATTTTCATATCCTTTTCTGGTTGATGAATTCTCATGGCGTAATCAGAAGATAGCCGGATTTTTCGAAATCGACTAGCGCCCCTATGCCGGAGACGACAGGACGAGCAAAAGGCAGGAGATCCTGGGGAGTGTAGCCTTTCAGCTTCATGGCGACAGAGCATTCGTACATCTTCACCCCTGCCATTTTCATCGCCATAAGCAATTTCTTGTTGGGGTTGCCCTTGGGATGGGGCTCCTGGACCTTCTGATCATATGCATCGTCGTTCAGCAGGAACTGGGCACCGTCGGCCCTGAAGACCATGATGAGTTCGTAGTCCTTTCCGGGCTTCATGCCCAGAGCGGCATACTGGTCGACAAGATTCTTGACCCCGAAGATCTGCTTGGATATCCCGTTCTTCGGGATGACGTCCACATGGTTGATCTGAACGACCACCTTGAGACCGGTCTGGTTGACGATCTGAAGCGGCGGCTGAATGTTTTCAGCCATGTCGTCGGCATAGGCGAAAGTTACCCCGAAAAGCGCGAGCGTCAGGAATAGCTCCGTAATCAATCTTTTCATAATGTTCTCCTCGGTCGTTGTCAGAAAGTATAGGTGCATTGGGCAATGATCCTGTTTCCGATCGAACCTGCAATGATGGCCGCGTCGGTAAGCTGCGTATGCGCATTGGCCTGTATCGCTGCAGGTTCGGACAAATACGCCAGCGGATTGGGCACGCTGATCTTGCGGACCTCGTAGTTGACCATGAATCTCAGATTGGTGCTGAAGAAATATTGCATCCCGTAGGTCACGGTCGAGAACAGCCTTTCGTCATAGGCGGAGTTCGGCAGCTTGTCGAGGTTATCATAGCGGAGATCGGCTTCCCATTTCGGCATGAATTGCCAGCCCATGTCCACATAATAACCCTTGGCCGTATCAGATGAATTCAGGGCCATCTGGTCTACGGGCTCGAATGCGATTCCGCCGATGTCGTTGAAAGGAGCAATGACGCCATAATATATCATTCCTTTTGCCCTGATATATTCCCCTCCCAGCCTGAAATTATCGTGCTTGTAATTACCGCCAAATCCTTCCCTGATGCGGGTGTAATCCTGACCATTGTAGTTTCGCTTTCCCTCCTGATGCCAGACATAGGCCGAGGCATCGTCGCGATTGGGGCCTGCCCCCCCGAACACATAGGAAGCCTGAAGTCGCCCCGATATGTCGTAATTGCCGTTGTTGCTGTATTCAATTCCGTTTCCGTCGCTGACCATCAAGGCATATGAATATTCCCATTTCCCCCTGTTGAACCAGTCATAGGCTTCGATTCCAATGTCGCGGAAAGCGCCGACCGGCTTGTCATTCAGGGCGCCCATGCAATGGCCGGGCGTCGCGCAGGCAAGATTGTTCGCGCCACCTGCAAGCCCGGAAAGAGTCATCTGGGTCATGGGCACACCGAATAGCGGAACTTCCGGGCGCCCGCTGTAATAGGGGTCGACGAAGCGCTCATTGAGGAGCTGATCAGAAACGTTGGTGAGACTGGCATAATTCATGGCAGGCTCGCCGTGCATCGCCTCTTCTCCCAAAGGAAGCCTGCCCAGGCCGACCCGGATTCGGGTTGCTGAAGTATTGAAGGTGACTGTTGCATCGGTTAAGGCCGGCGTATATCTGTAGGAATTGGGCGACTGCTTCACTTCGGTGATGCCGTTGTTGCCCAGTTCCGCGAGGAGGAAATAGTTCATCTTGTCACCCGTGCCGGGAATCACGCCGCGTACGCCGGGTCTTGCCCGGAAGATTTGTGCCGTATTTTGGTGAGAGAAGTCAGGGCCGACCAGGTTGTTGAGCGAAGTCTGACCGTCGTAAACCTTCAGCGCAGGAGGAACGGCAATGCCTTCCACTGCGCTGCCTTCGTTGTAGGTGTATTGCGGCTGGATGAATCCCCAGAACCGATAGGCTTTGGCGCTGGTTGGCTCGTTGTTCTCCAATTCGAGCCAGTTCGCCGCGTAAGACGCCTGAGCGAATGCGGACAGCCATGCGACGGCAATAATTCCCCTTTTCATCATCCCCCCTTGATTTTTGTGATTTTTTCGTAAAAGCTGAATTCAAAATTGCTGCTTTTTCTCCTTGCCCCAAACCCGGTTCACTTGGGTGATTCTGGCATTTGTATGGGAATCACCAGGTTGTATCCCATGGATTCATAATGCGCTATGGACGGGTAAGCGCCTGAATTCACTGCAGCCGGGTTCTTTTCATCCAGCCCTTCCATGTCAGAAGGCTTGAGCCCCATGCTATGGATCGAATTGCCGCAAAACTCCACTTTCACACCCCTTTTCGCCAGATCAGCCCATTTGTCGACGATGCCCTGATGATCCAGATAATGCTTCTTGGCAAAAACGGTAACGAAAGGGCCTTCGATGACCACGACCAGCTTCGCCCCAGGATGTTCGAGAATGCGGGTGGCAACCATAGTGCCGTATTTGACGGCATCGATATCCTTGGCCTTCAGATCCACGATGATTTTCAGGTCGTGAAAATGCACCGTGCTGTGATCGACGGCGGTTCCCCCCGGGGCGAAAGAATCGTCGTCCGCCCTTGCCTGCAAGGCGGCCATTCCCAGGAAAACCAACAAGGCCATATTAAAAACTGCTTTCATTTTCCTCCTCACTTGGTTGATCGATTATTCAGGCGATACCCTCATTGCCTTCCACACCGAGAAGCTTCGGCAGATTGAGCCTGCGGGGAGAAATGACCTTCTTTTCCCTGAGGTAGGTCGCCACCACATCCCATATCGGCTCGCCGGTTATTCCTTCCGAAACGGGCGCCCAGCCTGCGATTTTGTATTTCTTTCCGGCATCGAGCGGCTTTCCGTTGAGCATGAGGTTTCCGATGCGCTTGCCGAACCCTTGCCTGAGATCGCAGGTATAGGTGATTCCACCAACGCGCACCATGTCCCCGCCCTGTTGTTTGTAAGGATCGGGATTGAACAGGTTGTCGAGCACGTCCTCCAGGATGTCCTTGATGGTCTTCCCGGTCATTTCGAGCATCGAGGACTGCGGATAGGTGATTGCAGTCTGGTCCATCAAATGCTCCAGGGTAATGTCATCTCCCGGAAGCAGCGTGGTGCCCCAGCGAAATCCCGGAGAAAAGGCCGCATCGGCACCTTTCACTTCGATCAGGGCGTCGAGAATCAACTGATCGAACGTGCCGTTGAAATTTCCTCTCCGGTAAAGCGTCCCTTCCGTAACAGCAAGTTTCTCTGCGAGCCTGTCTTCGAAAGGCGCGCGCACCTTCCGGATCAGGGTGCTCATCTCCGGATCGGGGTCGAGGAGATTGGAGAAGACAGGCAGGAGTTTGTACCGGAACCCCCCGATTTTGCCCTGTTTCACGTCAAGATCGAGCACACCGAGGAATTTGCCGTTGGAGCCGGCATTGGTCACCAGGGTCTGTCCCCCGGCGTTTTTGACGATGACGGGCTCAGGCACCCCGTCGTGAGTATGTCCGCCGAGAATGGCGTCTATTCCGCTCACCCTTCCCGCCATTTTCAGGTCGGCGTCCATCCCGTTGTGCGACAACAGCACGACGACAGCCGCCCCCTTTGATCTGGCCTTGTTCACGGTCTGCTGCATGCTGTCTTCCTGGATGCCGAAGGTCCAATCCGGGATCATGTATCTCGGATTGGCAATGGGCGTATAGGGGAAGGCCTGGCCGATGATGGCGACAGGCACGCCATTGATCTGTTTGATCACGTAATGATCGAACACGGGATCGCCGAAATCCGCGGTCTGCACGTTCTGGGCGAGAAAATCGATTTTTCCCTTGAAGTCGTTGTCGACGACATGCCTGACTCTTTCCGCGCCATAGGTGAATTCCCAGTGCCCGGTCATCACGTCGACGCCCAG
>JAJZTT010000142.1:0-5843 GCA_021848705.1 Pseudomonadota bacterium
TTCGCTGGGCATCGACACGGATTTCTACCAGAAAAACGATCTGCACATCCATCTGCCCGAGGGGGCGACCCCGAAGGACGGTCCGAGTGCGGGGATCGCGATCTGCACCGCCATGGTTTCGGTGCTTACCGGGATTCCGGTTCGGGCGGATGTGGCGATGACGGGCGAGATCACGTTGCGCGGCGAAGTGTTGCCAATCGGCGGATTGAAGGAGAAACTACTCGCCGCCCATCGCGGCGGAATCAAGCATGTGCTGATTCCGGAAGAAAATGTCAAGGATCTCAACGAGATCCCGGACAACATCAAGGGCAAGCTCGAGATTCACCCGGTCAGATGGATCGACCAGGTGATCGATTTTGCACTCGAAAGCAAACCGCTTGCTCATGCCTCAGGGAATGACGAGGGGGATGTGGAGCCCATTTCCGCCAAAATGGAAGAGATGGGGACGCCGACGGTGATCAAGCATTGAACTGCCCGGCCCGTTGTCGGGCCGAGCAATTCAGATTAGAATCGATCGGCTTTGTTTTCAGGTGAAGCTTTCCGCAATGCGGAAGTACGGTCAATTGGATGAATTAAAGGGGACAACATGAACAAATCTGAGCTGATTGATGCAATTGCTGAATCCGCAGACATTTCGAAGGCTTCTGCCGGACGTGCTCTGGATGCGATGATCGATGCAGTCAAGGGTGCGCTGGATGCGGGCGATATGGTGACGCTGGTGGGATTCGGCACATTCTATGTCGGCGAACGTCCCGCACGCACCGGACGCAATCCCCGCACCGGCGAGGAAATCAAGATCGAGGCAGCCAAGGTTCCGAAATTCCGTGCTGGAAAAGGTCTCAAGGATGCGGTAAAATAGTCGTCTTTGCTTCACCAAAGACGGGTGCTTAGCTCAGCTGGTAGAGCGTCGCCCTTACAAGGCGAATGTCGGGGGTTCGATCCCCTCAGCACCCACCAGGATTCAAAAGCAGTACTTGCAGTAAACGGGTTTCTTCTGTAGAATCTCGGTTTCGTCGCTAAACGACATGGAGTGGTAGTTCAGTCGGTTAGAATACCGGCCTGTCACGCCGGGGGTCGCGGGTTCGAGTCCCGTCCACTCCGCCAATACAAGAAGCCCCGCAATCGCGGGGCTTTTCTGTTTCCGTCTTACTCACAATTCCGTGAAAAGCTGTTAGAATCTCGCGTTTCCGCAAGCAATCCTGAAGAGCTGACCGAATGTTCGATTTCGTCGACAAACACAAAAAGATCGTTCACATCATTTTTGGCCTGGTTTCCCTGACTTTCGTATTCTGGGGTGTCCAGTCCTACCGGAGCATGGGGGGCAACGATGTCGCCAATGTCAACGGATTGAAAATCGGCGCGGGAGAATATGATGCCGCCCTCCATCAGCAGCAGGAGAGGATGAGGCAAAGCCTGGGCGCCGGGGCCGATTCCTCGATTTTCGACAGTCCCGGATTCAAGCTGGCGGTGCTGGAGCGAATGATCCAGCAGAAACTGTTCCTGGATGCCGCCAATGAGGCTGGCATTGCGGTGACAGACCAGCAACTTGTCGAGATGATCCGCAAGATACCCGCCTTCCAGAAGGACGGCGCATTTTCGAACGACCGCTACGTCGAACTGCTGCGCGGACAGGGACTCACCCCGGTCCGGTTCGAGGAGGAGGTGAGGGAAGATCTGGCGAGGCAGCAACTCGTCGATTTCGTCACCAGGGACAGTTTTCTTTCCGGCCAGTCTGCGAAGCTTTTTCTCGCCATGCTCGGAGAGCAGCGCCTGGTGAGCGAGGCTGATTTCGACCAGTCCGCCTATGTTTCGAAACAGGCCGCGAGCGGGGCAGAAATCGCGAAGTATTACAAGGATCATGAAGCCGAATTCAGGGTCCCCGAAATGGTGAAGGTGCAATATCTCGTTCTTTCTCCGGAGGCGCTGGAAGCGCAGGTGGGCGTCACCGAAGACGACGTGAAGAAATACTATGCTGCACATCCCGCTGAATTTTCCGCTCCGGAAGAACGCGAGGCGAGCCATATCCTCATCGCCGTGGCCAAGGATGCTCCCCAGGCGGAAATCGATGCCGCGAAGGCCAAGGCCTTGCAGATCGAGGAAGACCTGAAGAAGGATCCTTCGAAATTTGCCGAACTTGCGAAGCAGTATTCCCAGGACCCGGGATCGGCTGCAAACGGAGGAAGCCTGGGATTCTTCAAGCGCGGAATCATGGTGAAGCCCTTCGACGACGCGGTTTTTTCGATGAAGGCGGGAGAGATCAGTTCGCCGGTGCGCACAGATTTCGGATTCCACATCATCCGTCTGGATGCGGTCAAGCCTGAAAAGGTCAAAACCATCGACGAGGTGCACGACGAGATCGTCCACGAAATCAGGAAGCAGGAAGCGGGCAAGAAATTCAGCGAAAGCGCGGACGGATTCAGCAACAAGGTCTACGAACAAAGCGGCAGCCTGCAGCCCGCAGCGGATGCGTACAAGCTGCAGGTGAAGGAAAGCGGCTGGATCGATGCTTCCGGAAACGGAGATGCGGAATTTCCTTCCAGCCCCAAGCTGCTCAAGGCGATTTTCTCACCCGATTCCCTGAAGAAGAAGCAGAACACCGAAGCGGTCGAAGTGAGCGCCAATGTGCTCGTCTCGGCGCGCGTGCTGCAAGACAAGCCCGCCTTCACGAAGCCGCAATCGGAAGTGGAGGAGGATATCCGCAAGCGCATCCTGGCGAAAAAGGCGGAGGATGCTGCGGTTGCGGAGGGCAAGGAGTTGCTGGCAAAACTGCAATCCGGCAAGGATGCAGCGGTGAGCTGGAAGGATCAGGTTGCGGTTTCCAGGAAATCCGCGCCTCCGGGGATGGACCCTTCCGTCGCGCAGGCGATCCTGCGCGCCGACGTGAAGACCCTTCCAGCCTATGTCGGCGTGGACACTCCTCAAGGATACCGGGTGGTGAAGATCGTGAAACTGGTTGCCGCACCGCAGCCTTCGGGCGAGGAAGTGCAGGGGTTCGGCAAGAAGATCGCAGGGGCTGAATCCGAACAGGAACTCGCCAGCTATTTCATGAGCCTGAAGAGCCGGGCCAAGATCACGGTGAACAGAAAACTCGTCGCGCCGAAGTCGGAATGAGTTTCCGCAAGGCAATGCCTTGCGGAAACATCTTCAGATCGAGCTTCCCATGGTGGTGTTGAAGCCGCTGTCGACATAGGTGATTTCGCCGGTGATGCCGGAGGCCAGATCGGAGAGCAGGAATGCGGAAGCGTTCCCGACTTCCTCGATGGTGACGTTCCTGCGCAAAGGCGCATGATGCTCGACGAAATCGAGGATCTTGCCGAATCCGTCGATCCCGCTCGCTGCGAGCGTCTTGATCGGACCCGCCGACACTGCATTCACCCGGATTCCCTTCGGTCCCAGGCTTTGCGCGAGGTAGCGCACGCCGGCTTCCAGGCTCGCCTTGGCAAGACCCATCATGTTGTAGTTCGGAACCGAACGCTCGGCGCCCAGGTAGGAGAGCGTGAGCAGCGATGCGCGGTCACTCAGCATCGGCAGCGCACCCTTGGCGAGCGCGGCGAAGCTGTAGGAACTCACTTCGTGCGCAATCCGGAATGCTTCGCGGGATAGCCCTTCGAGGAAATCCCCGGAAAGCGCTTCCCTTGGCGCGAATGCGATGGAATGAACGATGCCGTCGAGGCTTTCCCAGTGTTTTCCGAGCGCTGCGAAAAGGGCGGTGATTTCCTCGTCATTCGAAACGTCGCAGGGGAAGACCAGGGTGCTTTCGAATTCCTCGGCGAGCTTGCCGACCCGCTCCCTGAATTTTTCCATCTGGTAGGTGAAGGCGAGTTCAGCGCCCTGCTCGGCGCAGGATTTTGCGATCCCGTAAGCGATCGAGCGGTTGCTGAGCAACCCGGTGATGAGGATGCGTTTTCCCTTGAGAAATCCCATGTCATTCCTTTCGTTGATGAATCAGGGGATTATAGCATGTATGGCAGGTGCCCCGCCGATTGGGCTAAACTGTCGCCTATGCGGCATATTCTGATCCTTTTTTTTCTTGCGCTCTCCGGCTGCGGCAGCATCTGGGACGACCCCTATCCGGCGTCCGACAACGGCAAGTCCATCCTTTATCTCGCCTTCACGGAAAGGCCGAAACATCTCGATCCGGCAAGATCCTACAGCGAGAACGAGGCGGCGGTCGACGCGCAGATCTACGAGCCCCCGCTCCAATACCATTATCTCAAGCGTCCCTATACCCTGGTTCCGCTGACCGCAACCGAAATTCCGCATCCGGAATATTACGATTCGAAGGGAAATCGCCTGCCTGAAAATGCGCAGGAGGTCGCAACCAGTCTCTACCGCATCCGCATCCGCCCCGGCATTTTCTATCAGCCCCATCCCGCCTTCGCGAAGGATGCGGGCGGGAAATCCCTCTATGGGCATCTCGCGAAGGAAGAGCTTTCTCGAGTCGACTCGATTTCTGATTTCGGAAAAAGCGGAACCCGCGAACTCGTAGCGAACGATTATGTTTACGAAATCAAGCGCCTTGCGAGCCCATGGAGCCAGTCCCCGATCGCAGGCCTGATGGGGGAATATATCGTGGGATTCAGGGATTTTGCCCGGAAACTGGAAAAATCGGGCAGGGTGGATCTGGACGCGATGGATCTTTCCGGAGTGAGGGTGGAAGACCGTTACACCTACACGATCCGGGTGAAGGGAAAATATCCGCAGTTCAAGTACTGGCTGGCGATGAATTTCTTCTCCCCGATGCCCCCCGAAGTCGATCGTTTCTATTCCCAGCCCGGAATGGCGGAAAAGAACCTGACGCTGGACTGGCATCCGGTCGGAACCGGTCCCTACATGATGACCGAAAACAACCCGAACAGCAGGATGACCCTGGTGAGAAATCCCCATTTCCATCATGAAGCCTATCCTTCGCATGGGATGCCGGGCGACAATCTGAAGGATGCCGGGCGCGCCATGCCCTTCATCGACGAGGTGATCTTTTCGCGCGAAAAGGAGAGCATCCCTTACTGGAACAAGTTCCTGCAGGGATATTACGATGTCTCCGGGATTTCCTCGGACAGCTTCGACCAGGCGGTCGCGGTTTCCATCCAGGGGGAGGCGCAGGTCTCTCCTCAAATGAAGGAAAAGGGCATCGAACTCAAGACTTCCGTCGCACCTTCCATTCTCTACATGGCCTTCAACATGGATGATCCTGTGGTGGGCGGATCGAGCGAACGGGCGAAGCTGCTGCGCCAGGCGATCTCGATCGCGATGGATTTCGAGGAAAATATCTCGATTTTCGCAAACGGACGCGGAATCCCGGCGCAAGGGCCGATCCCGCCTGGCATATTCGGCTACCGGGAGGGAAGGGACGGGATGAATCCCTTCGTCTACGACTGGGTGAACGGGGAAGCCAGGAGGAAGTCGGTCGACGAGGCGAAGGCGCTGCTCGCCAGGGCGGGCTATCCGGGAGGTCGGGATGCGAAGACGGGCAAGCCGCTGGTGCTTTATCTCGACGCAACCGGACGGGGCGCTGACGACAAGACTCGCTTCGACTGGTACCGGAAGGAATTCTCGAAAATCGACCTGCAGCTCGAAATCAGATCGACCGATTACAACCGGTTCCAGGAGAAAATCAGGAAGGGGACCGCGCAGATATTCACATGGGGATGGAATGCGGATTATCCGGATCCGGAGAATTTCCTCTTTCTGTTGTACGGCCCACAGGGCAAGGTGAAGCATGGCGGTGAAAATTCGGCAAATTACGAGAACCCGGAATTGTCGCCCAGCGGCGATGCCATCAGCGCTTCATAGGCATCGGCGGGCGTAACATCGCCGGGCAGCGTCGTCAGCAAGCGGCGGGC
>JAJZTT010000142.1:5853-7186 GCA_021848705.1 Pseudomonadota bacterium
CGGTGAAAATTCGGCAAATTACGAGAACCCGGAATACGACCGGCTCTTCGAGGAAATGAAGAACATGGAGGATACTCCCGAGCGGCAGAAGATCATCGACAGGATGCTTGCCATCGTGCGGGAGGACGCCCCCTGGATCTGGGGAATGGTTCCCAAGGATTACCAGTTGAACCATTCCTGGCTCTCCAATCTCAAACCGAACCAGATGGCCAGGAACAGCCTGAAATACCTCGAGATCGATGCGAAGCTGCGGGATGAGAGGCGTCATCAATGGAACCGCCCCGAGTATTGGCCGTTCGCCGCGCTTTGCGCGCTTTTCCTGGCGATCGCGATTCCCGCCTACCTGGTTTACCGCAGGAGAGAGGACATGAAGGCAAGATGATCGCCTACCTTGCAAGACGCTTGCTCTATGCCATCCCGATCCTGATCGGGGTGAATCTGTTCACCTTCGCGCTGTTTTTCGTGGCGAACAGTCCGGACGACATGGCCAGGCTTCAGCTTGGAATCAAGCGGGTGACCCCGGAGGCCATCGCCATCTGGAAGCATGCCCACGGCTACGACAAGCCGCTCTTTTACAATCCTGCGGATGAAGGACTGAAGCGAATTTCCGACACCATCTTTTTCGAGAAATCCGCCTCGATGTTCGCATTCGATTTCGGCAGGGCGGACGACGGGCGGGACATCGCCAGGGAAATCAGGATGCGTGCCGGGCCGAGCCTCGAGATCGCGCTTCCCTCCTTCGTGATCGGCATGATGACCAACATCACCTTTGCGCTCCTGATGGCTTTCTTCCGCGCGACTCTGCTCGATCTGTGGGGCGTCGTTCTTTGCGTTGCGGCCATGTCGATTTCCGGCCTCTTCTACATCATCGGCGGGCAGTTCCTGGTGGCGAAGCTCTGGCACTGGGTGCCGATTTCAGGCTTCGAATCGGGATTGCCTTCCCTGAAATTCGTGATTCTTCCTGTCGCGATCGGCGTGGTGAGCGGAATCGGCGGAGGGGCGCGCTGGTACAGGACCCTTTTTCTCGAGGAAATCGGCCGGGATTATGTCCGGACCGCGAGGTCCAAGGGCATTTCCGAACTCGCCGTGCTGTTCCGTCATGTCGCGAGGAACGGCCTCATCCCGATCCTCACCGGGGCGGTGGTGATCATCCCTTCGCTCTTCATCGGAAGCCTCATCCTGGAATCCTTTTTCGGCATCCCAGGGCTCGGCAGCTATACGCTCGATGCGATCAATTCGCAGGATTTCGCCGTGGTGAGATCGATGGTCTTCATCGGGTCCCTGCTCAACATCCTGGGACTGATGCTGACCGATATCTCCTATACCAGATCGG
>JAJZTT010000143.1:0-3219 GCA_021848705.1 Pseudomonadota bacterium
CGATCTATCGATGGTCTGCTTTCCTGCGAAGACGATGTCGACCGGAATGTCCTTTTCGATCTGGCGGATCGCGGAGGCGAGCGCATAGCTCGTCGCGAGCGTGTCGGAGCCTGCGAATGCGCGGTCGGTGACGAGGATCGCGTCATCCGCGCCGAAGGAGATCGCCTTTCTGAGTGCGACGTCGGCCTGGGGCGGCCCCATCGAAATCACGGTGACCCTCGCGCCGTACTTGTCCTTGATCCTGAGCGCCTCTTCCAGCGAAAACAGATCGTACGGGTTGACGATGGCGGGAACCCCCTGGCGCATGATGGTGTTGGTCACCGGGTGGACGCGGATCTGGGCGCTGTCCGGGACCTGCTTGATGCAGACTACGATATGCATTTCCTTTTTCCTTTCAGATGGTTTGGGAAGGAAGGGTGCTTCTCAGGGAGTCGAGCCCGACGCTCTTTCCTTCCAGATCCTGGAAGACCTTGAAAACCTTTTCCTGCGCCGGGGTGGATCGGACGAAATCGGCGTAGGCGCGAATGAGGAGTTCGCGGCAGGTGGCATGGAGTGCTTCGTCCGTCATGCCATCCGTTCCGGGGGTGGCGCGCAGATACTGGTTGAAGCGCTTCAGGATGTGCAGCCGGTTCACATGCACGATCTGCTGCTCGTATTCGACTTCGAAGAAGTCAAGGAACTCTTCGGCCGAAGAGAGACTGCTCATCTTTTGAAAAAGGGTGCTCATTTTCATTCCTTTCAGTGAAGATTTTTTCCGGTGTCGGTGCAGGTTTCGGCGCACTGGTTGCAGCTCTGCGGAGTTTTGTCGCGGATGGACAACTCCTTTTCCAGCGCATCGATCCGCTCCAGCAGGCAGGAAATCGCGCGGCCGACTGGGTCGGGCATCAGGTGGTGGTTGAGGTCGATGCCATGTTCGTTGACCTGCCTTTTCCCGACCGGCAGCACGACCCTTCCCGGGATTCCGACCACCGTCATGTTTTCCGGAACGTCCTGGATCACGACCGAATTCGCGCCCACCCTTGCGCCAGAGCCCACGACGATGGGGCCGAGGATCTTGGCTCCCGATCCGACCACGACGCCGTCTCCCAGCGTGGGATGGCGCTTTCCCGGATTCCACGAGGTGCCGCCGAGCGTCACGCCGTGGTAGAGGGTGACGCCGTCACCGACCACTGCGGTTTCTCCGATCACCACGCCGCAGCCATGATCGATGAACATGCGCCGCCCGATCGTGGCACCGGGATGGATGTCGATCTGAGTGGTCATGCGCGCGAGAAAGCTCATGAACCTGGCGAGGTAGCGGAAGTTGCGACGCCATAATCGGTGGGAAACCCGGTGGACCATCACCGCGTGCACGCCGGGATAGGTCGTGAGCACTTCCCAGTGCGTGCGGGCCGCAGGGTCGCGCTCGAAAACGCAGGAGATGTCTTCACCGATTTCCCTTAGGATCTTCATGATTTCATCCCGCTGCGAGGCAACTGGAGGTTTCGAGGTAGAAGCGCTCGAGGTCGCTGGATGCCGGCGTCTTCTTGTTGGCGACGGCATGATCGCGGATGCGGACCAGGATCGATCTCGCTTCCGGGTCGGTGAGCACGATACCCATTTTTCCATAGGCATCCATCACCGCCTTCGATCCGGAATGCTTGCCCAGAACCAGCCTGTGCTCGCGGCCCACTTCGGCAGGGTCGAACCCCTGGTAATTGGCGATGTTCTTCAGAAGGCCGTCGACATGGATTCCCGCCTCGTGGCTGAAAACCGAGTCGCCGACGATGCTCTTGTTGGCGGGAACCGGACGACCGGAAGCTGCCGCCACCAGCAGGGAAATTTCCGGGAAACTCCTGCAGTCGATTCCGGTCTCGATCCCGTAGAGATGCCTCAGTCCCATCACCACTTCCTCCAGCGGCGCATTCCCCGCGCGCTCACCGAGGCCGTTCACCGTGGTGTTGGCATGGGTCGCGCCGGCCAAAATTGCGGCCAGCGTGTTCGCGGTGGCCAAGCCCAGATCGTCGTGGGCATGGATCTCGATTTCTATGTCGGATTCGGTCCGGAGCTTTCTGATCCGCTCGAAGGTCGAAAACGGATCGAGAAGCCCCAGGGTGTCGGCGAAGCGGAATCTGCGGGCTCCGGCCATTTGCGCGGTCCCGATCACTTCGCGCAGGAAATCGAGGTCGGCCCGAGATGCATCTTCGCCGCCTACGCTCACTTCCATTCCGTATTCGCGCGCTTCCCTGACATGGCGGGTGATGGATCTCAGCACCCATTTCCTGTCGCGCCCGAGCTTGTGGCTGATCTGGATGTCGGATACCGGGATGGACAGGTTCACGATGTCCGCACCGCAGCCGACGCAGGAAACCAGGTCGTCCTGGTGCATGCGCCCCCAGACCATCAATCCGGAGGAAAGGCCGAGCCCTGCGATCGAGCGGATGATTTCACGTTCTTCCGCGCCGAGTATCGGTATGCCGATCTCCATTTCGGCAACTCCGGAATCCGCAAGGGCCCTTGCGATGGCGATCTTTTCCTCTGCATTGAAAGCAACTCCGGCGGTCTGTTCGCCGTCCCTCAAAGTCACATCGTTTATGATCGCGTTCATCTTCCGAGTCCTCGAAAAAGCCTATGCCGACCATTTAGCAATAGCCGTGCCAGCAGGCAATATTCAATTCAATCAAAAAGATGGAAATTTAAACCGCTTTTATTGAAGGGTTATTTGTAGGGAATGTAGGCTTTGCGACATGCGTGCCGCCCTCTCGCGGTGCGCTCTGGTACGGAATGCGACATGCGCATCGCGAATGAAATGAAATTTTCCTTTTCAAACAGTGGGATTATCTCTGGTACAGGATTTGCAAAGGGGGAATTGTCGAATTTTGAAAGGTTTTGCCATGACTGATCCGATCGTGTTTACGGAAAATGCTGCAGACAAGGTGAAGGAGATCCTTCTCGAGGAAGGAAATTCGGATCTGAAGCTGAGAGTTTATGTCACCGGGGGCGGCTGCTCGGGCTTCCAGTACGGATTTGCGTTCGAGAGCAACGCCAACGACGACGACACCGTGGTGAGCAAAAGGGGCGTCGACATGATCGTCGATCCGATGAGTTTCCAGTATCTGGTCGGCGCCGAAATCGACTACCAGGAAGGGCTGGAAGGCGCGCGCTTCGTCATCAGGAATCCGAATGCCACGACGACCTGCGGTTGCGGCAGTTCCTTTTCCGCGGGAGATTGTCATGAGA
>JAJZTT010000143.1:3229-7096 GCA_021848705.1 Pseudomonadota bacterium
ATACATTGAATCGGAGACTGAAATGACAGTGACCATGACGGAGAGCGCGGCGAAGCAGGTGGCGGAGCAGGCGGGCAAATCGGGCGGACTGGGCCTGCGCCTGGGCGTGAAGAAATCCGGCTGCACGGGGTTCGCCTACGACTATTCCATCGCAACCGAAATTCTCGAGGGCGACACGGTATTCGAGTCCTTTGGCGCGAAGCTGGTGGTGCCGAAGGACAGCCTCGAGTTTCTTTCTGGCTCGGAGCTCGACTACGTCCGCGAGGGACTGGGCAGGATCTTCAAGGTGAGGAACCCCAACGTCACCGCGACCTGCGGCTGCGGCGAGAGCTTCGCGGTGGGGCAATCATGAGCGGGGCCGTACAGAGCCTGGTGAACCAGCCGTACAGGCACGGCTTCGTCACCGACATCGAAACCGAAACGGTGCCGAAAGGCCTGAATGAGGACGTGATCCGGCTGATCTCGGCGAAGAAGAATGAGCCGGAATGGCTGCTGGAATTCCGCCTGCAAAGTTACCGCCACTGGCTCACCATGGAGGATCCCGCCTGGGCGCATGTCTCGCACCCGCCGATCGACTTCCAGGACATCATCTATTTCGCGCAGCCCAAGCCGAAGAAGGAGCTGGCGAGCCTCGACGAAGTCGATCCGGAATTGAAACGCACCTTCGACAAATTGGGCGTGCCGCTGCACGAACAGAAGATCATGGCCGGGGTTGCGGTCGACGTGATCTTCGACAGCGTTTCGGTCACCACCACCTACAAGGCGAAGCTGGCCGAAGTGGGGGTCATTTTCTGCTCGTTCTCGGAAGCGGTACAGGCGCACCCGGAACTCGTCAAGAAGTACCTGGGCAGCGTGGTGCCTTCTTCCGACAATTTCTACGCGGCGCTCAACTCCGCGGTGTTCACCGACGGCTCGTTCTGCTTCATCCCCAAAGGGGTGAAGTGCCCGATGGATCTCTCCACCTATTTTCGCATCAACACCGAAGGTTCCGGGCAGTTCGAGCGCACCCTGATCGTGGCCGAGGAAGGGGCGTCCGTCACCTATCTCGAAGGCTGCAC
Organism: Pseudomonadota bacterium; assembly: GCA_021848705.1. Taxonomy (GTDB): domain Bacteria; phylum Pseudomonadota; class Gammaproteobacteria; order Burkholderiales; family JABEVD01; genus JABEVD01. The sequence goes on from JAJZTT010000143.1 coordinate 4,288, forward strand.
CGCGCCGCAGTTCGACACCAACCAGTTGCATGCGGCGGTGGTGGAGCTGGTGGCACTGGACAACGCCGAGATCAGGTATTCGACGGTGCAGAACTGGTATGCCGGCGACGAGAACGGCGTGGGCGGGATCTACAACTTCGTCACCAAGCGCGGACTTTGCCAGGGGATCAATTCAAGGATTTCCTGGACCCAGGTGGAGACGGGTTCGGCGATCACCTGGAAATACCCGAGCTGCGTGCTGCTCGGGGACAACTCGGTGGGCGAATTCTATTCGGTGGCGCTCACCAACCACCTGCAGCAGGCCGACACCGGGACCAAGATGGTGCACGTGGGCAAAAATACCCGCAGCACCATCGTCTCCAAGGGCATCTCCGCCGGGCGCTCGGTGAACAGCTACCGGGGACTGGTGAAGATGGGGCCGAAGGCTTTTGGGGCCCGAAATTATTCGCAGTGCGACTCGATGCTGATCGGCGCCGACTGCGGGGCGAACACCTATCCGACCGTGGAAGTGCAGAACGACAGTTCTGTGGTGGAACACGAAGCCTCCACTTCGCGCATCGGGGAAGACCAGATGTTCCTGTTCGCAAGCCGCGGCATCGGGCAGGAAGAAGCGATATCGATGATCATCAATGGATTTTGCCGGGACGTCTTCATGCATCTGCCGCTGGAATTCGCGGTGGAGGCGACGAAGCTCCTGGGACTGAAACTGGAAGGAAGCGTGGGATGAAGAAGATGCTGCTGGAAGTGAAGGGATTGAAGGCCGAAGTGGCCGGGGTGGAGATCCTGAAGGGGGTGGACCTCGAAATCCGCGCGGGCGAAGTGCATGCCATCATGGGACTCAACGGTTCGGGCAAGAGCACGCTCTCCAAGGTGCTCGCCGGGCATCCGGCGTACACGGTGACGGGCGGCACGGTGCTGTTCGAAGGAAAAAACCTCTTCGAGATGGCCCCCGAAGAGCGGGCGAGGGCGGGATTGTTCCTCGCCTTCCAGTATCCGGTGGAAGTGCCCGGGGTGTCCAACAGCGCCTTTTTGCGCCTTGCCTACAACACGGTGCAGGCGTCCCGGGGCGGCGAGGAACTCGATCCGCTGGAATTCGATGACCTCATCCGCGAGAAGGTGAAGGTGGTGGACATGGACCCGGTGTTTCTCGACAGGAGCGTCAACGAAGGATTCTCGGGGGGCGAGAAGAAGCGCAACGAAATCCTGCAGATGGCGCTGCTGGAGCCGAAGCTTGCGATCCTGGACGAGACCGACTCCGGGCTCGACATCGATGCCTTGCGCGAAGTCGCGCAAGGAGTGAACACCCTGTTGTCCGAAAACAACGCGGTGGTGATGGTGACGCACTACCAGCGGCTCCTGAACTACATCGTTCCCGACTACGTGCACGTGATGGTGGGCGGGAAGATCGTGATGACCGGCGGCAAGGAGCTCGCGCTGGAACTGGAAGAGCGCGGTTACGACTGGGTGAGGGCTGCGGCATGAACGCCCTGGAAAAGCTCCTGGCCGGGGCGAGGGATGCCTGGCCAAAGGCGACGAGACAGGACGCACTGAAACTGGCGCAAACCCTCGAACTTCCGGGCAGAAGGACCGATGGCTGGAGGCTGACGGATCTTGCGGCGCTGTACGCGCAGCAGTTCGTCCCGGGCGACGCATCCGCGCAGCCTGAAATCGAAGCCTACAAAATTCCCGACACCTCCCGGATCGTGTTCGTCGACGGAAGGTATAGCGAAGCACTCTCCGATTTGAAGAACGACCCGGCGGTGTCAATCTCGCCGCTCGGACTCGAAGACCCGAACCTGCACCAATACTTCGGTGCGAACGAGGACAGGGACGTGTTCGCCGCGCTCAACACCGCGCACTTCGAGGATTGCGCCTGGGTGAAGGTGAAGGGGGAGGCGACTTATCCTGTCCATGTATTGCATGTCGGCACCGGCAAGGGTTCCGCGCATCATCCGCGCTGCGTGGTGCAGCTTGCGCCCAATTCCCGGGCGACGCTGATCGAGCAGCATGTTGGATTGGGGCTCAGCAATGCCACCACCGAGATCGAAATCGGCGATCATGCAGGTTTGAAACACGTGGTGGTGCAGCAGCAGGATGAATCCGCTTTCCATATCGGGCGTTCTTTCGTGAAGCTTCACCAGGGTTCGAGTTTCGAAGCGGTTTCGCTCAGCCTGGGTTCGCGCCTGTCGCGCTACGAGCAGAAAGTGGCCATGACCAAACCGGGGGCCAGTGTCACCCTTCACGGCTTGTCGCTCACCGACGGCAGGCAGGTTTCCGATTCGCAGACCCGCATCGATCACCTCGCACCGGACTGTACCAGCCTCCAGCGCCACAAGTGCATCGCGGACGGCGCATCTTCGGCCGTCTTCAGCGGCAACGTGGTGGTGCACAAGGGCGCATCCGGCACCAATTCCAACCAGTCGAGCCGCAACCTGCTGCTTTCAGGCCGCGCCAAAATCGACGCCCAGCCGCAGCTCGAAATATTGAACGACGATGTGAGCTGCAAGCATGGCGCGACCGTCGGCCAGATCGACCCGGAAGAACTGTTCTATCTCAAGAGCCGCGGCCTCGATGAACCGGATGCGCGCCGCATGCTGATCTGCGCGTTTGCCGCCGAGATCGTCGATCACGTCTCCGTCAAACCCTTGCGCGAAGCCCTGAACAATAGTCTGTACGGGAGGCTTGCATGAGGCGCGAGGATTTCCCGATCCTGGACTTGATGGTTCACGGCAAGAAACTGGTTTATCTGGACAATGCGGCGTCCAGCCAGATGCCCAGGCAGGTGATCGACCGGCTGGTTCACTACCAG
>JAJZTT010000144.1:0-3783 GCA_021848705.1 Pseudomonadota bacterium
GTCGTGCATCGCGCGCGCCGGATGGTCTTCCGGAATGTTGAGCGCGGTGAAATTGTAGAAATCGGTCTCGATCTCCGGTCCCGATACGGTGGAAAAACCGATCGAGGAGAAAATTTCCTGGATGCGCTCCAGGGTGCGAGTCACCGGATGGATTCCGCCCACATCCTGCCCGCGTCCGGGAAGGGTGACGTCGAGCGCCTCCTCGGCAAGCTGTCGCTCGAGCTTTTGAGCGGCGAGCGCTTCCCTTCTTGCGGCAAGCGCAGCTTCCACGCCCTCCTTGGCGCGGTTGATGGCGGCTCCCTGCGATTTTCTCGCATCCGGGTCGAGCTTGCCCAGCCCCTTCAGGAGTTCGGTGATCGCGCCCCCCTTGCCGAGGTAGCGCGCCTTGGCCTGCTCGAGTTCTGCAGCGTCTTCGATCGAAGCGAACTCTGCTTGTGCCAGCTTCAGTATGGATTCAGGATTATCGTTCATATAAATAAAAAAAGGAGGCCTGAGCCTCCTTTTCCCTTTTTGCAGATCAGGCGAGGCTCGCCTTGGCCTTTTCCACGAAATTCGCGAATGCCGGCTTGTCGAAAACCGCAATGTCCGCGAGAACCTTGCGATCCACCTCGATCGAGGCTTTCTTCAGCCCGTACATGAACTGGCTGTAGCTCAATCCGCACTCGCGGGCCGCCGCATTGATCCGGGCGATCCAAAGCGCACGGAACTGGCGCTTCCTCTGACGGCGATCGCGGTAGGCATATTGCCCTGCCTTCATCACCGCTTCCTTGGCAATGCGGTAGACGTTGCCGCGGCGTCCGCGATAGCCCTTGGCGAGGGCGAGAACCTTCTTGTGGCGCGCGCGCGCCGTTACACCACGCTTGACTCTGGACATTTGTTCTCCTCCTTATGCGTAAGGCAGCATGCTGCGGATGGAGCGCTTGTCGGAAGCGTGCACGGTGGACGTGCCGCGCAGGTGACGCTTGCGCTTGGTGGTCTTCTTGGTCAGGATATGACGCAAGAATGCGTTCGATCTCTTGAAGCCGCCGCCGCCCAGCGCCTTGAAACGCTTGGCTGCGCCGCTCTTGGTTTTCATCTTGGGCATGAAATTTCCTTCTCTGTTTTGAATCCGCGTCGGGTGATTCCGGCCCACCGGAATGCTTGATTACCCGAACACGCCTTGTTTGCCTTTCGGCGTTACTGCTTTTTCTTGGGCGACAGGACCATCACCATCTGCCGTCCTTCCATCTTCGGGAACTGCTCTACCGTGCCATAAGGCTCCAGATCGGTCTGCACGCGCTGCAGGAGGCGAACGCCGAATTCCTGGTGCGCCATTTCCCTTCCCCGGAAGCGGAGCGTGATCTTGGTCTTGTCACCGTCTTCGAGGAAACGTATCAGGTTGCGAAGCTTGATCTGGTAATCGCCCTCGTCGGTGCTGGGACGAAACTTGACTTCCTTGACCTGGATCTGCTTCTGGTGAAGCTTCGCCTCGTGCCGCTTCTTGCTTTCCTGATACTTGTACTTGCCGTAGTCCATCAGGCGGCAAACCGGGGGAGATGCGTTCGGCGCGATTTCGACCAGATCCATTTCCGCATCTTCCGCCATCGCATTCGCCGAAGAAAGGCTCATGATGCCGAGCTGTTCTCCGTCTGCTCCGATCAATCTGATCTGCGACCCCGTGATTTCGCCGTTGATCCTCGGCTCCTTGTCCTGAGCGATAGTGACTCTCCAATTCCAAAAATTAAACAGCCCCGCCGGCCATTTCGGCCGACAGGCGTGCAACGAATTCTTCCGGGCTCATCTGCCCGAGGTTTTCCCCGGTACGGTTGCGCACGGCCACCATGCCTTCGGCGACTTCCTTGTCCCCGACGATGATCTGGTAGGGAAGCCTCTGCAGGCTGTGCTCGCGAATTTTATAGGTTATCTTCTCATTTCTCAAGTCCGATTCGACCCTGAAACCCTTTTGCCGCAATGATTCCGTGATGCTTTTCGCATATTCCGCCTGCGCATCCGAAATGTTCATCACCACCACTTGCAGGGGGGCGAGCCAAAGCGGGAAGGCGCCCGCATGATGTTCGATCAGGATGCCGATGAATCGTTCCAGCGAACCCAGGATCGCACGATGCAGCATCACCGGAGTCTGGCGGGTGTTGTCTTCAGCGACATAGGTGGCATTCAGTCTTCCGGGCATGGAAAAGTCCACCTGGATGGTGCCGCATTGCCAGACCCGTTCGAGGCAGTCCCTGAGCGAGAATTCGATCTTGGGGCCGTAGAATGCGCCTTCCCCGGGTTGCAGTTCCCAGGCCATTCCTTTCGCGTCCAGCGCGGTCTGAAGCGCGGCTTCAGCACGATCCCAGTCCGCATCCGACCCAACCCGGTTGGCAGGGCGGGTGGAAAGCTTCACCAGCACGTCCTCGAAGCCGAAATCCGCATACACCTTCATCAGAAGATCGATGAAGTTCGATACTTCGGACTGGATCTGGTCTTCGGTGCAGAAGATGTGCGCATCGTCCTGCGTGAAGTTTCTCACCCGCATGATGCCTGCGAGGGTCCCGGAAGGCTCGTTGCGATGGCAGGAGCCGAATTCGGCGAGGCGGAAGGGTAGGTCGCGGTAGCTCTTCAGTCCCTGGTTGAAAACCTGTATGTGACAGGGGCAGTTCATCGGTTTCACCGCATAGTCGCGCGATTCGGAACTGGTGGTGAACATCATGTCCTGGAACTTGTCCCAGTGGCCGGATTTCTCCCAAAGGCTCCTGTCCACGAGCTGCGGGGTGCGGATTTCGTTGTAGCCGTTTTCCCTGAAAACCCGGCGCATGTACTGCTCGACGATCTGGTAGAGGGTCCAGCCCTTGGGGTGCCAGAAAACCATTCCCGGCGCTTCTTCCTGGGTGTGGAAGAGGTCGAGCGCCTTGCCGATCTTTCTGTGGTCGCGCTTTTCCGCTTCCTCCAGGCGATGCAGATACGCTTCCTGGTCTTCCTTTTTCGTCCAGGCGGTGCCGTAGACGCGCTGCAGCATCTCGTTCTTCGAGTCCCCCCTCCAGTAGGCGCCGGCCACCTTCATCAGCCTGAACACCTTGATCTTCGAAGTGGAGGGGACATGCGGCCCGCGACAAAGATCGGTGAAGTTGCCCTGTTCGTAGAGGGAGAGCGCTTCCTCTCCCGGAATCGACTCGATGATCTCGGCCTTGTAATGCTCGCCGAGATTCCTGAAATAGGCGATCGCGTCTTCCCTGGAGACCACCTTGCGCACCACCGGGATGTCGCGCCTGGAAATCTCGATCATGCGCTTTTCGATCGAAGCGAGATCTTCCGGCGTGAAGGGACGCTTGAAGGAGAAGTCGTAATAGAAACCGTTGTCGATGACCGGGCCGATGGTCACCTGCGCTTCCGGGAAGAGTTCCTTTACTGCGTGCGCGAGCAGGTGGGCGCAGGAATGACGAATGACTTCCAGTCCTTCCGCATCCTTTTCGGTCACGATGGCGAGATCTGCATCGTGATCGATGGCATGAGACAGATCCACCAGAACCCCGTTCACTTTTCCTGCGATCGCGGCGCGAAGAAGACCCGCTCCGATGCTGGATGCGACTTCACCCACCGTCACGGGGTTTTCGAATTTTCTTTCCGATCCGTCTGGCAGTCTAATAACCGGCATGGCAATCCCGATGGCGCAAATGAAAAGTGCGGCACGAGGCCGCACACGGAATACTGGTAGGCGCGATTGGACTCGAACCAACGACCCCCACCATGTCAAGGTGGTGCTCTAACCAGCTGAGCTACGCGCCTAAAGATCGCCATATTACAGAT
>JAJZTT010000144.1:3793-7014 GCA_021848705.1 Pseudomonadota bacterium
TTTTTACAGCCTCCCTTGACCGGGAGCAGAATCGGAACGAGAATACGGCCATGAAATTGCGCCGCTTCCTGCTGCTTTTTGCCATTCTGAGCTTCCTCGGCATCTACAGCATCGCACAAACCCATTACCATGCCGACGAGGCGGGAGAGCTTTCCTGCGCCGTCTGTCATGTGGCCGCGCATTCCGCGGCGGACATTCCCGTTCCGGATCTTTCCGTTCCTGCGTTCGCCCTGGTGCTGCTTTTCCTGGTTGGCCTTTTTGAATCATCCGGGGCTGCAGGCTCTTCCTTCCGCCGTCCCAGATCCAGATCCCCTCCGTCCTGCTTCTGAATCCGCATACTGCATATGGAAAGCCTTCCGGGTGGAAGGTTCTCCGGCATTCGTTCGACATTCGGAGGGGAAATGAAATTTGCATGGAAGGGAATCGGATTGCTGCTGGCTTTCCCGGCAAGCGTTCAGGCTGCTGACATCCAGGGGGAAGTGAAGGACGCGCTGGGCAGGCCGGTGGAACATGCGCGAATCAGCGTGCAGACGGTCGATGGCAAGGTGGTCGCAAAGACGAAAAGCGGAGGCAAGGGCGATTTTGCGATCTCCGGCATGGCGCGGGGCGTGTATGCAGTCATCGCAGAGAGAAAGGGCTTCAGTACCGGCATGGCCATCGTGACGATCGGTCGGGCGAAGACGGTGCATCCTTCCATCGTGCTCGCTGCCAAAAAATCGCTGGAACTCAGCGTGGTTGCCTCGAGACTGGAAAGGGCGCGCAACAGCCTTTCACCCAAAACAGGCGGAAGCCTGTATCGCTTCACCGAGAAAGACATCCGGAACATGCCCCAGGGGGAGAGCACCTCCTTCAACCAGGTGCTGCTGCAGGCGCCCGGGGTGGTCAACGACACATTCGGCGTGGTGCACATCCGGGGAGACCATGGCAATACCCAGACCCGCATCAACGGAGTGATCCTGCCGGACGGCGTGAGCGGATTCGGGCAGGCGATCGATACCCGTTTTGCCAAAAGCATCGATCTGGTGACCGGGGCTCTGCCGGCGCAGTACGGATTCCACACCGCGGGGGTGATCGAAATCGAAACCAGGACCGACATCAAGCCGCAGGGAAGCATCGACCTGTACGGAGGCGGCAACAGCACCTTCAATCCGAGCATTACCTATGGCGCCACCCGGGGAAAGCTGTCCTATTTCGTGAACGGATCCTATCTCACAGACAATTTCGGCATCGAAAGCCCGACACCCGGAGCGAATCCGCTGCACGACACCACCCGCCAGTCCAGGGGATTCGGTTATTTTTCCTACCTGCTGAGTCCGGTGACCAAAATCTCGTTCATGGCGGGCAGCTATGACGGCAGCTTCCAGATTCCCACCATGCCCGGGCAGACGCCCGATGCGGGCGTGCTCGGGCAAATGGGGCTTCCAGGCTACAATTCCGCATTCGTCAACGATCAACAAAGGGAAGTGAACCGCTTCGCAGTGGCTTCGCTCCTGAGTTCGACCGAGGACGGGCTGGATTATCAGGTTTCCCTGTTCACTCGTTATTCCAGCGTGAATTACATGCCGGATGTCACCGGCAACCTGGTATTCAACAATGGCGTCTCCGAAGGGATCTTCCGCAGCAGTTCCAGCAACGGCATCCAGGCGGACGGGAGCTACCGGCTCAATGCTGCGCACACCCTGAGGATGGGGGTTTTCGGCAGTGTCGAGGACATCCGGAGCAACAGCACCTTCACGGTGTTTCCCACCAATGGCGTGGTGCTGACCGGTCCAGCGATGACGATCTATGACAACACTCCGAAAAACGGCAATACCCTGTTCGGCACCTATGTTCAGGACGAATGGAAGGCGACGAAGAAGCTGACGGTCAACTACGGACTGCGATTCGATCAGGTGAATGCGTTCGTCAACGAGCACCAGATCAGCCCGAGGCTCGGTTTCGTCTACAAGGCGAGCGAAAAGACCACCTGGCATGCAGGATATGCGCGCTATTTCACTCCCCCGCCCACGGAACTGGTTTCTTCTGCCACCATCGCGCTCTTCAACGGCACCACCAACGCACAGACCGGGCTGAATTCTCCGGTGAAGGCGGAACGCGCAAACTATTTCGATGTCGGAGTCATGCGCCGGATCAATTCGAAAATCAACCTGGGGGTGGATACGTTCTACAAGCGCAGCAAGAACCTCATCGACGAAGGCCAGTTCGGGCCGGCCCCGATCCTCACGCCTTACAATTATGCGGACGGCAAGGTGTACGGCATCGAACTGACAGGAAACTACAAGTCCGGGGATTTTTCGGGATATGCCAATTTCGCGAGGACCGTGAGCCTCGCGAGGAACATCATTTCCAGCCAGTATCTGTTCACCCAGCCCGACCCTGGAACCGGAATCTCCGTGCTGCAGTATTCGCAGAACAACTGGATGAACGTCGATCACCAGCAGGCGGTGACCGTTTCGATGGGGGCTTCCTATCTGCTTGCAGGAACCCATTACGACGGCAATCTGAGCTATCAGAGCGGATTGCGCAACGGCTTTGCCAACACCACCGCCCTGCCATCCTATACCCTGGTGAACCTGGGGGCGAGAAGGGAAATGATGGTGGGCGAACTGGGGAAGGTCGAATTCAGGCTGGCGGTGACCAACCTGTTCGACAAGATCTACCTGATCCGGGATACCTCGGGAATCGGTGTGGGCACCTTGCCCGCCTATGGTCAGAGGCGGGCCGTCTTTCTCGGCATGACGAAGAAATTCTGAGAAACGCCATCCTGGCGAAAAATCGACACGGGATTCAATTGGGAGAAGAAACATGCAGGAACTGAAGGAAGCTTTTGATGCGATCCATTTCGGCGGAGAGATGGTTTATCCGCTCATGCTGCTCGCGGTGCTCGCGATGGCGATCATGCTCGACAAGATCTATGTGTATGTGAAATTCGTGCGGCTGCCGCAGGACACGGCGAAACTGGTCGAAACCTACGGATTTTCCTGGGAGGAACTGGAAAAGCGCATCGCTTCCATGGACGGCAGGCATTATTTCGGGAGGTTCTTCGGGATGATTCTGGAAAACCGGAAGAAACCGGTGTGGTGGGTGGAATCGCGTGCAGCCGACGAGGCGCAGGTGATCGAGAAATCGATGAGCCGCGGGCTCTGGGTGCTGGAGACCGTAGTAACCGCGGCCCCGCTTCTCGGGTTGCTCGGCACCATCACCGGGATGATGCACGCCTT
>JAJZTT010000145.1 GCA_021848705.1 Pseudomonadota bacterium
AGACGACGTGATTGCAGAGGCGCCTTTCTTCAGGCCGGACGAAGGCAGCGAGGAAATGAAATACCTGAAGTCGAGGATCTCCGCAATGGGCGGCTCGCTTCCGGCCAGACGCAGGAAGGCCGATCCGCTCGAAACGCCTGCGCTTTCGGCATTCGAGTCCTTCCTGAAGGGAACAGACGGGCGCGAAATTTCCACCACCATGGCTTTCGTGCGGATCCTTTCGATGCTGGTGAAGGACCCGCAAATCGGCAAATTCGTGGTGCCGATTGTCCCCGACGAATCCCGCACCTTCGGCCTGGACGGCCTGTTCCGCCAGTTGGGCATCTATTCCTCGGTGGGGCAGTTGTATCAGCCGCAGGACGCAGGTCAGCTCATGTATTATCGCGAGGACAAGCACGGCCAGATCCTGCAGGAAGGCATCAACGAGGCGGGCGCCATGTCCTCCTGGATCGCCGCGGCGACCGCCTACAGCACCCACGGGATCAGCCTGATTCCCTTCTACATCTATTACTCGATGTTCGGCTTCCAGCGCATCGGCGATCTCGCCTGGGCTGCCGGCGACCTGCGTTCCCGTGGCTTCATGCTGGGCGGGACGGCGGGGCGTACCACCCTGAACGGGGAAGGACTGCAGCACGAGGACGGCCACAGTCATGTGCTCGCCTCGACCATCCCGAACTGCGTCGCCTACGATCCGGCTTTCGCCTATGAGCTCGCCGTCATCATCCAGGACGGCATGAGGCGGATGTATCGGGATCAGGAAGACGTTTTCTATTACATCACGGTGATGAACGAGAATTACGCCCATCCTGCGATGCCGGAAGGCGCTGAAGAAGGAATCCTGAAGGGGATGTACCTGTTGTCCGAAACCAGGACCAGCAAGTGGGCGGCCAAGCCCAAGGTCCAGTTGCTGGGAAGCGGCACCATCCTGCGCGAAGTGATCGCTGCGGCAGAACTGCTGCAGCAGGACTTCGACGTGGGCGCGGATGTCTGGAGCGTGACGAGTTTCACCCAGCTCCGTCGCGAAGGTTCGGAATGCCAGCGCTGGAACATGCTGCATCCTCTCGAAAAGCCGAAGATGAGCCATGTGGAGTCCTGTCTGAAGGACAGGTCGGGCCCGGTGATCGCATCGACCGATTACATGAGGATCCATGCGGACCAGATCCGCGCTTTCGTCCACAAGCCCTACAGGGTGCTGGGAACCGACGGCTTCGGTCGTTCGGATACCCGCGAAAAGCTGCGCAGCTTCTTCGAGGTGGATCGCCATCATGTGGTGGTGGCGGCGCTGAAATCCTTGGCCGAGGAAGGCGCCATTCCCGCCGAACAGGTGGATGCTGCGATCCGCAAGTACGGCATCGACCCGGACAAACCCAACCCCGAGTCGGTTTGAGAGAAGGCTATCATGAGTCAGATTATCGAAGTGAAGGTGCCGGACATCGGCGATTTCAAGGATGTCGCAGTCATCGAACTGCATGTTTCGGAAGGCGACAGGATCGCGGTGGATGATCCGCTCGTCACCCTGGAAACCGCGAAGGCGGCGATGGAGGTTCCTTCTCCCCATGCGGGCCTGGTGAAATCGGTTTCGTTGAAGGTGGGGGACAAAGTCTCCGAAGGTACGACGATCCTGGTGCTGGAAGCGGAAGAAGCTGCGCCTCAAGCGAAGGCGGAAGCCGTACCTGAAGCGAAGGTCGAGGAAAAGGCTGCGCCTCTCAAGGTGGAAGCTGCGCCCGCACCTGTACCCGCGCCCAAAACGGAAGTCGCAGCACCCGAATCCATCCGCACTGCAGCCGGCTCGCACGCGAGCCCCAGCGTCCGGAAGTTCGCCCGCGAACTCGGGGTGGATCTTTCCAGGGTCCGCGCATCCGGCCCCAAGAACCGCATTCTGAAGGAAGACGTCCAGTCGCACGTGAAAGGCGTGATGACTTCCCCTGTCCCGCAGGCTGCCGCCCCGGCGCCTTCGGTGGACTTTTCCAGATTCGGTCCCGTGGAAGAGAAGCCGTTGTCCAGGATCCAGAAAATTTCCGGCGCGAACCTTGCCAGAAACTGGGCCTCGATTCCCCATGTCACCCAGCACGACGAGGTCGATATCACGGAGCTCGAGGCATTCAGGAAATCGATGGCGGAAGAATTCAAGAAGTCAGGCGTTCGCCTCACCCTGCCCGCCTTCCTGATCAAGGCATGCGCATCGGCCATGGCGAAATATCCCGTCTTCAATGCCTCCCTTTCCGGGGCGGATACCCTGGTGTTGAAGCAATACTGCAACATCGGCATCGCGGTCGACACCCCGGACGGTCTGGTGGTTCCGGTGATCCGCGATGCGGACAAAAAGAGCGTGCTTCAGATCGCTGCCGAACTGGGAGATCTGAGCGGAAAGGCACGGGAAGGAAAACTTTCGCTTGCAGAAATGCAGGGCGGATGCTTTTCGATTTCGAGCCTCGGCGGGATCGGCGGGAGCTTTTTCACGCCGATCATCAATGCGCCCGAAGTCGCGATTCTCGGCGTTTCGAAATCCGCGATGAAGCCCGTTTTCAGGGACGGGGGATTCGTGCCGAGGCTGATGCTGCCACTTTCGCTTTCCTACGACCACAGGGTGATCGACGGGGCGATGGGTGCAAAATTCATTGTTCATCTGGGCACGCTGCTTTCGGACATCCGCAGGCTGATACTCTGAGCCTGTGAATAAATTTGCATCGCCCGTCGGGATTTTCGGCGGAACGTTCGATCCGGTGCATTTCGGCCATCTTCGCCTCGCGCAGGAGATCGCGGAGCATTGCTCGATGGAAAAGGTGCGGATCCTGCCCGCCGGGATCCCGCCCCATCGCAACCAGCCGCACTGCGATCCTGCGCATCGCTTCGAGATGCTGCGGATCGCCTGCAAAGGCAATCCTGTTCTGGAACCGGATCCGCTCGAAGTCGAAAAGGATTCGCCGTGCTATTCGGTCGAATCGCTGGAAAGGATCCGGGAGGATTGCGGAAAGAAAACGCCGCTTTGCCTGATGGTGGGGGCGGACGCATTCCTTGGACTTGCCTCCTGGCATCGCTGGCAGGAGATTTTTCGGTTCGCCCATGTCGTGGTTGCAACCCGTCCAGGGTTTCATCTCGCTTCCGGAATCTGCGAACCACTGGCAAGGGAATTCCGGGAAAGGCTCGCATCAGGCCCGGAAGAACTCGGCGCCTCCGCTTTCGGGAGAATCCTGCCGGTGGAGATCACGCTGCTCGACATTTCCTCTTCCCGGATCCGGGAATGCTTCGAAAGCGGCAGGAGCGCACGCTACCTTCTCCCGGATGGCGTGCTCGATTACATCGGGAAGAACGGACTTTATCGGAACAGGAATGGATGCTAGGGAAAAAGTGAAAGCCGTGGTCGCGGCGCTGGAAGACATCAAGGCGGAAAACATCACGGTGCTCGACGTTTCGCAAATGTCCTCGATATTCGAGTGGATGGTGATCGCGAGCGCGAATTCGACCCGTCAGACCAGGGCGCTTGCAGAAAACGTGCAGGAAAAGCTCGAGGAAGTCGGGGAACGGGTTTTCGGAACGGAAGGGATGGAAACCGGGGAATGGGTGCTCGTCGATCTGGGTGAGGTGATCGTCCATGTCATGCAGCCCGCCATACGTCAGTATTACAATCTGGAAGGATTGTGGTCTCCGGGCTGGAAGGCCTGAATGAAGCTCTACATTCTGGCAGTCGGAAACAGGATGCCGGAATGGATCGGCACCGCCTTTGCCGAATATGAAAAAAGGATGCCGCGAGAGGCGCGCATCGAACTGAAGGAAATCAGACCGGAAAAGCGCGACTCCGGCAAGAGTGTCCCGCAGATACAGGAAATCGAGGCCGTGCGGATCAATGCAGCCATTCCTTCGGGTTGCTGCAGGATCGTGCTCGACGAGCGCGGCACGCTCATCTCCACCGGCGAACTCGCCTCCCTCATCGAAAAACTGATGCAGGACGGCAGGGATGCCGCCTTCGTCATCGGCGGTGCGGACGGGACACATCCCTCGCTGCGGGCTGGATGCGACAAGCTGGTGTCCTTGTCCAGGATGACTTTTCCGCACGGCCTCGTCAGGGTGATGCTCGCAGAGCAGCTCTACCGGGCGATCTCCATCATCCACAACCATCCCTATCACCGCGAAGGCTGAGATGGAAGGGATCCTCTATCTCGTTTCAGCGAGCCCCAGGAGAAGGGAACTCCTGAGGCAGATTGGCGTCCATTTCGAAACGCTGCTACTCCGCTCCGGTCCGACAAGGGGCGTCGACGTGGACGAGACGCCTCTTCCCGGCGAAGAGGCTGATCGATATGCGATGCGAATCGCCCTCGCCAAGGCGAATGCCGGATGGAAATACCTGCAGGAAAGGGGGTTGCCCATCCATCCCGTGCTCGGGGCCGATACCGTCGTATCCCTCGATGGGGTGATTTTCGGCAAGCCGGCAAGCTTCGAAAATGCGGTTTCGATGTTATGCGCGCTCTCGGGCAGGGAGCACGAAGTGATCACGGCCGTCTCCATCAGGATTGGAGAGAGGGTGGAACTGAAGACTTCGCGATCGAAAGTGAAATTCTGCGAACTCGGGGAAAAGGAAATCCGCGATTATGTCCAGACGGGGGAACCCATGGACAAGGCGGGCGGATATGCGATACAGGGCAGGGGGGCGCGCTTCGTGGAATATCTTCAGGGGAGCTATTCAGGGGTGATGGGATTGCCCCTTTTCGAGACTGCAGCGCTGCTGAAGGAACTGGAAATATGAGTAACGAAATCCTGATCAACGTCACGCCGCAGGAAACCAGGGTCGCGGTCATCGAGGAGGGCGTGGTCCAGGAACTCCACGTGGAGCGCTCCTCCAGTTGCGGCCTGGTGGGAAACATCTACCTCGGGCGGGTGAGCCGGGTACTGCCCGGCATGCAGTCCGCATTCGTCGATATCGGACTGGAGCGCGCCGCCTTCCTGCATGTGGACGACATCTGGGAGCAGCGCGCAAACGGGGATGGGAAGCCCATCGAGAAGATCCTGTTCGAAGGCCAGAGCGTGCTCGTTCAGGTGATCAAGGACATGATCGGAACAAAGGGGGCGAGGATTTCGACCAAGATCAGCATCGCGGGTCGCCTCCTCGTCTATCTTCCCCAGGAGGCCTATATCGGGGTTTCGCTCCGGATCGAGAGCGAATCGGACCGGGAAACGCTGCGGGAGCGGGTGCAGAAGCTGGTGCCCCCGGAAGAGAAAGGCGGCTTCATCATTCGCACCCTCGCCGAAGGGGAGACGGACGAGAATTTTGTCGCCGACATCGATTACCTGAAGAAGATCTGGGCGGACCTTCAGGGGAGGGCTGCTTCCGCTTCCCCCCCTTCCTTGCTCTATCAGGACCTCAACCTGAGCCTCCGGGTGCTCCGTGATCTCGTCAACGACGAGGTTTCCAGGATCCGGGTGGATTCCAGGGAAACCTTCCAGAAGCTGCTCTCCTTTTCGGGCTCCTACATCCGGAGCGCCAGGGACAGGATCGAACGCTACTCCGGGGAGCGTCCCCTTTTCGAACTCTACGGGGTGGAGGAGGAAATCGAGCGGGCGCTCGCGCGCCGGGTCGACCTGAAATCGGGGGGTTATCTCATCATCGATCAGACCGAGGCGCTCACCACGGTCGACGTCAACACCGGGGGGTTCGTCGGACACCGCAATTTCGACGACACAATTTTCAAGACCAATCTCGAAGCGGCCCATGTCATCGCAAGGCAGCTCAGGTTGCGCAATCTCGGCGGGATCATCATCGTCGACTTCATCGACATGGACAATGTCGAGCACCGCGAAGCGGTGCTGAACGAATTCAGGAAGGCGCTTTCCCGGGACCATACCCGCATGACGATGAGCGAGATGACTTCGCTCGGACTCGTCGAAATGACCAGAAAGAGAACCAGGGAGAGCCTTGCGCACGTGCTTTGCGAGACCTGTCCGACCTGCCACGGAAGGGGGGAAATCAAGACCGCGCAGACCGTATGCTACGAAATCATGCGCGATCTCCTGAGGGAGGCGCGGCAGTTCGACGCGAGGGAATACCGCATCCTCGCCTCCCAGAAAGTCGTCGATCTGTTTCTCGACGAAGAGTCCCAGAGCCTTGCGCAACTCGCCGATTTCATCGGAAAGCCGATCTCCCTGCAGGTGGAAAGCGTCTATTCACAGGAACAGTATGACGTCGTGCTGATGTGAGCATACCCTGTCAATTCTGACAGATGTATAAAATTGCAAATGGAGTATGATCGGCGGTAAAAGTCCAAGGGATGTACCCATGAGAGCGATCTTGCCGAAACTGTATGTCTGTCACGCCAGGGAGGACAGGGAGAAATTCCTTCCCGATTTCACCCGCCAGTTCATGCGCAGGGGCCTCGTCGCGAATCTGGAAAGATGGGAGATGGGCGCATCCGACAGTCTGGTCGACCGGATCTTCGAGGAAGGAATGAAGGAAGCAGGCGCCTTCGTCGTCGTGCTCTCGAAGCAGAGCGGGAAAATGAAATGGCTGGGAGAGGATCTCGATTTTTCCTCGATCCGGCGCATCGGCGACAGGCTGATTCCGGTCGCAATCGAGGAATGCGAAATCCCTTTCGCACTGAGGGAGCTGAGGTGCGAAAGGATTTCCGAAAGCCTTCATGAATTCATGGAGCGGATCGAAAGAACGCTCGGTCTGCACATTTGCACGCAACATGTCGCGGTGGAGGACAACGGCCATTCCATTGCCGGTCTCGATCGTGTCAGCGCACGCGTCCTGGAGCTTTCCTGCGATGCTGCGCTCGAATCGGGAAGCCGCTTCATCCGGCCTGCTGAATTGCCGATGAAGGAAGACGGCCTCCTCTTTTCCGCAGAGGAGCTGGAAGATGCGCTGGAAAACCTGGATCGGGACGAATACATCCGCCTGTTCAGCGCCTTCGGCACCGGACACTTCCACTTTC
>JAJZTT010000011.1:0-4067 GCA_021848705.1 Pseudomonadota bacterium
ATGAGGCGCTGCGCATCCAGGGTTCCGCGGGGAAATTTAGCATGCAATTTTTCGGACGCGAAATTGACGTTCGCTTCCACCCCCTGGATCGAATTGAGCGCCTTTTCGATGGTGAGCGCGCAGTTCGCGCAGTGCATTCCGGAGATGGCCAGGTCGACCGACTCCAGCGGCACGGAAAAACCGGTTTCGACCACTTTCGCAACGATGCTTTCCCTGGACGATTTTTCCGGGTCGAATTCTGCATAGGCCTTTTCGTTTGCGAAATTGACGTTCGCCTTCACTCCTTCGAGGCCGTTCAGCGCCTTTTCCAGTCTTCCTGCGCAGTTCGCGCAGCGCATTCCTTCGATGGGGATTTCAACCTTGTCCATGATTCGATATTAGCGCAGCAGGCGAAGCGATGACAATCAATGCTTCAGCTTTGCAACATTCCATCAGCGCGGTACGAGGGCGGGTTGCAGAATCCGGAATGCTGTTTCAGTTCATTTCACGCCGAAGGGACAGCCCGTGGTGGCTTCCCTTCTTGTCCGCGTACATGGCATCATCCGCCATGCGAATCAGTCCGTCCAGATCGGAGGCGTCCCTCGGGTAAACCGCGATGCCCAGGCTTGCGGGAATGTCCCGGATTTCTTCTCCAAGGCTGAAGGGAAGCGCGAGCTCCTCACGGATGTGTGTTGCGATGAGGGCGATGTTTTCCTCATCCTCTATCTGGGAAAGAATGACGATGAATTCGTCCCCACCCATCCTCGCCACCGTGTCCGTGCTGCGAACCCTGCTGCTGATTCTTCTCGCCGCCTCCTTCAGAAGCAGGTCGCCCATCTTGTGCCCGAAATTGTCGTTCACTTCCTTGAATCGGTCGAGGTCGATGAAAATCAGCGCAAGTGGAAGGAAAGTCCGGTCGGATTTTGCGATTTCATGTTCCAGTCTGTCCAGAAAAAGGTGGCGGTTCGGCAGTTCGGTCAGGGCATCATAATTCGCCTGTCTCCAGATGGCATCCTCGATCTGTTTTTTCTTGGTGATGTCCCTGAACTGGGCGACCCTGAGATGGATCGCCCCGTCTTTCCCGCGGATCGGATTGATGCTGAGTCATTCTGCGAAGATTTCCCCGTTCTTTCTCCTGTTCCAGATCTCTCCTTCCCATTTTCCGGTGGTTTCGAGTTGGCGCCACATGGACCGGTAGAATTCCCCGTCCTGATGCCCCGACTTGAGGATTTTTGGTT
The DNA here is from genome assembly GCA_021848705.1 of Pseudomonadota bacterium. Taxonomy (GTDB): domain Bacteria; phylum Pseudomonadota; class Gammaproteobacteria; order Burkholderiales; family JABEVD01; genus JABEVD01. The sequence goes on from JAJZTT010000011.1 coordinate 1,218, forward strand.
TCCTGCCGATCGCCTCTTCCCTGGTGTATCCGGTGAGATGGGTGAATGCAGGATTGACGCCGACGATGGTGCCGTCCGGTTCGGTCACCATCATCGCCTCGCTGCTGTTCGAATAGGCGAGCGCTGCCACATTGAGCTTTTCTTCCGCCTCCCTGAGTTCCCTGAGATTTTCGGTGAGCGGTCTGAAGGAAAAGAAATAGAATACCGGGAAAAGCAGCGCGGTGAGCAGGGTGGCATCCAGCACGGTGGAGAGCATTTCGGGCATGGGCGGGAGGATTTCCAGCAGGAACATGATGCAGGTTTCGATGACGAAAACCGAACCTGCCAGGATGAACAGCAATCGAAAGGGCGATTCATGTTCGCTCTTCTTCCTGGGCATGATCATTCATTTTCTCCCGTCGCCCGTTTGGAACACAGTCAATGCTTGCATGGATGCATCCCTTTCGCCGGCAAAATTGCCAAATTCAGGGCGAGCAACCCCGGCCCCTTTTCAGAAGAATTTGTTCAATTATAGTAGGAAAGGGAAAGTCCTTACGACGACCTTGCCATGATTCCGACTTGCATGCAGAAAGGTTGCTCTTCTGTCGATGGAAAGCACATGGCACCCGCTTCGCCGGTGCGATCCATGACTTGTCCGATGGCGCCGATCCTCCTAAACTCTTAAAAAAGCTTCGGGTCCGATCATGGCGCAACTTCTGAATCTATCCCGCGCGGCGAGGCTCCTCGGGCTCTCCCGCGGCATCCTGCAGCAGGCCATCCGCGATGGAAGACTAGCTTCCTTCGACGGAATGGTGTCGACCGGAGATCTTCTGGCTGCTTTTCCGGATGCGGATCTCGACTCCGACCCTGTTTTCGAGAAAATCACCAAAATCAGGGAAGAATCTTTCGGAAAGAGGGTGAGGGAGAGATTGCTTCCCGATCGGGAAGTGCTCTCCGCCAGGCTGTTCGAGCAGAGCGGGGAACTCGCAGACCTGCGTCATCACCTCGAACGCTATCACGGCATCGTCGTTTCGACGCTGGAAAAACTCCGCTCCAGGGGATACAGTGACCTTGCCGACTGGCTGGATCAACAACTGAAGGAAGCGCTGGTGACCGGGGCACCCGATCGAATCGAAGCACTGGAAGGCTATATGAGGATATTTTCCGCGAACGTGAAACTTGTCCCGAGCGGACGGGAGTTTTTCAGCGAAGGCACGGACACCCTTCTGGAAGCCGCGCTGCGTTCAGGGCTCGCCCTGAATTACGGATGCAGCAGCGGAAACTGCGGGCTTTGCAAGGCGAGGGTGGTGTCCGGGGAAACCAGGCAGGTGCGGCATCACGATTACCTGCTGAGCGAAGCCGAGAAGAATTCCGGCTTCATTCTCGCCTGCTCTCATGCCGCGGTCAGCGACGTGGTGCTCGAAGCGCTCGAAGCCTCCCGCCCCGAGGACATCCCCCTGCAGGAAATCGAAGCTCGGGTGAAGTCGGTCGAACCGCTCGGGGATTTCCTGGTGAAACTCCATCTGCAATGCCCAAGGTCTTCCAGGATGCGCTTTTTCGCAGGGCAGTCGGCGATCCTGGAAGTGGGGCAGGTTGCGAAGGAATACCCGATTTCCAGTTGTCCCTGCGACGACAGGAACCTGGAATTTCACCTTCCGGAAAGCGATGCGCTCGCGAGGCTGGAAAAGGGGGAGTCGGTGCGTGTCCTGGGTCCCTACGGGAAATTCGTCCTCGAAGAGGATTCCGGCCGCGAGCCGCTTTTCATCGTATCGAACGAGGGCTTTTCAAGGGTGAAGGGCATCGTAGAGCATGCGGTGGCGCTCGACATTTATTCGACCATCCTGCTTTGCCGGATCGGGGGCACCTATCTTTCCAACCTTTGCAGGTCCTGGGAAGATGCGCTCGACAATTTCGTCTATGTTCAGGCCGAATCACTCGATGCACTGCCGGATCCGCAAAATCGCGATGTCTATCTTGCAGGTCCGACAGGATTCGTCATGGAGGTTCGAGAGAAACTCATCGCTTCGGGCCTCCAGCCCGAGCGAATCTTCACCCCATGAGGTGCTTCACCTGATCGCGCTCCCAGAGGAGTTCGCGGTAGGCTGCATCCATCCTCTCCCTCATGAAGGGGGTGATTTCGAGGTTTTCGACGACCGAATATCTTCCTTCGCTGCACTGTACCGGAAAGCCGTAGATCACCCCTTCAGGAATTCCATAATGCCCGTTCGAGGGAACACCCATGCTCGTCCAGTCGTTTTCCGGGGTGCCGATCAGCCAGTCCCGCACATGGCAGATCGCGGCGGTGGCGGCGCTCGCTGCGGAACTCAGTCCCCGCGCGTTGAGGATCTCGGTTCCGCGCTCCTGGACCCCGGGAATGAAGGTTTTTTCCACCCATTGCGGATCGTGGATGAACTGATAGGCATTGATGCCGTCGACCACTGCATGATAGAGGTCCGGGAACTGGGCGGAGGAGTGGTTGCCCCAGGCGACCGCTTTCCTCACATGGTTGACCGGGCGATTGGAATGCTCGGCGATCCTGGAGAGTGCACGGTTGTGGTCGAGCCGCATCATCGAGGTGAAATTCGCAGGATCGATGCGTTTCGCATGGCTTGCCGCGATCAGCGCATTGGTGTTGGCGGGGTTTCCGACCACCGCCACCTTCACATGGGAGGAGGCCGCCCTGTCGAGCGCGATTCCCTGGGCTCTGAAGATGTCACCGTTGATCTGGAGCAGGTCGCTGCGTTCCATTCCCTTCGTTCTCGGTCGACTTCCCACCAGGATCGCGATGTCTGCCCCTGCGAAAGCCTCCTCGGGCTTGTCGGTGAAAAGGGTTCCGGAAAGAAGCGGAAATGCGCAGTCTTCGAGTTCCAT
>JAJZTT010000011.1:4077-33439 GCA_021848705.1 Pseudomonadota bacterium
AGCGCCTGCGGCACTTCCAGCAATTGCAGGATGACGGGCTGCTTCGGCCCCAGCATTTCGCCGGCCGCGATGCGGAATGCGAGATTGTATCCGATATGTCCTGCCGCGCCGGTCACGGCGACCCGGATGGGTTTTCTCATTCTTCTCCTCCCGTGGATTTCCTGTCATCGTGTTCAATGGTACACCCTTCAAGATGCTTCTGGAATCGCCTATACTAATACTTCCTTAAGAAATCCCCGTCCCATGAAGAAACGCCCGAAGTATCTCGACCTGATGAAAATCAGGCTTCCATTGCCAGGATTCGTTTCGATCCTGCACCGGGCAAGCGGCCTGCTTCTTTTCCTTGCGATTCCTTTCCTGTTGTCGGGGCTGCAGGGCAGTCTGCAATCGGCGCGGGGCTTTGAATCACTCACGAGCTTTTTTTCCTCGCCACTGGCGAAACTTGCGCTACTGGGAATTTGCTGGGCATTTTTCCACCATTTCTGCGCGGGGATCCGCTTCCTGTTTCTCGATATCGACAAGGGCGTTTCCCTTTCCGCTGCGAGAGCAAGCAGCAGGATGGTTCTTGCCGCGAGCCTTCTCCTCACCCTGCTTGCGGGGGTGCTGATATGGTGAAAAGGGTGGTGGTGGGCGCTCATTACGGATTGCGCGACTGGCTGGCACAGCGGATCACCGCGGTCATCATGGCCATCTCCACCGTACTGTTCCTGATCGCTTTCGCAGTCGATGCGCCTTCGGGGTACGATGGCTGGAAATCCTTCCTTTCACATTCCTGGATCAGGATTGCGATTTTGTTGTTCCTGATCAGTCTCTATCTGCACGCGTGGGTGGGAATCCGCGACATCCTGATGGATTATGTGCATCCAACCGGGATCAGGCTGACGCTTCAGGTGCTCGCGATCGTCTCGCTTGCGATCTACCTCATCTGGTCGGTCGTGATTCTCTGGGGAAATTGAAATGCCGATGGAAAAAAGAAAATTCGATGCCGTGATCGTCGGCGCGGGCGGGGCCGGAATGCGCGCCGCCTTGCAGCTCTCCACCGCGGGCCTCAAGGTCGCCGTGCTCTCCAAGGTCTTTCCGACCCGTTCGCACACCGTGGCGGCCCAGGGAGGCATCACCGCGGCGCTCGGCAATGTCACCGAGGACAACTGGCTCTGGCACATGTACGACACGGTAAAGGGCTCGGACTACCTGGGGGACCAGGATGCGATCGAATACATGTGCAGGATGGGGCCCGAAGTCGTCTATGAAATGGAGCACTTCGGCCTGCCCTTTTCGAGGCTCGAGAACGGCAAGATCTACCAGCGGCCTTTCGGCGGGCAATCCAGGAATTTCGGCGGAGATCAGGCGACAAGGACCTGCGCTGCGGCGGACAGGACCGGGCATGCCATGCTGCACACCCTGTATCAGCGGAACGTGCTCGCCAAGACGCATTTCTTCGTCGAATACATGGCGATCGATCTGGTCCGGGATCAGGAGGGAAGGGTGCTCGGCGTGGTGGCCCTCGACATGGAAAAGGGCGAGCCTCTCCTCATCGAGGCGAGGGCGACGTTGCTCGCCACAGGAGGAGCCTGCCGGGTTTTCGCAGCCTCCACCAATGCCTTCATCAATACCGGGGACGGACTCGGCATGGCATCCCGCGCGGGGATCCCGCTGGAGGACATGGAATTCTGGCAGTTCCATCCGACCGGCCTGCTTGGGGCGGGCGTGCTGATTTCCGAAGGGGTGAGAGGGGAGGGGGGCTATCTCGTCAATTCGGAAGGGGAGCGCTTCATGGAGCGTTATGCGCCGCACGCGAAGGATCTCGCCGGGCGCGACGTGGTGGCTCGCGCGATCGCCGTCGAGATCCACGAAGGGCGGGGCTGCGGACCCAAGAAGGATCACATCCTGCTCAAGCTCGATCACGTCGGGCGCGAAGTGATCCTCGACAAGCTTCCCGGGATCCGCGAGATTTCCATGAAATTCGCCCATGTCGATCCGCTCGATGCGCCGATTCCGGTGGTGCCGACGGCGCATTACATGATGGGCGGGATCCCCACCCATCACCGCGGCCAGGTGGTGGTGCCTTCGAAGACCGGCCCGGAAGAGGACGTGATCGGCCTTTATGCGGTGGGCGAATGTGCCTGCGTTTCGGTGCACGGCGCGAACCGGCTGGGCGGAAATTCGCTGCTCGACCTGCTGGTCTTCGGTCGTGCCGCCGCCGACCATATCCTTGAATTCCTGAAGGAAAATCCCACCGCTCCGCCCATCCCCAAAGATGGGGCGGACCTCGCATTGTCGAGGCTCGCAAGATGGGAGAAGAAGGATGGATCGGAGAAGGTTTCGGAGATTTACCGGGACATGCAGCAGGTGATGCAGGCGCATTGCGGGGTGTTCCGCAAGGATGCGGTGATGCGGGAAGGGCTCGTGAAGCTCGGGGAAATCCGCGAAAGGCTCGATCGCGCAGTGATCCGCGACCACAGCAAGATTTTCAATACGGCCAGGGTCGAGGCGCTGGAACTCGAAAACCTCATGGAGGTTGCCTTCGCCACCATCCGTTCCGCGATCGCGAGGACCGAAAGTCGCGGCGCGCATGCACGGGACGATTGTCCTGAGCGCGACGACAAAAACTGGCTGAAGCACAGTCTCGCCCACCGCGACGGCACCATGGACTACAAACCGGTGAGGCTGAAACCGCTCACCGTTCCTTCCTTCCCACCCAAGACCAGGAGCTATTGAGGGATGCGCTTTTCGATCTACCGCTACAATCCGGAAACGGACGAGAAGCCCTACATGCAGGACTACGATCTCGACATCCGGGCAGGGGAAATGATGCTGCTGGATGCGCTCATCCAGATCAAGGCGATCGACGACACCCTTTCGCTCAGAAGATCCTGCCGGGAAGGGGTCTGCGGTTCAGATGCGATGAACATCAACGGCAGGAACGGGCTCGCCTGCATCACGCCCCTTTCGGAACTCAAGGAGCCGATCGAACTCAGGCCGCTTCCCGGCCTTCCGGTGATCCGCGATCTCATCGTCGACATGGAGCCCTTCTTCCGCCAGTATCATTCGATCAAGCCCTATCTCATCAACAACGATCCCCCGCCGGAGACCGAGCGCCTGCAGAGCCCGGAGGATCGCGCCGAACTGGACGGTCTCTACGAATGCATCCTTTGCGCCTGCTGCACCACTTCCTGCCCTTCCTTCTGGTGGAATCCGGAAAAGTTCGTGGGGCCGGCGGGATTGCTGCAGGCATGGCGCTTCATTTCGGACAGTCGCGACAAGGCAACCTCCGAACGCCTCGACGATCTGGAGGATCCCTATCGGCTGTTCCGCTGCCACAGCATCATGAATTGCGTGGATGTCTGCCCGAAAGGGCTGAATCCCACCGAGGCGATCGGGAAGATCAAGAGCCTCATGGTCAAAAGAACGGTATGAGCGAACTGGGCAGGGTGCTCTGGCGCTCCAGAAGGGGGATGCTGGAGCTCGACCTGGTGCTTTCCGGCTTCCTGGAAAGGCACTGGAAAAGCCTCGATCCGGATCAGGCGAGGGACTATCTGGCCCTGCTCGAATACCCGGATGCCGAACTCTGGGATATCATAACGGGAAAGCGGGAAATCCGCGTGGGGGACGGAACCCTGCTCCAACTCATAAGAATGGATTGAATCCATAAGGGAAGATTCATGGAAAAGAAACGCATCGCAACCTTGTCCTTCAACGACGGCACGCCATCGGTCGAACTGCCCATCCTGTCCGGGACGCTCGGGCCGGACGTGATCGACATCCGGAATCTCGCGAAGACGGGGATGTTCACTTACGATCCCGGCTATCTTTCCACCGCGAGCTGCAATTCGGGCATCACCTACATCGACGGGGAAGCCGGGCACCTGTACTATCGGGGCTATCCCATCGAGCAGCTCGCGGAAAAGGCGGGTTTCCTCGAAGTGAGCCATCTCCTCCTGTACGGGGATCTGCCGACCCAGCAGAAGAAGGAAGAGTTCGAGCGCAAGATCAAGTATCGCACCATGGTGCACGACCAGCTCATGACCTTCTACAAGGGATTCCGGCGGGATGCCCACCCGATGGCGGTGATGGTCGGGGTGGTGGGGGCGCTCTCCGCCTTCTACCATGATTCGCTCGACATCAACAATCCGGAACATCGGGAAATCTCCGCGCTCAGGCTGATCGCCAAGGTCCCGACCATCGCGGCCATGTGCTACAAGTACAACATCGGTCATCCCTTCATGTATCCCAACAACGAATTGGGATATGTGGAGAATTTCCTGCACATGATGTTCGCCACGCCTTGCGAGCCTTATCACGCCAATCCGAAACTGGTGCGTGCGCTCGAACGCATCTTCATCCTGCATGCGGACCACGAGCAGAACGCATCGACTTCCACGGTGAGGCTCGCCGGCTCTTCCGGCGCCAATCCTTTCGCCTGCGTGGCGGCGGGGATCGCGGCCCTCTGGGGACCCGCCCACGGCGGCGCGAACGAGGCAGTGCTGAAGATGCTCGACGAGATCGGCGACATCAGCCAGATCCCGAAATTTGTGGCGCGTGCCAAGGACAGGAACGATCCTTTCCGGCTGATGGGATTCGGCCATCGCGTCTACAAGAACATGGATCCGCGCGCCAAGGTGATGCGGGAGACCTGCTACGAGGTGCTCACCGAGCTCGGGCTGCAGAACGACAAGATGTTCGAGATGGCGATGGAGCTGGAAAGGATCGCGCTCCAGGACGAATATTTCATCGAGCGCAAGCTCTATCCCAACGTGGACTTCTATTCCGGGATCGTGCTCCGGGCGCTCAAGGTGCCGCTCAACATGTTCACCGTGATCTTCGCGATCGCCCGCACCATCGGCTGGATTTCGCAATGGAACGAGATGATCTCGGATTCCGAACGCAAGATCGGCCGTCCGAGGCAGCTCTATCTCGGGCAGAAGCGGCGCGATTTCGTGCCCATTTCGGAGCGTTAGCGATGACGGATTCCTGGTTGTCCGGCGCGGATTCCGAATATCTCGAAGCCCTCTACGATGAATTCAGGAAAAACCCGGATTCGGTCCCCGAATCCTGGAAGTCCAGGTTCGATTTCCGGGCGCAGGATCAATCCGTCGAAGCCTTTGACAGGAGGCAGATCTCGGTCCTGCAGCTCATCAATGCCTACCGGTTCCTGGGGCTTCGGGCGGCGAATCTCGACCCGCTGGATCACATCGAAAAGCGCCCTGTTCCCGAACTCGACCCGGCCCATTACGGGCTTTCCGAAGCCGATCTGGATGTGGTTTTCGGCACCGGCTCGCTGGTGGGGCCGGAGCGCGCGACCTTGCGGGAAATCCTGCAAGCCCTGAAGCAGACGTATTGCGGTCCGATCGGCATCGAGTACATGTACATCAGCGAGAACGACCAGAAGCGCTGGATCCAGGGAAGGTTCGAGGGAAGGCGTTCGAGGCCCGATTTCTCCCCGGAATATCGCAAACACATCCTGCAGCGTCTCACCGAAGCGGAAACCCTGGAGCGTTATCTGCACACCCGCTATGTCGGGCAGAAACGCTTTTCCCTCGAAGGAGGGGACAGCCTGATCCCGCTTCTCGACCACCTGTTGCAGAAGGCCGGAGCCGAAGGGGTGCATGAAGTCGTGATCGGCATGGCGCACCGCGGCAGGCTCAACGTGCTCGTCAACACCCTGGGCAAGATGCCTTCGGATCTCTTTTCCGAATTCGAGGGAAAGGAGGCTACCGAGCTCACTTCCGGCGACGTGAAATACCACCAGGGATTTTCCTCCGACATCCAGACTTCTGGCGGTCCGATGCATGTCACCCTGGCCTTCAATCCCTCCCATCTCGAAATCGTGAACCCGGTGGTGGAAGGATCGGTCAGGGCGCGTCAGCACAGGCGGGGGGATACGGAAGGAAAGCAGGTATTGCCTCTTCTCATCCACGGCGATGCCGCCTTTTCCGGGCAGGGCGTGGTGATGGAAACGCTCAATCTGTCCAAGACCCGCGGCTATGGCACGGGCGGAACGGTGCATGTCATCATCAACAACCAGATCGGCTTCACCACTTCCGATCCCAGGGACGTTCGTTCCACGATCTATTGCAGCGATGTCGGCAAGATGGTCGAGGCGCCGATTTTCCACGTCAATGCGGACGATCCGGAGGCGCTCCTGATGGTCGCGGAAATCGCGCTCGACTTCCGGAACGAATTCAGGAAGGACGTCATCATCGACATGGTCTGCTTCAGGCGTCTCGGGCACAACGAGCAGGATGAACCGCTGGTCACGCAGCCATTGATGTACAAGCTGGTGAACCGCCATCCCGGAACCCGCAGCCTGTATGCGAAGACGCTGGAAGAACGGGGCGTCGTTTCTTCCGGGGATGCGGAAAAGATGGTGACGGATTTCAGGGATGCGATGGACCGCGGCGTGCATCCCAATGTCAATTTCCTCAAGGGGGTGAAATATCCCCATTCCTCGGACTGGACCCGCTTCAGGGGGCAGAGATGGGAGCAGGAATGCGATACTTCGCTCTCCCTTCCGGAGATCAGGCGCCTTGCGCAAAGACTGACGGATATCCCGCAAGGCTTCGTGTTGCATTCCAGGGTGGAAAAAATCATTTCGGACCGGCGCGAAATGGCGGAGGGGAAAATTCCGCTCGACTGGGGAATGGCGGAAAATCTCGCCTATGCATCACTCCTCGACGCAGGATATTCGATCCGCATTTCCGGGCAGGATGTGGGACGAGGCACCTTCTTCCACAGGCATGCGGTCTTGCACGACCAGAAGAGGGAAAAATGGGATTCCGGAATCTACATTCCGCTACAGCATGTGCGGGCAGGGCAACCCGACTTCGCGGTTTTCGATTCGGTGTTGTCGGAGGAGGCCGTACTCGGCTTCGAATACGGTTATGCAACAGCCGAGCCCGATGAACTGGTGATCTGGGAAGCGCAGTTCGGCGATTTCGCCAACGGCGCGCAGGTCGTCATCGATCAGTTCATCGCTTCGGGAGAAGTGAAATGGGGCAGGTTTTGCGGACTCGTCATGATGCTGCCGCACGGCCACGAGGGGCAGGGGCCGGAGCATTCCTCCGCGAGGGTCGAGAGATATCTCCAGCTTTGCGCCGATTACAACATCCAGGTGTGCATGCCCTCCACCCCGGCCCAGATGTTCCATGTGTTGAGGCGCCAGATGCTGCGCCCCTACCGGAGGCCGCTCATCCTCATCACGCCGAAGAGCCTGCTGAGAAGCCGCGATTCCTCATCCACCCTGGAAGAGCTTGCGAACGGAAGGTTCATGCCCGTCTCGGACGAGGAGGATGCTTCGATCGATCCTACAAAAGTGAAGCGGATCATCTGCTGCGCGGGCAAGGTGTATTTCGATCTGGTTCATGCCAGGCGGGAGAAGGGAATCTCCGACATGGCCATCGTTCGCATCAACCAGCTTTATCCTTTTCCGCACGAAGCATTCAAGGCGGTGATCGGGAATTACCCGAATGCATCCGAAGTGATGTGGTGCCAGGAGGAACCCAGGAACCAGGGGGCCTGGCGCCATATCGAACATTATCTTTTGCGGCACATGAGGAAGGAGCAGAATCTCTTGTCCTCGATGCGCAAGTCGTCTGCATCGCCTGCAGCGGGATATTACGCGAAATATCTCGCGAGGCAGAAGGAACTCGTCGACGGTGCCTTCGCCATGAACCAAATGGAGAAATCATGCTGATCGAAGTCAAGGTACCCCAATTGTCCGAATCCGTATCCGAGGCCACGCTGCTTTCCTGGAAGAAGAAGCCGGGGGACTATGCGGAAAGAGGAGAGAATCTCATCGACATCGAGACCGACAAGGTCGTGCTCGAAATGCCTGCGCCGCAATCGGGGCGGATATACGAGGTCCTGAAGGAAGAGGGGGCCGTGGTCGTGAGCGGGGAAGTGATCGCGAGGATCGATCCTTCCGGCGAGAAGCCTTCGGAAAAGCCTGAAAAGCAGCCTGAATCCCCCATCCTGATGCCGGCTGCGGTGCGGCATGTCGAGGGAATCGACCTCGGCCAAGTAGAGGGAACGGGAAGGGGCGGGCGGATCCTGAAGGAAGATCTGACTCCGAAGCCCGCAGCATCCATCTCCCGTGGCGTGAGGCGCGTGCCGATGTCGAGACTCAGGCAGCGCGTCGCCGACCGCCTGCTCGAATCGCAGAGGAATGCTGCGATCCTCACCACCTTCAACGAAGTCGACATGAAGGAAATCGTCGATCTCAGGGCCCGCTACAAGGAAAAATTCGAGAAGGAGCATGGGATCAAGCTCGGATTCATGTCCTTTTTCGTGAAGGCGGTGGTGGCTGCGCTCAAAAAATACCCGGTGCTCAATGCTTCGATCGAAGGGAATGAAATCGTCCACCACGATTATCAGGACATCGGGATTGCGGTCGGAACACCTCGCGGACTGGTGGTGCCGGTGCTGAGGGATGCGGATCGACTTTCCTTTGCGAAGATCGAAAAGGGAATCGCGGATTTCGGAAAGCGTGCGCAGGATGGCAGGCTTGCCGTCGAGGAACTGGAAGGGGGAACCTTTTCCATCACCAACGGCGGAATTTTCGGCTCCATGCTTTCCACTCCGATCATCAATCCTCCGCAAAGCGCGATCCTCGGCATCCATGCGATGAAGGACAGGCCGGTGGTGGTGGACGGGCAGATCGTCATCCGTCCGATGATCTATCTCGCGCTTTCCTACGATCACAGGTTGATCGACGGACGGGAGGCGGTGCAGGGGCTCGTCGCCATCAAGGAAAACCTCGAAGATCCCGAAAGACTGTTGCTGGAGATATGATGCGATACGATGTCGCGGTGATCGGCGCAGGACCTGGCGGATATGTCGCAGCGATCCGTGCGGCGCAGCTCGGATTGAGGACGGTTTGCATCGACGAGCGCATGGATGAAGACGGCAAAGCCGTCCTCGGCGGGACCTGTCTCAACGTGGGCTGCATTCCTTCCAAGGCGCTGCTGGAATCCTCCGAGAATTACGAGAAGGTCCGGGAAGAATTTTCCTCCCACGGCATCATGGTCGGGGAAATCGGCATCGACGTCGGGGCGATGCAGGCGAGAAAGAAAAAAATCGTGAACTCCCACACGAATGGAATCGCATTCCTGTTCAAGAAGAACAGGATCGATTCGATTCAGGGGCGGGCGAGGATCGAAGCGACCGGAGAATTTCACCGGATCTCTGTCTCGGATGGACAGGAGATCGAGGCAAGGCATGTCGTCATCGCGACCGGATCCTCTCCCAGGCAGATTCCCGCAGCGCCTTTCGGCGGAAGGGTCACCGACAGCAGCGGCGCGCTTTCCTTCGAATCCGTACCCCAAAGGCTTGGCATCATCGGGGCGGGTGTGATCGGCCTGGAGCTCGGCAGCGTGTGGCGTCGCCTTGGCAGCGAAGTGACGATCCTGGAAGCGATGCCGGAATTCCTGCCCATGGCCGACGGAAAGATTTCGAAGGAGGCGCTCCGCCAGTTCAGGAAGAACAAGGGGTGGTCGATCCATCTCGGCGTCGAGATCCTGTCTTGCGAATCTTCCGCAGAAGCGGTCGGGGTGTCCTGGCGGGACGCGAAGGGGGAGCAACGGGCCGAATTCGATCAATTGGTGGTGGCTGCGGGCAGGATTCCCAATTCATCAGGCATTTCCGACGCGCTGAAAATCGATTCGCGCGGCCATATCGAAGTGGACGAATGCTGCAGGACGAACCTTTCGAGAGTTTATGCGATCGGCGACGTGGTGAGGGGGCCGATGCTCGCCCACAAGGCCTCCGAGGAAGGCGTGATGGTCGCTGAAATCATTTCCGGAATGAAGTCCCGTTTTGATCCTGGAATCGTTCCTTCGGTGATTTATACGGCTCCGGAAATCGCCTGGGTGGGTAAAACCGAGGAAGATCTGAAGGCGGCCGGGATCGAATACCGCGCCGGCCAGTTCCCCTTCACCGCGAACGGCCGGGCGCAGGCAATGGGGGCGGCCCAGGGCTTCGTGAAGATGCTGGCGGACGCGGAAACGGACCGGATCCTCGGCGTGCACATCATCGGCCCCCATGCTTCCGAACTCGTATCCGAGGCAGTGGTGGCAATGGCTTTTTCCGCTTCCAGCGAAGACATCGCTTCCATCATCCATGCGCATCCCTCCCTTTCTGAAGCGATGCACGAAGCGGCCCTTTCGGTGGACGGGCGGGCAATGCACATTTAAATTTGATCAGGGACTGGAATGTTCACCTGGAGCCAATTGCTGATCGCCGGCGTCGTTGCCGTGGCATTTTACGCCACGGAACTGGTGGTGTTCCTGTTCGCGTCGAAAAGGAACGATCCCGAGCATCGGGCGGCCATCGACGACTTGCGCAGGGAGGTGTCGGATCTGAAATCCCAGTTTGCGCAACTGCAAAAGGAGCTGGAGCGGATGAAGGAGGACAACAATACTCCGGCCCCCTATGCCCAGGCCATCCGCATGGTGAGGCAGGGCATCGGCCCCGCGGAGATCGCGGTGGCCTGCGGAATCTCCAAGGGAGAAGCGGAACTCATTGCCTCGCTTCACAAGACGAAGAACTGATTCAGGCAATTTCGTCGATCGAGGTGGTGACGTCTTCCGTCCTCTGCTTTTTCTTCCTCCTGTCCCCTTTTCCTCGAAGGTCGTAAGGCGTGGACTGGTTCTGGATTCGCCTGCAGACTTTCCTCCTGTCTTCTCCTGAACGCGGCACATATTCCTGTGGCTCGACCTGCTCGGGCGGTTTCGGGAGCTGTTTCTGGGCCGGGGGCAGTGCTTTTGGCGGATGGGTTTCGGTGGAGACGGTCTGAACCGAGCTCGCGCCGGTCTTCCGAACGGCCCTCGTGTTGAAGATGCTGTTGATTTCGGTCTCGTCCTTTTTCTCCATGGAGACGGGACGATTTACAGGGATGAACTGCATGAAGCTCTCCTATGGAATTCCGGACGAGGATCCATACAGTCAATTATAACCAAAAACCTTTTTGAAGGTGGCGGGCGATTTGGTATGATTGAAGAAGATATTTCCGTTCCCATCCATGCCGATCATCGACCTGCACTGCCATTCGAATATTTCAGACGGCGTCCTCTCACCCCGTGAACTCGTCGCTCGCGCCTCGGCCAACGGTGTGGAAATCCTCGCCCTGACCGATCACGACGACTGCGACGGACTATGCGAAGCGAGTAGCGCGGCGCTGGGTCTTGGCATGGAATTCGTCAATGGGGTGGAAATTTCGGTCACCTGGAGGGGGAGGACGATCCACGTGGTGGGGCTGAACGTAGACCCGGAAAATGCGGACCTGCAAGGCGGCCTGGGTTCGATCCGCGAAGGGCGGGCGAGGCGGGCGAGGGAAATCGGCGATGCGCTTTCGAGAGCGGGCATTTCCGGCGGTTACGAAGGGGCCTGTGCCTTTGCGGGAAACAAGAATCTGATCGGCAGGACGCATTTTGCGCGCTTTCTCGTGTCCAATGGATATGCGAAGGATGTGCAGAGCGTATTCAGGAAGTTCCTGGTGCGAGGCAAGCCCGGACATGTGAGTCATGAGTGGGCGAAGCTTTCCGATGCGGTTTCCTGGATCGTGGCAAGCGGAGGAATGGCCGTGATCGCACATCCCGGTCGTTACGAACTGAGCACGGAGGCCTTCAAGGCGCTTCTTTCCGAGTTCAGGGAAGAAGGCGGGAAGGGGATCGAGGTGGTCACTTCCAGTCATACGAAAGACATGGCGATCCGTTTCGGAGATTTCGCAAAGCGTTTCGACCTGTATGCATCGATGGGTTCGGATTTTCACAGCCCGGAGGAAAGTCGCGTCGATCTCGGCAGGCTTCCACTCCTCCCCGAAGGATGCAGGCCGATCTGGGAAGCCTGGAAGGCAGGAAACTGATGGCACAATATTTCACGATACATCCGCAAAACCCTCAGCAGCGGCTGATCCGCCAGGCTGTGGAAATCCTGAGGAGCGGCGGCGTCATCGTCTATCCCACCGATTCCTGTTACGCCCTCGGATGCCCGATCGGCGATAAAAACGCCATGGAACGGATGCGCGAAATCCGCGGCGTGGACGAAAAGCACCATTTTTCGCTGGTGTGCCGGGATCTGTCCAGCATTTCGCATTATGCACAGGTGGACAATGCCCAGTACCGGTTGTTGAAGGCCGCCACGCCTGGAAGCTATACCTTCATCCTGAAAGCGACCCGCGAGGTGCCGAGAAGGCTGCAGCATCCGAAACGCAATACCATCGGCATCCGCGTGCCGGACAGCATCGTGGTGGCCAGCCTGCTCGAGGAACTCGCCGAGCCCATCCTCAGCACGACCCTGTTGCTTCCGGATGAGGAATTTCCCCTCAACGATCCTGAGGAAATTCGCGAAAGGCTCGAAAACCAGGTCGATCTCATCATCGATTCCGGTGCCTGTGGAATCGAAATGACCACGGTGATCGATCTCACTGAAAATCCCCCGCTACTTCTGAGGAAAGGAAACGGGGATCTTGCTCCGTTTGGAATGCCATGACGGATCCCGCCAGTTTCATCCAGATGGTGTCGGTTGTCGCGCTGCCCATCATTTTCGCGATCACCATGCACGAAGCGGCACACGGCTATGTCGCGAAGCAGTTCGGAGACATGACCGCCTATGCGCAAGGGCGGGTGAGCCTGAATCCGCTGCACCACATCGACCCGATCGGCACGATCGTCATCCCCCTGGTTTCGATGGCGCTTGGCGGATTCCTGTTCGGCTGGGCGAAGCCGGTTCCGATCAATTTCAGCGCCCTGAGAAATCCCAAGCAGGACATGTTGTGGGTGGCCCTTGCAGGTCCTGCCTCCAATCTCGTGATGGCGATCGGCTGGGCATTTTTTCTCAAGCTGGCGACGATGATGCCCGGGAATTATTTCGCATCCCCCCTTGCGGTCATGGCCAACATGGGCGTGAAGATCAACATCATCCTGATGCTGCTGAATCTGCTTCCCGTCCCTCCTCTCGATGGAGGGAGGGTGCTGGTGAGTCTGCTGCCCACGAGGGCGGCCTATCGACTTGCCAAAATCGAACCATACGGCATAATCATCCTGGTGGTGCTGCTGTTCAGCGGACTGCTGGGGGCGATTCTCGGCCCGCTGATGAGCATCGCCGTTCATCTGGTATTGAGTTTGTTTGGATTATAAAAAGGTATAAAAATGTTTGCCGATCGCATCCTTTCGGGAATGCGTCCCACGGGACAACTCCATCTCGGTCATTATCATGGCGTGCTGAAAAACTGGATCAGGCTGCAGCATGAATATCCATGCCTGTTTTTCGTCGCCGACTGGCATGCGCTCACCACCCATTACGATACGCCAGAGGTCATCGAGGGGAGCGTATGGGACATGCTGGTGGACTGGCTTGCAGCGGGGGTCGATCCGTCCCAGGCGACGGTCTTTGTGCAGTCGAAGGTGCCGGAGCATGCAGAGCTCCACCTGCTGCTTTCCATGATCACTCCGCTGGGCTGGCTGGAGAGGGTGCCCACCTACAAGGACCAGCAGCAGAAACTGACGGAGAAGGACCTTTCCACCTACGGATTTTTGGGGTATCCGCTGCTGCAGAGCGCAGACATCCTCATTTATCGGGCAACCCATGTCCCGGTGGGCGAGGATCAGGTGCCCCACATCGAATTCACCAGGGAGATCGCGCGCCGCTTCAATCACATATATGGCAAGGAGCATGGTTTCGAGGAAAAGGCGCTGGCTGCGGTGAAAAAACTCGGCTCCAAAAAGGCGAAACTCTATGCGGAACTCAGGTCGCGCTTCCAGGAACAGGGGGATGTCGATGCGCTTGAGGCGGCGAAATCATTGCTCGAGGAGCAGCAGAATCTGAGCGTGGGGGATACCGAAAGGCTCTATGGCTATCTCGAGGGAACCGGAAAGATGATTCTCTCCGAACCCCAGGCGATGCTGACTGCAGCTTCCAGGATGCCCGGGCTCGATGGTCACAAGATGTCCAAATCCTACGGAAACACGATTTCGCTGCGCGAAGACCCGAAAATCGTCGAGAAAAAAATCCGCACCATGCCGACCGATCCTGCCCGGGTGAGGAGAACGGATCCTGGAGACCCGGAAAAGTGTCCTGTCTGGCAGTTCCATCTGGTCTATTCGGACGAGGCGACCTGCGAATGGGTGCAGAAGGGCTGCAGGAGCGCAGGAATCGGTTGTCTAGAATGCAAGCAGCCCGTCATCGATGCGGTGCTGAAGGAGCAGGAACCGATGAGGGAGCGGGCGCAACTGTATCTCGACGACCCGGGTCTCCTCAGGAACATCCTCGCAGACGGTTGTGAAAAGGCGAGGAAACTCGCGCAGGATACGATGCGGGAAGTTCGCGAAGCGATGGGGCTCGATTACAGTTGATCGTCGCCAAAATCCACGGCGAACTCATCGGAGATCTCCCCAGGGATCTGTATATCCCTCCGGAGGCACTCGAAGTCGTGCTCGACACCTTCGAAGGCCCACTCGACCTGCTTCTTTACCTGATCAGGAAGCACAATCTCGACATCCTCGACATCAGCATGACGGAGCTGACCCGTCAGTACATGAACTACATCGAGGAGGCGAGGCAGCGCCACGAGCTTGCTGCAGAATATCTGCTGATGGCGGCCCTCCTGATCGAGATCAAATCCAGGATGCTGCTTCCCAGGCCCGCCGCGATGAATGAGGAAGAGGATCCGAGGGCCGACCTGGTGCGGCGCCTCATCGAATACGAAAAGATGAAGGAGGCGGCCATCGAGCTCGATTTGCTGGAGCTGGATGGGCGGGACTTCCATCATGCCAGAGCGATGCAGGGAGGCACGGACCTTCCCGAACTTCCCGATCTCGATTTGAAGGATCTCGTCCAGGCCTGGCTTGGCCTCGTCTCCCGCGCAAAAATGGCGACTCCCCACAAGCTCGGCAGGGAGGAGCTTTCGGTCCGCGATCACATGACGGGCATATTGAGGAAGCTCCGGGATAATGCCTATCTGGAATTCTCCCAGCTCTTCGATTGCGGCAAAGGACTTGCCGCGCTCATTGTCACCTTTCTCGCGCTGCTCGAGTTGGCCCGTGAAAGCATGATCTCCCTTTTTCAGACGGAGCCATTCGGTCCGATCTATGTGCGGGTGAGCAATGAATCCTGAAACGGCTCTGATCATTCTGGAGACGGCGCTGCTGACTTCGGAAGAACCTGTCCCGCTTTCCGATCTGGCAAGGATCCTCGGGGAAGAAATCGAACCTGTACATGAATTGATCGCCTCCCTTGCGAAGAGATGGGAGGGGAGGGGGCTCGACCTCGTCGAAGTGGCCGGAGGATGGCGATTCAGATCCCGCCCTGAAATGAAAAAATATCTGGATCGATTGAATGCGAGAAAGCCTCTCCGCTATTCAAGGGCAACCCTGGAGACGCTGGCCATCATCGCGTACAGGCAGCCGGTCACCCGCGGAGACATCGAGGAGATCCGTGGAGTTTCGGTTTCCAGTCAGATCCTGAAAACCCTTGAGGCCAGATCCTGGATAGAAATCGTGGGACACAGGGAAGTGCCGGGCAGACCTGCTCTTTATGCGACGACCGTGCAGTTCCTGAATGATCTCAACCTCTCTTCCCTGGAACAGCTTCCTCCGCTGAAGGAACTGGATTCCATCATGGGCTAGAAATATCGTTTTCGGGGAGATCTTTCGATTGCAAAAAGGACTGGAAATATTGCAAAAATATATGGATCGAAGGCTTGACCTGAAAAGCGACACATAGTTATACTTCGAAAAAAATGGCTGGCGGAATGGTCAGGCACGGCCAAAAACATGAAGAATTGTTGGACGAGGAGGGAGCATGAAGGTCAAATTCAAGTGCAGCGCCAGCGCTGCAAAGGAAGAGCGATACCCGGCGCTGCCGGATGCCTTTTGCATTTCCTCTGACTTTTCCCTTGTAAAATCAATGTTTGCGCTGAAATTGTCTGCTCGATCGACAATTTGAGGTGCGTGAGGCGAGAAGGGCTTTTTGCTCTTCTCGATATTTAAGTATCATTATCATTATCATTTCGATTATAAGAAAATGGTGATGAATGGTGTGGCGGGGTTCCCCCTCGGTAAAGGAAGCTGGGCGAGGGTTAAATTTCGAATGGTCAATTTCAATGGATATCAACATATGACTTGCTTTAATACTTCTGGAACGAGAAACATGATCCATCGTTTGCTGGCAGTGTTTTCCCTTCTGTTCCTCTTTGGGAATGCAGTTAATGCTGAGCCCTTCGTGCAGGGTGGTCCGATCGGTTCGCAGACTCCGGATGGCTACAATGCGCTCGGACCCGTCGTTCAGCAGCCGATCGAGTTCCCCCATTACCGGCATGCTCGCGACATGGGGATCAATTGCATGTACTGCCATACCGGCGCGAGACGTGGATACGTTTCCGTGATTCCCAGGGTTGACAAGTGCATAGGCTGCCACCAGAACATCGAATCGGTTCGCAACAAGCCCCGCATCAAGAAGTTGTTTGAATACTGGGAAAAGAAGGAGCCGATTCCCTGGAAGAAGGTCAACGATCTGCCCGATTATGTCAGGTTCAACCATGAGCGCCATATCCAGCGTTTCTATTTCAGGCAGAACAGGCCGGTTCGCGAAGTCTGCGGATATTGCCATGGCGATGTGGCCAACATGACGGTGGACAGGAGGGTCAAGGCGCTTTCCATGGGATGGTGCATCAGTTGCCATCAGAAGGATCACAAGGAAAGCGACACCAACATGAAGACGAGCCACGGGCCGGGCGAATGCTGGCAGTGTCACAAGTAAGGGTTTGCGGATACAGGCGCGGACATATTTCCACCCGAAATATCTAGAATGGGATGAATTTGTTATGAGTGAAAGCGGCATCAATCGCAGGGATTTTCTGAAAGTGCTCGGGCTTGGCGGAGGCTCCCTTGCACTTGCCGGGTGTGGCAACACCGACATCAGGTCGGGAGACGAAGTCATCATGCCCAATGTGAGCCCGGAAGATTTCGTGGTTCCCGGTCTTAGCGTGTTCTATGCTTCCACCTGCACCCAGTGCGGATCGGCATGCGGGGTCATGGGGCGCGTACGCGAAGGTCGTGTGCTGAAAATGGAGGGCAATCCCGAATCGAGGATCAGCGGAGGCAAGATCTGCGGTCTCGGTCAGGCTGCTGTCCAGGTACAGTACAACCCGGATCGTCTCACCGACCCGATGGTGCGCGAGGGCGGAAGGCTGGTGCCCACCACCTGGGACAAGGCAATGGCCATGCTCGACGAGAAAGTCGGTCCGAAGAGCGGCATTTCCGGCGAGGAATTCGGTTTCATGACCGGAGCCGTGAGCGGTCATCTCAAGGTGCTGGTGCAGAATTACCTCGAAAGCATGGGTTCCAAAAACCATTATGTCTACGAGGCGCTTTCACCCGCGATCGGCTTCGACGCGAACAGGAAGGTGTACGGGGTCGATCAGCCCCGCCTGCATTTCGACAAGGCAAGGCTGATCCTTTCCTTCGGAAGCGATTTCCTGGGAACCGGCGCATCTCCGGTGCATTTTGCGAAAGAATACGCGAAATTCAGGAAGGCGCCGCGCGGCACCCTGGTTCAGATCGAACCCAAGATGACCATGACCGGAGCCAACGCGGATCGCTGGATCCCGATCATTCCGGGAACGGAAGGCGTATTCGCCCTTGGCATCGCCAACGTGCTGATGCAGCATCCGGAGTTCGCGAATTCCGCAACTCCCGACATCGCGGCCCTCCTCAAGAAATACGACAAGAATACCGTCAGCGCCGCTACCGGGGTTCGTCCCGAACTGGTTTCCCATGTCGCTTCCATGCTCTGGGAGAAGACGCCCAGCATCGTCATTTCCGGCGCATCAGCGGAAGGCCATGCGCACGGCGTACAAAACGCCATGGCGATCCAGCTCCTCAACAAGATGCTCGGCAATGTCGGAAAGACCGTGGACGGCCAGACTGCGTCCCCGTTCCCGCAACTCGCTCCTTCAGCAGGAAGTTTCGCTGCGCTGAAGGAAATGAACGATGCAATGGGAACCGGAAAGCTGAAGGCGATCTTCATCCACGGCGCGAACCCCGTGTTCACCGCCCCGAGCTTCATGGGCGTGCGCGAGAATCTGAGGAAGGTCCCCTTCAAGGTGGCTTTCGTGAATGCGATCGACGAGACCGCCGAGGAATGCGATCTGGTGCTGCCGATCCTGGCCGGGGTCGAGGATTTCGGCTCTCACGTCGCCTGGTACCAGCCGGAAGGGGTCGAAATCACCCTGCAGCAGCCGCTCATGAACAAGCTCTATCCCAACACCCGTTCGATGGGCGATATCGTGCTCGATCTCGTGAAGGCGAGAAAGCCGGAAGAATACAAGAACTGGCCGGATTTCTTCACCTATCTCAAGACTGCGGTTGTCGCGATCAAGCCCGCGGTGAAATACACGGATACCGACGAGCATTTCTGGTACGACACATTGAGCACCGGCGTGATTCACGTGGATGCGGAGCCGCAACAGATCGGCTCGAATTTCACTGCCGCCTCCCTCGATCTTTCCGTCGATGCGCCGGTCCAGGATCCCAAATTCCCGTTCTATCTGATCCCCTCCGAGCGTCACTACTTCAGGGACGGCAGGCATGCGAACTGCGGATGGCTGCAGGAGTCTCCGGACCCCCTCACCACCATCGTCTGGGATTCCTGGGCTGAAATCCATCCCAAGACCGCAGCCAGCATGGGCATCAAGGAAGGGGACTACCTCGAGATCGCTTCCCAGAATGGCGCGCTGAAAGTGAAGGCCTATCTCTTCCCCGGGATCCATCCCGATGCGGTTTCGATCCCGCTCGGCCAGGGACACGAGTCCCTCGGTCGTTTCGCGAAGGGAGTCGGTGCCAATCCTTTCGCGATCCTGAATCCGGTGTTCGTGAAGGACAACGGCGAACTCGCGATGTTCGCGACCCGCGTTTCGGTCAGGAAAACCGGCAATTCCGAACAGATCGTCAAGGACGAAGGTCCCGTCAACACCCAGATGGGACGCAAGTTGGTTGTGACGTTACCGGCTGACGTGGCTCAGCTTTCCAAGGAGATTTAACAGTGTCGATTACGAATCTTTTGAACAACTGGTCTTTCTACAGGAACAAGCGTCCCTATCGCGGCCAGTACGACCTCAACGTCCAGTACAGCGAGTACAAGTGGGCGATGGCCCTCGATCTCGACATCTGCACCGGATGCAATGCCTGCACCACCGCATGCTATGCCGAGAACAACCTGCCCGTGGTCGGAAAGAGCCGTTTCCACCATGGCCAGGTGATGCACTGGATCCGCATCGAGCGCTACTGGGACGAAAACATGGGCGAATTCCCCAGTAGCGGCGCCTCCTTCCTGCCGATGATGTGTCAGCAGTGCGAAGCGGCTCCCTGCGAGACGGTCTGTCCCGTGGGCGCCACCAGCCACACCAACGACGGACTCAATTCCCAGAACTATCACCGCTGCATCGGATCGCGCTACTGTTCTGCGAACTGTCCGTACAAGGTGCGTTACTTCAATTTCTGGAACTATCCTTCGACCTCCTGGCCCGCACCGCTCGAAGACCAGTTGAACCCTGACGTGACGGTCCGCACCAAGGGCATCATGGAAAAATGCACTTTCTGCGTGCAGCGTCTCAACGAGGCGAAGAGTCGCGCGAGGACCGAATACCGCCTGGTGCGGGACGGGGAGGTCGTGCCTGCCTGCGTGCAGGCCTGTCCTACCGGAGCGATCACCTTCGGCAACATCGTCGATCCCAATTCGAAAGTGGCCAGGATGTGGAAGAACCAGCAGGTGGATCTCTACAAGGACATGCAGGAAAAGGACAAGTCGGTGCGCGGTTACCGCATACTGGAAGACCTGAGGCCGTTCCCCTCGGTGATGTACATGGAACGCTTGAGAGATGTGGAGGCATGATTTGAAACGGGTCAGGGCCTCCAACAGGTCCGGAATTTGAGGTTTCGTCTTCAGGGAATTATGGAATGATCAATACATTCGAAGAAAGAGAAGTAGAGATAGAAAGGCGGTTTGTCCGAAAGGAAAAGGACATCCGCGAAGACATCAAGTGGGCGCAGATCAACAGCGACGTGCTGAAGAGTCTGGAGCGTCCGCGCGCGCTGTTCTGGGTGATTTTCATCGCATCCTTGGCGCTGTTCATGGTCGGGGTCTCGTGCGAGATCTATCAGTACGAAATCGGCATGGGACCCGCGAATCTCGACAATCCGCATGTCTGGGGCCTGTACATTGCGACCTTCATTTTCTGGATCGGCATGAGCCACTCCGGAACGCTGTTGTCCGCGATTCTGCACTTGATGCATGCGGACTGGAGAAAGCCGATCTACCGTTTCGCTGAGGCGATGACCACCTTCTCGCTGATGACAGCGGGTCTGTTCGTCATGGTCCACCTGGGTCGCGTATGGCAGTTCTATTATGTCGTCGCCTACCCCAACGAACGCTGGGCATGGCCGAACTTCCAGTCTCCCCTGGTGTGGGACGCAACTGCGATCTTCACGTACCTGACCTCGTCGATGATCTTCCTTTACATCGGGATGATCCCGGATCTCGCGATCTGCCGCGACAACGCGACCGGATTCAGGAAGAAGTTCTATACTTTCCTTTCCCTGGGATGGATGGGTACCGACAGGCAATGGGCGAACTTCCGCGTCACCTACCTGACCGTCGCCTGTTTCCTGATCCCGCTGGCGGTTTCGGTGCATTCGATCGTTGCAACCGACTTCGCGGTTTCGCAGCAGCCCGGATGGCACATCACCTCGTTCCCGCCCTACTTCGTGGCTGGAGCCTTGTATTCCGGTTGTGCCGCGATCATCACGCTCTTCATCGTGCTGCGCTACGTGTTCCGCTTCGAGGAATACATGACCATGCCGATCCTGGAGAAGACCGCGAAACTCACCTTCGCGATCGCGATGGTCTGGACCTACCTCAACCTGGTCGAATATTCCTCGACCTGGTACGGCGACGACATGTACGCCAAGCAGGCGCTGATCTACCGCGCAACCGGTGATTTCGCCCCCGAATGGTGGATGATGAATTTCTTCGGATCGGTGTTGCCTTTCGCCATGGCGTTCAAGCGTGTCAGGAACAACATCCCCGCGATGCTGGTGATCTCGATCTTCCTGAACGTCGGCATGTGGCTGGAGCGCTGGATGATCGTTTCCCCGACCTTCGCGAACGGGATCTATCCCTGGACCTGGGATCACGACCAATGGCCGAGCTGGGTACAGTGGGGCATCGTGATCGGAAGCTTCGGATGGTTCAACATGCTGTTCATGCTGTTCTGCAAGATCTTCCCGTCCGTTTCGATGTACGAAGTCAAGGAAATGGTGTATCACCGTTCGCTGCACAACAAGGCGAACTCCGCACCTGCTCTCGATCATGAACTGGCTGTTGAAGGAGGCACCGCATCATGAGCAAATCCCATATGCTCGCACTGTTTACCGATTTCGATGAGGCTTCCGCTGCGATCCGCGAGTTGAAGACTTCGAATATCGAAGGCTTCAAGCTGAAGGACGTCACGCTGAAGTCCCCGATCGAGCATCCCGAGATCGAGGAACTGCTCGGAGACCGTCCGGTGTACGTCCAGTTCTTCACCCTGTTCGGGGCGATTTTCGGCGGAATCGGCGGATTCACCTTCATTTCTTCCTGCCAGGCGACCTTTCTGCTGCAGCCCAAGGGAGGGAAGCCGGTGATCCCGATCCCGCCCGACATGGTGCTCACCTACGAGCTCTTCATTCTGTTCGGTGTGTACATCACCGTGCTGGGCTTCTTCATCGGCGCCAAGCTGCCGATGAAGCGCCACAAGCTTTACAACGCGAGGGTGTCCGAAGACCAGATCGGCATTCTCATCAAGGCCGAGGATACCGCGATGCCAGCCATCAAGGACCTGTTCACTCGCCACAAGGTACTGGAAATCATCGGGGAGGGGGGTAAATGAAGAAGATTCGACTGATCGCCGCGCTGGCGCTGCTGGTTCCGGGCGCGGCCATGGCCTGGCCGTGGTCGACCGACATGATGGACCAGATCAGCATCAAGCCGCAGCATGGTCCCATGGGCGTGAGGCCTTTCCCCGAGCATTCGGTGCCGATTCCATCGACCAAGACCTCGATGAGGATCGCGAGCATGGACGAGGCGGAAAATGCCAAGAATCCGGTTCCGGCCACTCCTGAATCGATTCACAACGGGCAGAAGCTGTTCGAGATCATCTGCACTCCTTGCCACAACTATTCGGGCAAGGGGGACGGTCCGGTCGGCATGAAGCTCACGCTTCAGCCTTTCGATCTCACCTCGGATCGTGTCCAGCATGAGGTCACCGAGGGCCACATCTTCGGCTACATGACCTTCGGCGGCGCCATCATGCCGTCCTATGCAAACGATCTGTATCCCAACGAGCGCTGGGACATCGTCAATTTCGTTCGTCATGGTCTGCTGCAGTATTCGCAGGAATGGCTCAAGACGCACTACAGTGCGGACAAGGGTCATTACGACTATACGGACAAGGGCGGTAAACAATAAAGGGGTGATTTAAAATGGTATCTTTCGCCAGTTGGTCTGTTTTGACCGTCGATTATCTGTTCATTCTGTACCTGGCACTCGGGGGAGTGACGCTTGCGGCGCTGCTGCATCTCGTCAATGCGAAATGGCGTTTCGACGTGCGGTTCCTTTCCGTATCGTTCTTCTCGCTGTACCCGCTCGCCTTCGCACTGCTGCTGATCCTGCTGTGGAACGGAAAGACCACTTTCCCGTGGGTGGGCTCTTCCGAGCACATGCCTTTCTGGAACAATCTTCCCTTCCTTGCGATCCGCGAGATCCTGGGCATGATCCTGGTCGGCATTCTCGGGGGCATGTTCATCAAGTATCAGGCGACTTCCGACACGGATCCGGACAGCAAGTCCATGTTCCGCAACGTTGCGCTCCTGATCCCGTACCTTTACGTTCTGTACGGCACGATGGTGGCCTGGGACTTCGAGGTGACCCTGCTCCCGAACTGGCAGAGCTCGATCTACGCGATGTATTTCTTCGTGAGCAACTTCAACATGTTCATGTCGATCACCGTGGTCGTGATCTATTTCCTCAACAAGTCGGGCGCGCTGACCAAGCCGATCGGGGATTACATCTACAACTACTTCGCGCAGATCATGCTGGCGTTCACGATCCTGTGGATCTACACGTTCTTTGCGCAGTACCTGATCATCTGGTACGGCAACCTGCCCGAGGAGACCGAGCGCATTTTCCACATGCAATACGGCGATTACGGCGGCTTGTTCTGGACCTTCTTCTTCATGAAGTTCGTGTTCCCGTTCGTGATGCTGGTGTTCCCGTTCAACAGGCACTGCATCTGGTCGATCCTCGCCGTTGCTTCGAGCATCATCGTCGGTACCTGGATCGAGCGCTACACCTGGATCTCGGGAACCTACACTTCGCCGCACATGCCGATGACTTCGCTCTTCGACATCGGCGTGACCGCGATCGTGTTCGGACTGGCTTTCATGATGGTCAGGATGGCAATGAAGAAATACAAACTCATCAAGGCGTAAGCCTTCGATCCTGAAAACCCGCCGCAAGGCGGGTTTTTTTTCGTCTATTCCGCGGCGAGCCGGTAGCCGACGCCGGTTTCGGTGAGCAGATATCGTGGTTTGGCGGGAACCAATTCCAGCTTGTGTCGAAGCTGGCCCATGTAGATCCTGAGGTAATGGGCATGTTCCACATGGGACGGTCCCCAGACTTCCTTCAGGAGGTGGCGGTGCGTGAGCACTTTTCCGGCATTTCTGGCGAGCATGGCAAGAAGGCTGTATTCGATGGGAGTGAGGTGGATTTCGCGGCCGTCCAGAATCACCCTTCTTTGCGCGAGATCGATGGAAAGCCCGCCGACTTTGAACAGGCTTCCGGTCGTCGCAACGCTCGATCTTCTTCTCAAGGCGGCGCGTATCCTGGCGAGGAGTTCCCCGGTGCCGAAAGGCTTGGTGAGGTAGTCGTCCGCACCGGCATCGAGCGCGTCGATCTTCCCGGATTCTTCGTTTCTCGCCGAAAGCACGATGATGGGAACCTCCGACCATTCGCGGACCC
Organism: Pseudomonadota bacterium; assembly: GCA_021848705.1. Classification (GTDB taxonomy): domain Bacteria; phylum Pseudomonadota; class Gammaproteobacteria; order Burkholderiales; family JABEVD01; genus JABEVD01. The sequence goes on from JAJZTT010000011.1 coordinate 28,126, forward strand.
TCGCGATCAATTCCATCCCGTCCATTCCGGGAAGCCCGAGATCCAGGATCAACAGATCGGGCTTGCGGCTCGCGGCTTCGTGCAGTCCGGATTTTCCGTTATCGGACTCGAACACGAGATAACCTTCCGCTTCCAGAACCGTCTTCACGAAGCGGCGGATCTGCCTGTCATCTTCCACGACCACGATCTTATTCATGGATTCTCTGCTTCGATCTCGGGGGGTGTGCCGAGCGGCAGGGTGAAGGTGAAACTCGCGCCTTCCCGGTTCTCGGCCCAGATCCTGCCTTCGTGCGCTTCCGCGATCGCCTTGCAGATTGCAAGGCCAAGCCCCACGCCCGGCGTCACCGATTCCTTTTCCCCCCTCGTGAATTTCTCGAATACGGATTCTTCCGTGCCCGGAATCAGCCCCGGGCCGTTGTCTGAAACCGAAATCCATGCCTCCTTTTGCACGATGCTTGCAGAAACCCGGATTATGCTGCCAATCTGCGTATATTTTGCTGCATTTTCCAGGAGATTGCAGAAAATCCTCTCGATCAGGGTGGCGTCGAATTCGAGCAGCGGAAAATCCTGCGGAAGGTGGATTTCTACCTGGTGGCCCGAGAGCAATTCCTCGCGAGACTTCAATGCGCTTCCCAGCACTTCCTCGATGGAATGCCATTCCTTTTTCAGACGCACTTCTCCTGACTGCAGCCTTGCCATTTCCAGCAAATTGTTCACCAGGAAGCTCATCCGCATCGCCTGGTCGCGGATGGAGCGGGCAATCTCGATCTGTTCGACGCTCAGAGCGGGCTTCGTCCTTTCCAGTGATTCGGCGAATCCGGACAGGGAAGTGAGCGGTGTCCTGAGGTCGTGGGAGAGGGCGGAGAGCACCGAATTCCTGAGGCGCTCGGATTCGATCCTGACCAGTGCCTGTTGCGCCACTTCGATGTAATGGACCCGCTCCAGGGCGGTGGCGATGAGGGCTGAAAAGCCGTCCAGTTGTCTCCTCTGCTCCGGGATCATCAGCCACCTTTCGTTCTCCGGCTCCACTGCGAGCACGCCGCGAGTCCTCATCGGCGCCTGCAGGGGAAGATAGAGCATCCTGCTCCCCGCGAGGGTGTCGGTGCCGAGACCTGCGGGCTGGTTGTGGTCGAAGCACCACTGGGCGATGCTTTCGTCCGCATCCGGGCATAGCGGATCGGGAAGCAGCTTTTCGCCGTCGTCGACCAGCAGGATCGCGACCTTGACGCCGAAAGTCGAGGACACGAATTTTTTGCTGATTTCCACCACTTCGCCCTGTACCAGTACCGAGGAGAGGTCGCGCGCCATCTCGTAGAGCGATCGGAGGCGCGATTCACGGTGAGAGGCGACCCTCGCCTGATACTTCAGGTTGGCGGTCAGTTGGCCGATCACCAGGGCGATGGAAAGCATCACGAAGAAGGTGAGGAGATATTGTACGTCGCTCACCGCGAAGGAAAAGCGCGGCGGCACGAAGAAGAAGTCGTAGAATCCCACGCTCAGGAAGGAGGAAAGGATCGCGGGCCCCCTTCCGTATTTCAATGCGACCAGCACCACGTCGAGCAGGAAAAGCATGGCGATGTTGGTGAGATCGAAATAGGGGAAGAGCAGGGCTGCGATCGCGGTCGCCAATGCGCAGACTGCGAAGGACCGGAGATAGGGCAGAAGGGGCGCTTCCTGCGGTTTCGCGCGTACCTTCTTTCGCTGTTCAGGCTCGCTCTCTGAGATCTGTGTGATGTCCGCGTCCGGGAAATTCCTGCCGATGCGCTCGGCGAAGGGCCTTCTCCAGGGCGTGCTCCTGTCGCGTCCGACGACGATCCTGGATAGGTTGTGGTTCCTCGCATACTCGGCGAGGGCGGAGGCTGCGTCCTGACCTGGAAGGGTGGCGGTTTTCGCGCCGAGTTCCTGGGCGAGCTTGAGCGTCCTGAGGATCCTGCGCCGGTCTTCCTCGGGAAGGCGCTGCAATGCGGGCGTCTCGATGTAGACCGCGTGCCATTCCGCGGAAAGCTGGGCGGCCAGGCGGCTCGCCCCTCTCACGATGCGTTCCGCGCCGGGTTTCGGCCCCACGCAGACCAGGATGGATTCCTTCGCCTGCCAGAGCGCACGGATGGACTGCTCCTGGCGGTAGTTCCGCATCTGGTCGTCCACGCGGTCGGCGGTGCGGCGCAATGCGAGTTCGCGCAGCGCGATCAGGTTTCCCTTCCTGAAGAAATTCATGACGGCGCGTTCCGCCTGCTCCGGAAGATAGATCTTCCCTTCCTTCAGGCGCTGCAGGAGTTCGTCCGGGGTGATGTCGACCAGGATCACTTCGTCCGCAGCCTCGAAAACCCGGTCCGGCAGGGTTTCGAAGATGCGGATCCCGGTGATGCCGCCCACGATGTCGTTGAGGCTTTCGAGGTGCTGGACGTTCACCGTGGTATGGACGTCGATCCCCGCCTCCAGAATTTCCTCGATATCCTGCCATCTCTTGGGGTGTCGCGATCCGGGCAGATTGGAATGGGCGAGTTCGTCGACGAGGATCAGGGCGGGTCTTCTCCTCAATGCGCCGTCGAGATCGAATTCGCGAAGCGTCTTTCCCTTGTATTCGACTTCCCTTTTCGGGAGGATTTCCTGGCCCCGGAGCAGTGCTTCGGTTTCCCTCCTGCCGTGGGTTTCGGCCACCCCCACCACGAGGTCCAGCCCCTGTTCTCGAAGCATCCTGGCGGAGGAGAGCATGGCGTAAGTCTTCCCGACGCCGGCCGATGCGCCGAAGAAGATCTTGAGCCTGCCCCGCTTCGCCTTTTCTGCTTCGCGTTGCACTCGCTCCAGCAGTTGGTCCGGATCGGGTCTGTTCTCGTTCATGTTCCAAGTGTAGGAAATCGATGCCCAATGGTAGGGAATGCCGCGTAAAAATGGTGTAAAAAAGATCCCGTGCCTGCGCTTCCCGGCAGGCTGCCCCGCACCCAAACGCCTCACCCCTTACCCCTCGCGTCTTCTATTTGCCCGGTGGTCTGCCCCCGGGAAATTGGAATGATTCCAACGGCTTGTCAGGAAAGAAGAAAATCAGTAAATTTGCAGGAACGGGTTTGCCCGGCGGGAGGCGCTGGGAGTAGTCAAACGGCTGACGTTGGAAAAGGGGCAAAGCGGAAACCGGATTACACGCTGGATACAGCAAGATCCGGAATGTATGAATGTAAGATCTGTCCCCGCTTCCCTTTTCGGGTGTCGCCTACTGACTGTGACAGGTTGATCAGGGATACTGTTGACGGGAATGGAGGACGTTGAGGATCTCGACTGCGGAATGGGCTATGCGGTACACCACGATATAGTTCGGGTGTACAACCAGTTCCCGTGTACCTGGAACTCGGCCGAGCCGGTACAGGTACGGGTGTTGCGGCAACTGGGAAACGGCATGTTCTATTTCAATCTGTAGATTCAGCGCCGCAAGCAGATTGCGGTCTTCGATATAGCCCAGGATTTCGTCAAGATCGCGGCTTGCTGTTTCAAGCCAGATTACGTGACGCATTTTCCCGGATTTTTTCCTCTATGCGTGCGCGAGCCCTGGCCATCACCTCGTCGTGTGGAATTCGGCGTGTGTACGGGTCCTCGGCGAGTTGAAGGGAGTGCTCGACCTTTGCGCGGAACCAGCGGTCGTAGCTTTCCGCTTCGTCTTCCGTGGCGAACTCGGATACTATCGGGGAAAGGGCTTTGTTCATGACGAAACATTAGCCCCGAATCCGGGTAAAGTCAATGCATTCAGGGGCAAGTGATGACGTTCTGGCAATTTCAGTTTCTCCGCACCATACGCCTTACCGTTCCCGCTTGCCCGGTGGTCTGACCCCATTTTTCAGGAATGAGCAAATGAGGGGTCAGGTCTTGACATCGGTCATTTGTGATATTGATGTGATATGATGTAACCATGACTAGACCCTTACGGCTTGAATATTCCGGAGCGATCCACCACGTTACTTCACGCGGCAATGCGCAAGCTGCGATTTTCCTTGACGACGAAGACCGTGAATCATTTCTCGTGGTGCTTTCGGAGTGCATTGGGCGATTTGGCTGGATTTGCCATGCCTACTGCCTGATGGACAATCATTATCACTTGGTCATCGAAACGCCTATTGCTAATTTATCGGCAGGAATGCGCCAATTGAACGGGGTGTACACGCAGCGCTTCAATCGGCGTCATGGGCGGGTTGGGCATGTGTTCCAGGGCCGCTTCAAGGCGATTTTGGTGGAGCGTGACAGCTACTTGCAGGAACTATGCCGCTACGTCGTGCTGAATCCGGTTCGTGCGAAGATGGTGGTAGAGGTCTCGCAGTATGCGTGGAGCAGCTATCTTCCTACGGTAGGGGAAACCCCAACGCCGCCATGGCTACAAACCGAGTGGGTATTGAGTCAGTTCGGCAATGGTCGCGCGGTTGTACAACGAGGATACCGCGACTTCGTGGCTGAAGGTGTTGGCTCTACCTCGCCATGGGGTAAATTGAAAGGTCAGGTACTGTTGGGTTGTGATCATTTTGTGAATGACCTGCAGCCGTTGCTTGACGCGACAAGGGGATTCGGGGAAATTCCCCGATCGCAAAGACTGATAAATCGGCCCACACTTGAGGTGTTATTTGCGGCGGAAGTCGAGGCAAGCAAGGCATTGCGAGATGAGGCGATTCGCAAGGCATGCGCTGAATACGGCTATAGCATGGCGGAAATTGCGCGCGCGGCTGGGGTGCATTATTCTACAGTGAGCCGAGTAATGAAGGGCGAACGATGATGGTCTGGAAATGTGAAATGCGAAATGAATAATGTCAAGACCTGACCCTTAAAACGGCTGGCTTTCTCCGCAGGTTCCACTGCCGGACGACGAGGCGCTTGCCGCGGTATTCGCGAGCAAGGCGCCACCAGAGGAGAGTCAGTCCTCGGCTGCGCCCTGGCGTGAGGAGATTGCCAAGTGGCATGCCGCTGGCATCACCGGCACCCGCATCCATCAGGTGCTCGCCGAACGGCACGGCTATACCGGCAGCTATTCCTCGGTGTACCGGTTGTTGCAGCAGCTTCGCGAGGAGCGGATCCCCGAAGTGCCCATGCGCCTCGAATTCCTGCCCGGGGAAGCCGCCCAGGTGGATTTCGGATCAGGTCCCCTGATCACCGACACCACAACGGGCGAAGTGATGAAGACCTGGTTCTTCGTCATGACGCTGTGCCACTCGCGCCACCAGTACGTCGAGATGGTGCGCGACCAGACAGTCTTCACCTGGCTCTCCTGTCACCGCCATGCGTTCGAATGGTTCGGCGGCGTACCCGGGCGGATCATCATCGACAATCCCAAATGAGATCGGAA
>JAJZTT010000146.1 GCA_021848705.1 Pseudomonadota bacterium
AACTGTTATTGAAAGGGCTTCCCTTCAAGGACGGTGAACCGGTGCAGGACAATCCACCGGCTCAGCAGAAACTCGCCGCCTGATCCATCATGCAAAACAGCCATACACCAGAATTGACTTTATCTCCCTGGATGATCCTGCCGTCCTTTCTCCTGTGGCATGTCTCGAAAAGGTTCGGAATGCGGAAATTTTCCTCGATCTTTTTGCCGAGTTCCTCGCCCGAGAAATTCGCGTCCCACTGCGAGACGTTCATTCCGGTCATTTCTTCTCTGGTGTATCCCAGCATTTCGCAGAATTTGTCGTTGACGGCCAGGATGTTTCCCTGAATGTCGAAGACATGGATCCCGTCTCCGGAGGTCTGCATCAGCAGTTCGAAATTTTCCTTCTCGCGTTTGAGCCTCGCTTCGTCCTGAAGGCGCTCCGTCACGTCGTGGACGATGGAAAAGAGCAGGGTTTTCCCCCTGATGCGGATCGGCCCGGAATGAACTTCCACGTCGCGGATTTCCCCGTTTGCCAGCCTGTGCGGGAAATAGAAGTGATCGCGGCCTTCGTTTGCAGCGGTCCTCATCTCCCTTTCGATCTCCTCTTCTGCCAGGAGGTTGATGTCCGCGATGCGCATTTTCTTCAGATGCTCCCGGGAAAGGCCGTAATATCTGGATGCGGCGGCGTTGGCATCTTCCAGATTGCCGCTTTCCGGGTCGATCAGCAGCATCGGAACCATCGAACCGTCGAAAAGCGATCGGTAGCGCTGCTCGCTTTCGGCAAGATCCGCGGTCCGGTCGGAGACATCTCGAGCAAGCCGGGAATGGTATCCGGAGCTCAGGAGAAGCAGGCCGCAAAGCAGGCTCGCAGTGAAGGCGCCGACCGTTCCCAGCCCCCAGCCGTACCACTTCCTGTGCAGGTCCAGGAAGTTCCGGGCGGGCGCACACTCGATGAGGTAGGTGCGGCCGCCGAAAAGGATTTTCGCGGATTTCAGTCCTTCTCCTTCCGGGCGGCCTGCCGGGAAACTGTCGAAAAGCATCACGCCGCTTTCGGGATCCGACAGTCCGACGTGGAAATCCTCGAGAGGGAGATGTATGCGTTCGAGCAACTCCTGCGTGTCCGTCAGGACGAGGGCGACGACGACTTTTCCGTCCTGCGCATGCCTTGCCAGCAGCATCGGCAGGGCGGTTTCGTTTCCATGAAGATGGATGGGCTGGCCGGATATGACGCTGCCCCTTTCTAGAGATTCTCCGATCAGGGCGAGGGTTTTCCTGGAGGCCGGGTCGAATCCGGGGATGCGGGCGTCAGGAGGATCGGAAAAAATCACCGGAAAATGCATTTCCCTGATACCGGCTCCGATCCTTTCGTCCGGATTCCTTTCCGGGATTGCGCGAATCCATTCGATGGAAAGGAGTGAAGGATGATTTTTCTTCAGTTCGGCGCTGTATTCGCTGAATTCGGAACCGGTCAAGCCCGCCCGGTGGAGGCGGAAGGAGGCGATTTCCCGCAACAATATCTCCCTGGAGTCCAGTGAATCGGTGATCCTTTGACGGATGGCGGATGCGCTTCGATCCGAAGCGAAACGGACTTCCTTCTGTTCCCAGCGGCTCGACTGTACGAAACTCAGGGTCACTACGAAGACCATGAGGGAGACAGGCAATCCTACGGGCCGGATTCTTTTGAACCAGATCGCTTCTGGCGCCCCGATGAACATCATGGTGAGCGGAAAAAAGAGGAAGGTTCCGAGCACATCGCCTATCCACCAGGAAACGGCCATCTGCAGGGAAAATCCGGTCATGGAGACCGAGAGTATGGAATTGATCAGGGAGGCGAGGATCACAACGAGGGCGAACCTGGAAATTTCCGAACCGGTATCGAGTCTGCACTCGGGTCCGACGAAGCGTTTCAATGCCCGGGAGCCAGCCACCGCCTGGATCAATGGGGGAAAGGAGAGCAGGATATTGAGCCATGGGGGAAAAAGCGCGGTCTGCTGGTTGGAAAAGCGCATCAGCAGGATCCCGATCGTCAGGGCGGGAAGCATGCGGATTCCGCCTGCGTAGACCGCGGCAAGCGCGATGCCTGCCGCGGGAAAGAAAGGGGACGCGTAGGACGGGGGGAGGGCCATCGTCAGCCCCAGGCTGCCGAACAGCGCATAGGCTGCTGCCAGCACCAGGGAGAGAAATAGATACCTTCCGGCGATTGCCTGCATCTGGGGCCCGAGATAATGATGTATCCTGAACCTATTTTAACAGGCTGCGGAGCAAATGACACTAAAGCTAAACTACGGAATTTTCCGGGGAACAGGGGGATTTTTGAACGGGTGAATCATTGTTTCGGTGAGAAATCCGCGAGTGTGAGATAATGCATGCAGCAGCGGACGTTCCGATGCGATGGAAAGAAGAGGGAAAGATGCCGAAAACGGGAAATGCTTGGGAGATGGAGGGGGGAGCGTCTATCATGAGATGGTGCCCAGAAGAGGACTCGAACCTCCACACCTTGCGGCACACGGACCTGAACCGTGCGCGTCTACCAATTCCGCCATCTGGGCAACACAGGAATCGAATTTTATAGGATTTTAAATTTTTGTCAATGAATAAGAAAATGAAAAGCATCAGGTTGAACGATCCGCATCTCGAGCGGGAGAAGGAAAAATACCGGAATCCGCTTCCCAGCAGGGAATTCATCCTGGAAATACTGGCAGGATTCGGCGTTCCGGTTTCTGCGGAAAGGCTCGCGGAAACCCTCGAAATCGAGCCGCACGAAACGGATTCATTCAATCACAGGCTGCGCGCCATGGCGCGGGACGGCCAGATCATGCGGAACCGCAAGGATGCGATCTGCGTCGTCGACAAGCTCGACCTGGTCACAGGTACCGTGCAGGGGCATCCGGAAGGATTCGGCTTCCTGATTCCGGACGAGGGGGCGGGAGATCTCTATCTCTCCGCGAACGAGATGCACAAGGTATTCCACGGCGATCGGGTCATGGTGCGGGAAATCGGCACTGACCGCAGGGGAAGGCGCGAAGCTGCCATCGTGGAAGTGCTGGAGCGCGCCAACCAGAGGCTGGTCGGACGTCTCTACATCGAGCATTCCGTTCTTTTCGTGGTGGCGGAAGACAAGAGAATCAATCAGGACATCCTGGTCCCACCCGGCGAACACCTCGGTGCACAGCCCGGACAGGTGGTGACGATCGAAATCATCGAGCAGCCTTCCAAGCGCATGCAGCCCATCGGGCGCGTGGTCGAGATTCTCGGAAACTATGCAGATCCGGGAATGGAGATCGAGATCGCGGTGAGGAAGCACTCGCTCCCGCATGTTTTTCCGCATGGCGTGGAGGAAGAGGCTTCGCGCTTCGGTGGAGTGGTTCGCCCGGAAGAGTGCGAAGGGCGCGAGGACATCCGTCATCTTCCGCTCGTCACCATCGACGGAGAAACCGCACGGGACTTCGATGACGCGGTGTTCTGCGAAGAAAGCGGCGAGGGATTCAGGCTGATCGTCGCGATCGCGGATGTGAGCCATTACGTCACGCCGGGCTCCTCCCTCGACCGCGAGGCGCTGGAGCGTGGAAATTCGGTGTATTTCCCCCGGCGAGTGATTCCGATGCTGCCAGAAGCGCTTTCCAACGAGCTCTGTTCGCTCAATCCGCATGTGGACAGGCTTTGCATGGTTTGCGACATGAAGCTCGATGCCGAAGGGGAATTCCTGTCCTACCGTTTCTATCCTGCCGTGATGCATTCGCATGCCCGTCTCACCTATACGAAGGTGGCGGCCATGCTGGAAGATCCGGCCGCTGCAGAAGGACATGTCGCGCTGCTTCCCCAGATCCGCATCCTCTACCGGCTCTACGGCGTGCTCGCCAAGGCGCGCACCAGGCGAGGCGCGATCGATTTCGAGACGATCGAGACGCAGATGGTGTTCAACGACCAGGGAAAGATCGAGAAGATCGTGCCGGTGATCCGCAACGATGCGCACCGTCTCATCGAGGAATGCATGCTGGCGGCGAACGTTTGCGCCTCCGAATTTCTCAAGGAAAGCGGTCAGGCGGTTCTGTACCGGATCCACGAAGGGCCGACCCCGGAGAAGCTCGAAAATCTCAGGAATTTTTTGCGGGAATTCGGTCTCGATCTCAAGGGAGGGGAGGATCCGCATGCGAGGGATTATGCCGCGCTGCTTTCCAGGATCAAGGACAGACCGGACGCGCAGCTGTTGCAGACGGTGATGCTGCGCTCCCTCAGGCAGGCCATTTACAGCCCGGAGAACGTGGGGCATTTCGGCCTTGCCTACGAAACCTACACCCATTTCACCTCCCCGATCCGGCGCTATCCTGATCTTCTGGTGCATCGCGCAATCAGGGCTGTCCTTTCCGGAGGGAAATACAGCCCCGGCAACTGGACTCAGCTCGGTGCCCATTGTTCGGCAACGGAGCGCCGTGCCGACGAGGCGACCCGCGACGTGGAGAGCTGGCTCAAATGCTACTGGATGACGGACAAGATCGGCATGAGCTTCGAGGGGACGATCAGCGGCGTGACCGGCTTCGGCCTTTTCGTCGCACTGGACGAAATCTATGTGGAAGGTCTGGTGCACATTTCCGAACTCGGAGCCGATTATTTCCATTTCGACCATGCACTTCACCAGATCGTGGGAGAGCGAACCGGGAAGCGTTTCAGGCTGGGGGACAGGCTTTCCATCACCGTGGCGAGGGTCGACCTCGAGACCAGCAAGATCGATTTCATCATGGAAAGCGAGGCATCTTCAGGCAAAAGGAAGAAGTGATGCCCTCCCATATATTCGGTTTTCATGCGGTATCGGGTAGAATTCGGCAAAATCCGGAGAGCGTGATCGAGGTCTACCTCGATTCAGCAAGGCGCGATCCCAGGGCGAAACAGCTCCTCCTGCAGCTCGATGCGCTCGGTATCCGGACCATCCAGCTCGATGCGGCGAGGCTCGACGGCATGGCGGGCCGCGGCCGCAATCAGGGGGTGGTGGCGAAAGTCGACGAATCGAGGAGATACCTGACGCTCGACGACATTCTCGAAACGCTGGAAGAAGATGCGCTGCTCCTGGTCCTGGACGGGATCCAGGATCCGCACAATCTGGGCGCCTGCATGCGGGTTGCCGACGCGTTCGGCGTGCATGCCATCGTGGCGCCCAAGGACCGCGCGGTGGGACTGAATGCCACGGTGGCCAAGGTGGCGAGCGGCGCTGCGGATTCCGTTCCCTATGTCACGGTCACCAATCTCGCCCGGGCATTGAAGGAAATGCAGGAGGCGGGCATCACCGTGGTCGGCACCGACGAGGAAGGGGAATGTGATCTCTTCGAAACCAGGTTCGATGGCCCGATCGCCTGGGTACTGGGCGCGGAAGGCTCCGGGATGCGGCGCCTCACTCGCGAGAATTGCGACAGGCTGGTCAGGATTCCCATGAAGGGAATGGTGGAAAGCCTCAACCTTTCCGTGACGAGCGGCATAATCATGTTTGAAACCTGCCGACAGAGGCGACAGAAAAAGGAAACAGGATGATCACGATAGAACAGAACAAGCAACGCCTCCATGCCACGGTATTCGGGGAATTCACCCTTGCCGATTTCCGCGAATTCGAGGACGCGGTGATGTACCGGCTCGAGTTCGACGGGCAGGTCAATCTGCTGCTGGACCTGTCCGAAATGGGGCGCTACACCATCGATACGCTCTGGGAGGACATCAGGTTCGGCAAGCAGCATCCTTATGCGTTCGAAAGGATCGCAGTCGTCACGCAGAGCGAATGGGTCGGATCCCTCGCCTGGCTTTCCAACATGTTCGCGGAAGCCAAGGTCGGGGTGTTTCACGATGCGGGTGAGGCAGAGGAATGGCTCGCGAGCTGAATTTCGAAATACTGCGCAAGGCGCTCGGTGAAGTCCCGCAAAATCTGTTTTCCCCTTTTCCGGTTTCCATCTCCCCCCGGGACGCTGCCCGGATGGGCGAGGTCATTTCGCTGATCGAGAAGGTGATCGGAACTCCGGGATACAGGGAAGAAGTCCTGCCCGGTGCGCCCGGAATTGCCGGGTTCGATCCGAAAAATCCGGGTGTTTTCTTCGGCTATGATTTCCATATCGGAGAGAACGGCCCGAAGCTCATCGAGATCAATACCAATGCGGGAGGTGCCTATCTCAATGTCCTGCTCGCCAGGGCCTGGGGAGTCGAGGGAGATCTGGAGGATGAATTCCTTTCGATGTTCAGGAAGGAATGGGTCCTGGCGGGCAGGAATGGAACGCCGTCTTCCATTGCCATCGTCGACGACGACTGCGAGTCCCAATACCTTTATTCGGAATTCGTTCTGTTCAGGAATCTTTTCGAGCGATCCGGAATCCGCGCAGTGATCGCTGAAGCGAAGGATCTCGAATATCGTGAAGGCAGGCTGTGGCATGCGGATCTTGCCATCGATCTCGTCTACAACCGCCTCACCGATTTTTCGCTCGGTGAAGAGTCGCATCGAGCCGTCCGGGATGCCTATCTGGAAGGCGCAGTGGTGCTCACGCCGCATCCCAGGGCGCATGCGCTTCATGCGGATAAAAGGAATCTTGCGCTGCTTTGCGATCCGGCGAAGCTGGCCGGATTCGGGCTGGATGTCGACGCTGCCGAAATCCTTTCGGGGGGGGTCGCCATGACCAGGATCGTCGCGAAAGAGGATCCTGAATCGCTATGGCGCGAGCGGAAGAAACTCTTTTTCAAACCGGCCACGGGTCATGCGGCGAAGGCGGTTTATCGCGGTGACAAGGTCACCAAAAGGGTCTGGGAGGAAATCGTGTCCGGTCCCTATGTCGCACAGGAATATGTTCCTCCGGTCGAAGTCGGGGCGATCCTTTCGGAGATCGGA
>JAJZTT010000147.1 GCA_021848705.1 Pseudomonadota bacterium
ACATGGAGGATTCCTGGCCGCATTTCTGGTTCGGTTTCACCATTCTCGAACTGCAAATGGACGACCTGAGAGGTGAAATATGCTGACGCTCGGATACCGCATCCCTGGATCTACGCGAGGACAGGCATTCACCGTCCCCGACGATTGTCACGGCCACATCAGTGAAGAGGATGTACATCAACTTGCGGAGCGCATGCGCGAATCCGGACGCGAACCGTCCTGGCAGGCGGTTCGCGGGGCGGTGATTAGGTTGGTGAAATCGAGAAGGAAAGCAGATGCGCCGAGTAAAGGAAGCTTGACATGCTGACGTCAGTGGCGATGCACCATCTTCTGGGATTTTCCCTTGAGTTCCTTGAGGTCGTCGACAAGGGTCTTGAACAGCTTGGTGGCACGGCGCAGTTCGGCGAGATCAATATCGGCATAGTCCCGCGCGAACTGTTCGGTATCGCAATGGAAACTGGCGGCCAGGTTCGCAGGACCCGGAGCGCCATCCAGCACCTTCATCAGTCTATCGAAAAACTCCTGGAGTTCCTGCTTTTCCTTGACCAGGTGCTCCTTCAGAAAAATGGCCATGTTTACCCCCAAAGAAAGGAAATGAGATGAACCTGCAAGAACAGACTTTACAGCAGATCGGCGCGGCTGTCGCGCTGAAACCGGTCATCCAGGACAGGTTTGAACGGTTGATGAAGCTCCTGGATGAAGCGAGCGCAGTCGATATCGAACTCTGGCGGATCGACTTGGCCAGGAACGACCTGATCGCTGCGCTGGATGTGGCGTTGCCTCGTATCGTCGTGGACGAGGAAGAGTAACGAATGCGTCGTGTGATCGACAACCTGACCGGCGATCTGTTCGAGACGCCGCAGCCTCACCCGAAGACGAAGGGTGCATGGCGTTTCCGGGTGGAAATCGCAGAAGCCATGTCGGACGCGATCTCAACCAGTGAAAAGGACATTTTCGAGATCGCTGCGGACATGAGCCGGATGCTGGACCGCGAGGTATCGATCAACACGCTCAGGAAATACGCCTCTACCGCAGCAGAGGATCACGTCCCGAACCTGGAAACCGCGATGGCATTCGATGCCGCCACCGGACGTCTCGCTCTGATCACGCTGTGGGCGGAAAAGTTGGGCTGCAGCATCCTGCCCGGCAAGGACAAACTGCTCGCCGAACTCGGGCGGATCGAGCAGCAGAAATCCGAGCTGGTGAACCAGGAGCGGGCAATCAAGAAGTTTCTGGAGGGGAGGAAATGAAAGGCTACGCATCCATCCAGCAGATCAGCGAAGCGCTCGGAATCACCAAGCGCACAGCAGAGCGCCGCGCGAAAGCCGAGGAATGGACTTTCGAAGAAGAAGTTCACCCTGGACGCTCGAAGCGCTGGTACCCGATCCAGAAGCTCCCGGCCGCGATCCGCGAAAAGATTTACGCAAGAATTCAGGTTTCTGCTCCCTCCACGGCGGCAGCCTTGTCCGGAGGCGACTCCGGACCTTTTTACACCGAGGAACAGCCGAAGGTACCGGCTGTCCCTGTTGCTCGCGCCAAATGTCGCGAAAACCTGACGGATGACCAGATCACGGCCAGGGACGCAGCCGCGATCCTGGCTCGCGAAGTGATGGAAATCATGGTCACCGTCGACTGCAAGGAAAGCCGGGCCTGCGCCATTCTGGCCGAGCGCATCGAGCGCAGCGAGGTGTCCGATGCAATCATCCAGGCGGATCGAGACGCCAACGTGAAAGAGCGCAAAACGGACAGCGCGGAAAAACGCATCAGCGCACGGTCCAGGCGCCTGCAGAGGATCATGTCATTCTGGCGAGCCGGCGAGCGCGAGGGTGACGCCACGAAATACCTGGTGCCGGGCAAGCGGGAGAAGGAAGGTCACGACCCGGTGCACATTGCCGCCTTCCTGCGGTTCTACTGCAGGAAGGCCAATCCATCCGTCGCGGTGGCTCACCGGGAAATGGTGCGGTACCTGGAGTCGCAGGGAATCACCCCGCCCTCTTACACGGTGGCCACGCGAATCGAGCACAGCCTCCCGGTCACGGTGAAATACAGGGGCAGGATGACCGGGGCTGCATGGAGGGCGCTGCAGCCGTATGTTGCGCGGGATGTGTCGATGTTCAAGGCGAACGACATCTGGGTCGGCGACGGCCACACCTTCAAGGCGCGGATCCAGAGCCCGCTTCACGGCCAGGCATTCCAGCCGGAGGTCACGATCATCCTCGATTGGGTGTCACGGTACATCGTCGGCTGGTCGGTGGCGCTGTCGGAATCGACCATCGCAGTGTCCGCAGCGTTTCGGGATGCGCAGATCCGCACCCGGGCGAGGCCGCTGATCTACTACTCCGACAACGGATCAGGCCAGACCGGAAAATCCATCGATCACCCAATCCTGGGCACGCTGGCACGGCAGGGAATCGGGCATGAGACAGGCATCCCCGGAAATCCCCAGGGGCGCGGCATCATCGAGCGGCTGTGGGCCAGCACGACGATCGATCTTGCAAAGACCTATCCCACGGCGCTCACGAAAGACACAGATCGGGACACGGTACGCAAGGTGACCGGGATACTGGCAAAACACCAGCGGGCTGGTCAGATCAGCCCGATCCTGCCGAGCTTCAGCCAGTTCATCGAAGACCTGGAAGCGAAGATCCAGGAATACAACGAAGAGCACCAGCATCGAGAGCTCGGCGGCATGACGCCCAGGGAAGCCTACGAATCCAAGCTCGATCCAGAATCACTGGTGTTCGGCGCATCCGACGACGAGATCAACCAGCTCTGGATGCCGGAGGAAGAAAGAACCCCTACACGCGGCGTGATCAGGCTGTTCGGCAACGAGTACTTCATGAAGGGGCTCGTCGACGAGCTCCAGGAAGGGGAAAAGGTCCGAGTGCGCTACGACATCCACGATGCCAACCAGGTGGCCATCTACCGCACCAATGGGGAATACCTCGGGCAGGCGCAGTGGGACGGCCACCGTCGCGCGGCATTTCCGGTGCCGGTGGTCGAACAGGCGCGGATCGAGCGAGCAGAGGGCATCCGGAAACGCGCGCAGCGCGAAATCGACCGGGCGGAGGCGGAGCTTTCCAACACCTTCGAGGCAATCCCTTATATCGAGCCCGAGGTGATCGAATCCGCGCCAATCCGGATGCCGGAAAAGGTCGAGGTGTCAACAAAACCCAACCTCGCGCTGCTGGAGGATTACAGCCTGTTGACGTGGCTGTCGGAGCATCCGGACGACTGGAACGACCATCTACGGAAATACTTCCGGGATCAGTCCGGAAAATCGAGAACGATCCAGAACGCACTGGACGAGTTCGATCTGTGGGGAGAAATCAGGGATTTTAAGGTGGCCGTTTAGATTTGGCGATCGAAACGGCCTTGGTGGGAGGTGCAACCTCCCTTTCTCGGGAGCAATGAGGAGTATAGCAGATGAAAAAACATTTTGTGAAAACGGCGAACTACCGTCGCTTTGTGGACGGCATCCAGACCGTTGAGGCGCGCGGCGCAGCGGAGGCGTCGATGATGCTGGTGCATGGCAATGCCGGGTACGGCAAGAGCGAGACGCTCGATCACTGGTCGACGCAGACCGACGCGATCTACCTCAGGGCGAACGTCGACTGGACGCCGAAGTATTTCCTGATCGAGCTTGCCAAATTTTTGCGCACCGATCCGAGCGGATCTTCGGAAAAGCTGTTTGCG
The DNA here is from genome assembly GCA_021848705.1 of Pseudomonadota bacterium. Taxonomy (GTDB): domain Bacteria; phylum Pseudomonadota; class Gammaproteobacteria; order Burkholderiales; family JABEVD01; genus JABEVD01. The sequence continues at coordinate 3,697 of JAJZTT010000147.1, forward strand.
CGACTTTTGGCGAAGATCGCCGGGGAGCAGATTCCCATCGTCATCGATGAGGCAGATCACTGCCTGCACAACAACGCGGCCGTGCTGGAAAAGGTTCGTGACTTCGCGGATCGCAGCGAGACGCTGGTCATTCTTGCGGGCATGGAGAAGATCCAGGGGAAGATCGCTCGGCACGACCAGATCTCCAGCAGGATCGCCCGCGCCGTAGAGTTCCTTCCGGCAACGATCGATGATACCCAGCAGCTCTGTGACGAGCTCTGCGAGGTGAAGGTGCATCCTCAGCTGGCTGCGGAAATACAGAAGGCATCCGCCGGGCGCGTGCGAGAAATCATGAACGCAATCGCAGTGGTCGAGCGCGCCGGGCTCAAAAAAGGGGGCGGCATCGTCACCCTGCAGGACGTCGAGGGACTGGCACTGACGCACGACTGGCAAGCAAGGAAACCGCGTGTGGTGCGCGTGGGAGGGAAGTGATGCAGCCTCGGCGAAAAGTACGCATCGCTATCGGCACTGATCGAGAAAAGGCGTGGCGGGCGATCCGCATCAAGCAGAAGTTCACCCTGGACGAATTGTCTCGTGCGGTGTTCGACAGCAGCGACGGCGCAGCGGATCCCGTCGACAACATCCGGCGATACGTGGTCGCGCTGGAAAGGTCCGGCTACCTCATCCAGATGAAAAAACGGGTTCCCGGTACCGCGGTCACTTCCAACGGCTTCAAACGCTGGATGCTGGTTCGAGATACGGGGCCGAAAAATCCGATTCCCAGAAAGAGCGGTGTCTGGGATCAAAACGACGGCGTGGAATATCCATTCACGGGGGCGAAATGAACGACTGGTATTCGATGCTCAAGAGGGCGGTGAACGACAGTTCGATCACCATCGTTGCAGAAAAGCTCGGGGTATCCAGGACTCAGGTATCTCTGGTCCTTGGAGGGAAATATCCTTCGCGTACCGAGAAGTTCGGCGCGAAGGTCGTCCAGGTTTACGGGCAGGTGGTATGTCCTCATCTGGTGGCGCGCATCACTATGCAGAAATGCAGGGAATATCATTCTGCGCCCATTCCCACCTGCAGTCCGCGGGCGTTGAGGCACTGGAAAGCATGCCAGGCATGCATACACAACAGGAGATCATCATGCTGACAGCAGTTGAAAAAGCAATGGAAAAACGGGCGGTCCCCAACATGGACCGCATCCTCGGAAACATCGACCAGGCACGCAAAGGTCTTGCCTGGTGCATCGAAAACGGCCTCTCGGCGTACACCGTAGACGTCGAAGGGTCGCGTCCGAAGATCCTGGTCGAGACGTCGGCCAAACTGGTGCGGTTCGTCGAGGACGGCCTTGCAGCCGAAATAGGTAGCCAGCACGAAGGGGGCGTTCATTCCAGGGTCATGTGCATGGTCGCGCACGGCTGTCAGGTGATGTGGGTAGAGAGGGGGCACTGATCATGGATCTCAGCGTGTTTGAGAAAAAAGATGTTGCGCAGATCATCGGATCCGTCCTTTTGTCATGCGAGAACGAGAACGGGATTTCGAGGCAGGATCTCTTCGGGAAAATGCCGGCAGGCGTATCTCCCAGGGACTTTTCGAGCGAGCTCGCGCAGCTGAAGGAACAAGGATACGTTTCCTATTCCGGAGGAAAAGGAAACACGGTCTGCATTACGCTGGAAGGAATGCAGGTATGGGGTGCGTCTGCTTCTCCCGAGACATCTGCTCCGGAAAATGCCGAGCCTGCTGTCGCTCCTGAAAAGGAACAGCACAAAACCACCACCGAGCAGGTGATGGAATATGTCGCTCAGCATCCCGGGTCCACGACGGGCGAGATTTCGAAAGTGCTGGGAAAGCCCATCAACAATATCAGCGGACTGGTCAGTGGATTGATCAAGAGAGATCTGCTGATACAGAAGGACGGGGTTCTCTATCTCGATATTCCGGGCCCCAAAAGCAAGCCCGCAACCCCTCCAGCAGCTTCGCCAAAAATCCCGCAAAAGCCTGCTGAAAAAACGGCCGAAAAGGGACGGTTTCGGGTAGCACGCACATCGGATCACACCATCCTGCTGTTCGGCATCCTCCCGGACCCCATCGAGCTCGACGAGGAGCAGACCAATATTCTCGTCCAGTTCATCGCTCCTTCTCATATCGTGGGGCTGCCATGAACGACCGGATCCTGCAAATCAATCAATCCGGGGCGTGGAGGAATGTCATCTCGTTCCAAGCCAAGCTCACAGACGATGTTCGTAGGGCTGCAGTGAAAATGGTCTTCGTGGCAAATTCCTATGCCTCGAAGCTCCGAATCTGCGAGGCGATCAATGCCTGTGACGGTCACGGAATCAAAGCCGGAAAGGTGCTCGAATCGTGGTCAGCCGCGGAAGGATGGCATTGATGAGTAAATTTCGCACTTCCAGGCAAGGGGATATGAATTGCGGAGTGCTTCGCCTCACTCAACAAGAAGATGGGGATGTCATTGTAGCAATTGAGGGGAATGATCCTTTAACCGGGAAGCCAGCTTATGCGACGGTCGAATTTTGCTCTCCTGGTCGGGGAGGAGGAAGAAGTCATCGCACTCATGCGGCGCTTCAAGCTCTCATCACTTCTATGCAGCAGGACAATTTGCTTAATAAAGGAGATGCGTCGTGAAGCTCTCCTGCCCTGCCTGCGGCGCGATCGCGAGCCTCGATGTGCTGCTCGGGCACGAAGGGGCGCGCGATGCGGTGATGACAGCCCTCCGCCTTCCTGCGCCGCTCGGCAAGCAGCTCATCCAGTACGTCGCCCTTTTCCGTCCGGCGAGCCGGCAGCTCTCTATGGATCGCCTGGCATCGCTCCTGGGCGAGTTGTTGCCTCTGATCGAGGCGGCGCGCATCGAGCGGGCCGGTCGGATCTGGGCGGCACCGGTCGACACCTGGTCGATCGCACTGGACGAGATCCTCGCCAAGCGCGATCGCCTGACGCTCCCCCTCAAGAGCCACGGCTACCTGCTGGAGATCATCGTCGGATTGGTCAACAAAACCGAGGGGCGGCAGGAGGCGAAGCGCGAACAGGATCGAGCCTACGCCTACAGCTCATACCGTCAATCTGCGGGCCCGCAACCTGTCGGGGAAATCGTAA
>JAJZTT010000148.1 GCA_021848705.1 Pseudomonadota bacterium
CTGACCGAAAAGCTGCTGCTCTTTTCCGGCGCGATCCAGCTCGCCGGAACGGTGAAGGGCAGGAAGGGCGGACGTCACGCGACTTCGGACTGGATGGACATCGAGAAGGAGCGCGGCATCTCGGTCGCAAGCTCGGTGATGCAGTTCGACTACCGCGAGCACATCGTCAACCTGCTCGACACCCCGGGCCACGAAGACTTCTCCGAGGACACCTACCGCGTGCTGACCGCTGTCGATTCCGCCCTGATGGTGATCGACGCGGCCAAGGGCGTGGAAGAGCAGACCATCAAGCTCCTCAACGTCTGCAGGATGAGGCAGACCCCGATCCTCACCTTCATGAACAAGATGGACCGCGAGGCAAGAGATCCGGTTTCGCTCCTGGATGAAGTGGAATCGGTGCTGAAAATCCAGTGCTCTCCCGTCACCTGGCCGATCGGCATGGGAAAATTCTTCCGCGGAGTCTACCATCTCCTCAGGGATGAAATCCTGCTCTTCGAAGCGGGGCAGTCCGAGGCGAAACAGGGATACGAGACCATCAAGGGACTGGACAATCCGCTCCTCGACGAGCTTTTCCCGATGGAAGTCGAGCAGTTGAGGATGGAAGTGGAACTGGTTCGCGGCGCCTCCCCGGAATTCGACCTGGAAGAATTCTTGAGAGGCAACCAGACCCCGGTTTTCTTCGGCTCAGCGATCAACAATTTCGGCGTTCGCGAGATCCTGAACGCGCTGGTGGACTGGGCACCGGCCCCGCAGCCGCGGGATGCGACCTTCCGCGAAGTATCGCCAATCGAGCCCGCCTTCTCCGGATTCGTCTTCAAGATCCAGGCGAACATGGACCCGATGCACCGCGACCGCATCGCCTTCCTCAGGGTTTGTTCAGGGCGCTTCGAGCGGGGCATGAAGATACGGCATCTGCGCCTGGGACGCGACATCAAGATTTCCAACGTCATCACCTTCATGGCCCACCAGAGGGAACAGATCGAGGAAGCCTACCCTGGCGACATCATCGGATTGCACAATCACGGCAATGTGCAGATCGGCGACAGCTTCAGCGAGGGAGAAATGCTCTCCTTCACCGGGATCCCCTATTTCGCTCCCGAACTGTTCAGGGTGGCCCGGATCAGGAATCCGCTCAAGATCAAGCAGCTCCACAAGGGCTTGCAGCAGCTCGGGGAAGAAGGCGCGGTTCAGGTCTTCAAGCCGCTATCCGGCGGCGACATCGTGCTGGGCGCGGTCGGCGTGCTGCAGTTCGAGGTGGTGGCGCACAGGCTTGAATCCGAATACGGTGTGGATGCCGTATTCGAGCATTCCTCCATCCATACCGCGCGCTGGGTGACCTCTAAGAATCCGAAAAAACTCGAGGAATTCGAAAAATCCCTCGCCAATCAGGTGGCGCATGACGCGGCAGGAAGCCTCGCCTATTTCGCGACTTCCAGGGTGAATCTGGAACTCGTCCAGGAACGCTGGCCCGATCTGGAATTCCACGCCACCCGCGAACACGCATCCAGGCCGGGCACCTGAAATGGCGGAAAAGTACAGCGAGGAATCGATCCGCGTCCTGAAGGGGCTGGAACCGGTGCGGCAGCGCCCCGGCATGTACACGAGGACGGAAAACCCGTTGCACATCGTGCAGGAGGCGATCGACAATGCATCCGACGAAGCACTCGCAGGATTCGCAGACAGGATCGAGGTGACGCTCCACGAGGACAATTCGGTCCTCGTTGCGGACAACGGACGCGGCATTCCGGTCGGGATTCATCCGGAAGAAGGGGTGCCCACCGTGGAAGTCGTCTTCACGAGGCTGCATGCCGGCGGGAAATTCGACAAGAAATCCGGAGGAGCATACAGTTTTTCCGGAGGACTGCACGGCGTCGGGGTTTCGGTCACCAATGCGCTCTCGCTGCGGCTCGATGTCACCGTGATGCGGGAAGGCGGGATCCACAAGATTGGTTTCGAGAACGGAGATGTGGCCTCCCCCCTCGAAAAAACCGGCACCTGCGGAAGGAAATCAGGCACTTCGCTCCATATCCGCCCCAACCCTGTTTTTTTCGATTCCCCGGTCATTCCGCTTGCCGAACTGGAAAGGTTGCTGAGATCGAAGGCGGTGCTCCTTCCCAGCATCAGCGTCACGCTCATCGTTGCGAAAACCGGGGAGAAGAAGACCTGGTCCTATCCGGATGGACTGAAGGGCTACCTAGGAGAGATGCTCGATGGCGTCGAGCCGGTCGTCCCCTATTTCGAGGGGGAGCGGCATTCCTCGAAATCGGCTGAATTCTCCGAAGGGGAAGGAGCTTCCTGGGTGATCGCATGGACCGAGGAAGGATCGGTCAGCCGCGAATCCTATGTCAACCTGATCCCCACGCCTGCGGGCGGCACCCACGAATCGGGCCTGAAGGAAGGAGTTTTCCAGGCCATGAAAAATTTCGTCGAGCACCACAACCTGCTTCCGAAAGGGGTGAAGCTGATTTCCGAAGATCTCTTCGGACGGGCGAGCTTCGTGCTTTCCGCAAAAATCCTCGACCCTCAGTTCCAGGGGCAGACCAAGGAGAGGCTTTCCAGCCGCGAGGCGGTGAAACTGGTGTCTGGAACCGTATCGGATCCTTTCGAACTGTGGCTCAACGAACATGTCGAATTCGGAAGGAGGCTCGCAGAACTCGCCATCCGCCAGGCACAGAACCGGCTGAAATCCGCTCAGAAGGTGGAAAAGAAGAAAAGTTCCGGGGTCGCTGTATTGCCGGGAAAACTCACCGATTGCGAATCGAAGGATGCTTCCCGTACCGAACTTTTCCTGGTCGAAGGGGATTCGGCGGGAGGTTCCGCCAAGATGGGACGTGACAAGGAATTCCAGGCGATCCTGCCGCTTCGGGGCAAGGTGCTCAACACCTGGGAGCAGGAAGCATCGCGCCTTTTCGCCAACAACGAGATTCACGACATCGCGGTGGCGATCGGGGTGGACCCGCACGACGCGAAATCCGATCCCGATCTTACTTCGTTGCGTTACTCGAAGATCTGCATCATGGCGGACGCGGACGTCGACGGCGCGCACATCCAGGTGCTGCTCCTCACGCTTTTCTTCAGACATTTCCCGAAACTCGTCGAGCGTGGCCATGTCTTTGTGGCGCAACCCCCGCTGTTCCGGATCGACACCGCGGCCCAGGGAAAAAAGCCGCCGCGAAAATTTTACGCCCTCGACGAAGCGGAGCTGGACGCGATCCTCGACAGGCTGCGCAAGGAAGGGGCGAAGAATCATTCCGTCTCCAGATTCAAGGGCCTGGGGGAGATGAGTTCCGAGCAGCTTTGGGACACCACCATGAACCCGGACACCCGGCGCCTGATGAAGATTTCCGTCGGAGACATGAATGAGGCCGTCGCCACCCTCAACATGCTGATGTCGAAACACGAAAGCCAGGCGAGGAGAAACTGGATCGAGGATCATGGAGACCAGGCCGAGGCCGACATCTAGTTCAAGGGCGATTCCCGGAAATCCTGAAGAATCGATCCCCGCGCAGGCCGTTTCCATTGACTTTGCGCTGCATGGGCTTACAATCCAAATCGCCGCAGATGCGGTTTTTTGTTTCGATCCGACATGACTGCGCAGGCTGCCTTGCTTTTCACCGCACCGGAATCCTCCGGACCGATCGGCGTCTTCGATTCAGGCGTCGGCGGCCTGTCCGTCCTGAAGGCGCTTCGGGATGTGCTTCCAGGAGAATCCTTCCTCTACGTAGCCGACAGCGGACATGCCCCCTACGGCGACAGGGATGAGGCGTTCATCGAATCCCGCGCCATCGAAATCGCCTCCTTCATGGTTTCCAGAGGCGCGAAGGCGATCGTGCTCGCCTGCAATACGGTGAGCGTGGTCGCATCGGCAAAGCTGCGCTCCCTTCATTCGATCCCGATCGTCGCCATGGAGCCCGCCATCAAGCCGGCCGCTTCCCGTACCCGCTCCAAGAAAGTCCTGGTCATGGCGACCGCGAAGACCATCGCCAGCCCTTCGGTGGAGTATCTTTGCAGGATGTTCGGGGAAGGAGTGAGGATCATCCTGCAGCCCTGCCCCGGGCTTGTCGAGCAGGTGGAAAGTGGAAAATTCGAGGAGGATTCGACCCGGATCCTGCTGGAAAAATATCTGCGCCCCGGACTGTCCGAAGGCGTTGACACGATCGTGCTGGGCTGCACTCATTACCCTTTCCTTTCCGCGCAGATCGCGACGATCGCGGGGCCCGGAGTCACCTTGATCGAGCCTTCCGCTGCGATCGCCCGCCAGCTTTCCAGGGTTCTGGAAGGAAGGATGGAGTCCGGCGGCTCGAAGGGGAATGCCGTCTTCTATACTTCAGGTTCCACCCCGAACATGCGGGAATTCCTGGAAAGAACCCTGGATCCCTACCCCGAAGTCCATCTCCTTCCTGCCAGCCCCATTCTCCTCGGATAGAGCGCGACAAGACCCTCCCGGACATTCCCGATCATCACGGCGGGTCGGTTGTCGAAATAGGATCCCCAGTTTCCCCGCTCCTCTTCAGGCAGTCTCTCCCTTCCCGCCCTGCATACTTCGACCGGATGAAGGCCCAGCTTTTTGAGGCCGTTTCTCAGGGAGTTGGTGCCGGTGAAGACGACCCACTCGTATCCCTCCTCGTGCAGTTTTTTCAGCACGAGAGAAACCACGCCGCCCCGGATCGCTCCCGGGCAATTTCCCGCGAGGTTTCCGATCTCGGCGATTGCCGAGCGGGCTGCAGTCTTTCCTGCAAGCATCCGGATGGCCTGCTCGATCGGCTGATCGAGGTAGTTTTCGAGGAACAATCTTTCCCGAGCCGCACAGCGGAAACCGAGCACGCCAAGCAATTCGTCCCGCACGGATCGAACCGCGAGCAATCTAGGCATGACGCTCTTCAGCTTCGCGCCATGGGCGATCAGAAACCTGCTGTGAATGAAGCGCTCCGCTTCCGCCCGGTTCGCTCCGAAGCATTCGTGGAGCTTCGCATTCTTGTAGGCGCAATTCATGATCCCTTCCTTTCCGGAGCCCATCCTTCCCTGCCGCACTTTACGTGGGAATTTTTCCCCCGGATCGCATCTTATCCCAATCCCGCCAGAGCGTAAAGGATACGTGTGAAAATTTCACACGCTGAGGTAAAATACCTTCATGAACGATTCCAACCTTCCCGTTGCGGCAGCCCCTTGTCCTGCGCTGGTATCCGCCCTGCGCCGCGTGCTTCATCCCCTGGTGAAACTGCTTCTCGCCAACTCGGTCACTTATCCCTACCTGGCGAACCTTCTGAAATCGATTTATGTCGAAGTGGCTGACAGGGAATTCTGTCTGGATAAGAAGCGGCAGACCGACAGCAGGGTGAGCCTGCTCTCCGGAGTCCACAGGAAGGACGTGAAGAAATTGAGGGGCGAGGGACCTTCCGGATTCACTCCGATGCCATCCGTATCCCTCGGCGCACAGCTCGTCGCCCTCTGGACCAGCAACGCCCTTTTCCTCGACGCAGAAGGTCACCACAAGCCGCTCCCCAGATTGGCGAGCGAGGGAGGCGACTCCTCCTTCGAACATCTGGTTTCCCTGGTCAGCAAGGACATGCGCTCCCGGGTCGTCCTGGACGAATGGCTGAGGATCGGGGTGGCGAGGATGGACAATCAGGGGATGGTCTGCCTCAACACCGATGCCTTCGTCCCCGAGAACGGCTTCGAGGAAAAGGCGTTCTATTTCGGGGAAAACCTGCACGACCATCTTTCCGCTGCCGCGCACAACCTGCTGGGAATCAGACCCCCCTTCCTGGATCGGAGCGTGCATTACGACAGCCTTTCCAAGGAATCGGTCGATGAACTGGCCGCCCTGTCGAAGGAACTCGGCATGCAGGCCCTGCATGCAGTCAACCGGCGGGCGATGGAACTCCAGAAGAGGGATTCCGGTGCGGAAGATGCGAACTTCAGGATGAATTTCGGCACCTATTTCTACAGCGCCGGGCAGGAGGATTCGAATGAAGGGAAATGAATTCGGGAAAATCCTGCTTGCAGCCCTTCTTTCCCTGTCTTGTCCCGCCTTTTCAGCCGGCACGGGCGGAAAGGGAGGGATCGGCGGCACGGGACATGCAGGGGGAATCGGCGGAACCGGAATCGTCGGAGTGATCACCGATTTCGGCAGCATTTTCGTCAACGGACTGGAAGTGGAATATGGCCCGGACACCCCGGTGGAAATCGACGCCCGTCCGGGGAGCGAAAAGGATCTTTCCGTGGGCGAGGTCGTGACGGTGATCGCCGAGCGCCGGAACGGGAAGCTATTTGCCAGCCGCATCTCGGTGGTGGACCCGGTTGTCGGCCAGGTATCCTCGGTGGGACCTGATCACCGTCTGCATGTACTCGGTCAGATCGTGATCGCGACGGGACGGACCGTGATTTCAGGAAAGGCTTTTGCCGGAGGATATGTCAGGGTAAGCGGCTTCAGGATGTCTGACGGCGCCATTCTGGCTTCCAGGATCGAATCGATTCCCCCTACCGGAACCGCAACCGTATCCGGACAGGTCGAATCGGCGCAAGGAAACTTTTTCCGGATCGGCGGGTTGCGCATCCGGTCCGCGTCTCCTGTGAAGCCTGGAAGCGAAGTGATCGTGTCCGGTCGCCCGGATGGGGAAAAAATGGAAGCGACCAGCATCTCCCCTTCCCCTTCTGCCGCATTTCCGGCCCAGGTGGAAAATCTGGATATCCAGGGTTTCGTCAGGAGGAACGAGGAAGGGAATTATCTCGTAGACG